>CABQIW010000001.1 GCA_902464295.1 uncultured Eggerthella sp.
AAGGCAGAGGCCTGCAAAGCCTTTACCCCCGGTTCGAATCCGGGCGTCGCCTCCAAATTTGAAAACCAAACATGCGGACATGGCTCAGCTGGTAGAGCATCACCTTGCCAAGGTGAGGGTCGCGGGTTCGAACCCCGTCGTCCGCTCCATGAATTCTTATGACCGGTTTTATGCCGGTCATTTTTTTGTTCTTGAACATCAGCGGCGAGTCGGTATAATAGGTTCTTGCGCGCGGACGTGGCTCAGTTGGTAGAGCATCACCTTGCCAAGGTGAGGGTCGCGGGTTCGAACCCCGTCGTCCGCTCCATTGATTAGTCAAGCCGACTGGATATTACATTCGGTCGGCTTTTTTAATCGGCGACGTGGCCAAGTGGTAAGGCAGAGGCCTGCAAAGCCTTTACCCCCGGTTCGAATCCGGGCGTCGCCTCCATACAAGCTCAAGACCGCTCAGCGGTCTTTTTTATAAAGGATGGCATTTGTGCCCATGTTCGACCTTTCGATCTTCACCACACCAGAAGCATGGATCAGCCTTATCACGCTTCTGTTCTTGGAGATCGTGCTCGGGGTCGATAACCTTGTCTTCATCGCCATCACTACCGATCGGCTTCCCGCAGAAAAGCAGCATCTCGGTCGTAAGATCGGTCTTTTGGGTGCGCTTATCATGCGCATCATCTTCTTATGCTTCGCATCGTTTCTCGTGCACATGACCACACCGCTCTTCACGATCCCGTTCATCGAGATCCATGGCGAACCGATGGGCTTCTCCGTGCGTGATCTTGTGCTGTTGGCGGGTGGAATCTATCTGATCTATAAGGGAATCGATGAGATCAGAAGCGTGCTCAATCTAACCGAAGAAAAAGAGCAACACGAGCCTGAAGTGCACAGAAGCGCGATCACGTTACCTCAAGCAGTCATCACGATCATGGTCATGGACCTGGTGTTCTCGATCGACTCGGTCATCACAGCGGTCGGTCTTGCCCAACATCTCATCATCATGATCTTGGCTGTTATCATCGCGGTCGTGCTCATGATGATCTTCATCGACGCGATCTCGAACTTTATCAACCAACATACCGAGATCAAGATTCTCGCGCTCGTGTTCATCGTGATGATCGGCATCCTGCTCACGCTCGATGGCCTGGGTATCAATTCGGGGATCGAGATCCTCGATATGCACCTCGAAAAACTCATGGTGTACTTCGCTATGGTATTCTCGATCATCCTCGAGCTCATTCAGATGAAGTACAAGAAGAACTATCAGATGTGGGTCGCGCGCAAGAATCGCGAGATCGATTCAACGAAGGATCAGCTTTAAGCAAGTTCTGCGGCTGTTTTGAGTTCTTCGAAGTAGCGAATGCAATCATCGGAAACGATGTAGCGTGCCGCCCTCGGCAGGCAACGCACCGTAAAAGGTGTGTGAAGGCGCGTTGGTTCGCCATCGTATTCCATGTACATCTCAGGTGTTGCCTCGATCGTGATCTCGCGTCCGCGATACACCTCTAAGCTGCCGATCTTCTTGGCTAGGTTGCCGCTATGATCGACGGCTTTTGCAACGAGTGTGGGCAGTAGCTCGAGCGCAGTCTTCGTTTTGACGATGACCACGTCGATCAACCCGTCTTGCGGGAGGTTCATGTCCGAGACCATCAGGTCGAATTGGATGCGCGAGAAATTAGTGAACACCACAGCGATGCCATCGCTTTCGATTCTCTGTCCGTCGATATTGAGCACGAACTGCGAATGCGGGGGAGTGGGGTTGGTGAAGGCTGCATGGAAATAGGCAACCGGACCGAGTACCTGCTTATGCTGCGTAGCAAGACGCATGATGATCTCATCGTAGCCGCAACCCGCCATGATCGTGAACCCGATCGAAGCTTCGGGGGTTTCGATCTCGCCCAGGTCGAAGTACATCGTCTGCCCTTGGTCTGCCACCTTGCAGAGCGCATGAGGCTCATTCGGCGAGGAAAGGTTCATCGCGAGCAGATTCGCGGTCCCCGAAGGGAAGGGAAGGATGGGGATATCGGAATAGCGCAGCTCATAGGTGACCGCTGCGATCGTGCCATCTCCGCCGCTCGCTACCACGAAATCGTAATCGCGGGCATCTTCGAGCAAGGTGGCAAAAGGGGTATGTCCATTGAAGGTGCGCAGCGTGATCGTGTCACCGTCTTCGGCGTAGGAACGGATGAAGTCGTAGATCGCTCCAGCCCCATGGCCTGAACCGATGTTATGAATGACAAGAACTTTCACCGTCGCCCCTTCGCGCTCCTTCAAGATGCTCACTAATGCATTATAGTAGTTCGATGTCCTGATCGAGAACTGGTTTATATAAACGATGACAACGAAACAACTCATAGATACCGAATCTGCGTTCCAAGATTTCGTCGAAGCTTGCGAGACAAGCTCTTATATGGCGATCGACACCGAATTCTTGCGCGAAAAGACCTACTATCCGAAGACCTGTTTGGTCCAGATCGGCATCGAAGGCATGATCGCGATCATCGATCCGCTCGCGCTTGCGAGCTTGAAACCACTGGCGCGTCCCTTCACGAATCCGAACATATTGAAGATCTTCCATGCGTGCAGCCAAGACATGGAGATTCTCTTGCGCGAGACGGGCGTACTGCCCGCTCCGGTGTTCGATACGCAGATCGCCGCAACGCTGCTTGGCAAGAATCAGCAGCCTTCGTATGCGCTTCTGGTCTCCCAGTACTGCGATGTGGAGCTTGCGAAGAAGGATTCGTTCACCGACTGGTCGCGCCGACCGCTCTCTCCGTCTCAGATTCGCTATGCGGCTGAAGACGTGCTCTATCTGCCTGAGATCCACGAGAAGATGGTCGAGGCACTCAAGAGCAAGGACCGCCTTGCATGGCTCACTGAGTCGTTCGAGGAGCTGAGCGAGCCCGATCGTTATATAACCGATCCTTATACGCGCTTCCTCAAGCTCAAACGTGTCAATCAGCTCAAGAACCATCAGCTTGCGGCCGCACGCGAAGTGGCTGCGTGGCGTGAGCTCGAAGCTCAGAACCGCAACATCCCTCGCAAGTGGATCCTTTCCGATGAGCAGATCGTGGAGTCGTGCCGTAGGGAGGCCACGACGCTCGATGAGCTCTACATGGTACGCGGAATGCGCGAATCGCTCTCCACGAACCAGGCGCGCAAGGTGCTCGAGTGCATCAAGAAGGGTCTGAACTGCCCTGAGGATGAGCTGCCGCATATGCAGAAGAAGTCGAAGAGCGAAGCGAATGTCGATGCGATCGTCGATGTGCTCTCGGGAATTGCACGCAAGATCGCTCGCGAGAACGACATCGCTCCTCAGACGCTTGCGCCCCACAGTGAATTAGTGGCGCTCGCACGCGGTCATTGGGATGAATGCGAGCTCATGAAAGGGTGGCGCAGGCATATGCTCGGCGAAGAGCTCGTTGCTTTCATGGAGGGCAAGCGCACGCTTCAGATTGCTGAGGGAAATCTGGAGATTACACGCTCATAACGCTTTGCGCCTCACTCTCGCGATAAAGTACTCTGTAAGATAAGGATCGTGCGGTTCTTACGATCAAGGCACGGTTCAGTTGTAGTCACTCATACGGTATAAGGAATGATCCTCGTGACCTATCTTTTACTCATACTCGTTACCTTTGCGATCGGCTTCGGTGCGCAAGGGTATGTGAACCACCAGCTCAATAAGTACTCTCATGTGCCCAATACCAGCCAGATGACCGGTCGTGATGTTGCCGTTGGCATGCTCAACTACTACGGTATCCAAGGCGTTGAAGTGCGCATGGGAAGAGAAGGCCAAGACTTCTTCAATCCGAAGGACAATTCGATCACGCTCGGTCCCGATTCGTACAACGGTCGTTCGATCACGGCGACTGCAACTGCATGTCATGAGGTGGGGCATGCGTGCCAGTTCGCACAAGACTACAAGCCCATGAAGGTGCGTTCTGCGCTCGTGCCTGTGGTGAACCTCGCTTCGAACACCTGGATCTTCATCCTGCTCGCTGGCATCATCCTGAACGTGATCGGTCTTGTTGATGTTGCGATCGCGCTCTATGCGGTCGCAGTCCTCTTTCAGATCGTTACCCTGCCGGTCGAATTCGACGCCAGTCGCCGTGCGCTTGCCTATATGCAGTCGACCGGTATTCCGGGTGGTGAACAAGCAGGGGCAGCAAGTGTGTTGCGCGCTTGCGCGTTCACCTATTTGGCAGCGGCGCTCATTTCCATCTTGCAGTTGCTCTATTTGCTCTCTGCGCGAGACAACTAGGCGTTCGCGATGACCTTTTCGTCGAACGAACGCTTCGATAGCGCTCCAAACGGGTCAGCTGAAGAGCGCCCCGTTAACGAACGCAAGGCGCTCAGCGTCTCAGCAGCGCTCAATATCGCAAAGTCGATCATTTCCGAGAACGCTTTCCATATCGTGGGCGAGGTGAGCGAACTCAATCAGAAGCCTGGCTACAAGGCGGTTTACTTCACGATCAAAGACGAGAACTCGGCGCTGCCGTGCCTCATGTGGATGAACCGCTACAAGAGTGCCGGAGTTCCGCTCCGCTTAGGTGCGCGTGTTGAAGTGGTGGGCAAGTTCACGATATTCACGCCAAAGGGGCGTATGAATTTCGACGTGTCTTCGCTCAAGCTCGCTGGTGAAGGCGATCTGCGCGCGCAAGTTGCTAAACGGGCGCTCATGCTGAAGAACGAAGGCCTGATGGATCCTGCGCGCAAGCGAAGCGTGGTTGCGTATCCTTCTAAGATCGGTCTTGTCACCTCTCCGCGTGGAGCTGCTGTGCATGATGTTCTGCGCACGCTGCGCCGTCGCTATCCGCTTGCGAAGATCCTTTTCGCGGGTGTCCCGGTAGAAGGGAAGCAGGCTGCTGCCGATCTTATCTCGGGGCTTGAGACGGTCATTCGTGCGGGAGCTGAAGAGGTGTTGCTCGTACGCGGCGGTGGGTCCTTCGAAGACCTCATGCCGTTCAACGATGAGGCGCTCGCGCGCTTCATCGCACAAAGCCCGGTGCCTATCATCACGGGTATCGGACACGAGCCTGATACCTCGATCGCCGATATGGTCGCCGACGTGCGTGCTTCGACCCCAACCGCTGCAGCTGAAGCGGTCAGTCCGAGCCGTTTTGAACTTTTGGAAGTGCTCGATTCGTTCGGTGCACGTATGAGTCAGGTCTTCTTGCATCGCATCGAACGCTCGATCAACTACGTGAATGCTTTTGAGAACCGTCCGCTCTTTAGGGATGTGCACTATCTCTATGCGAACGACCTTCAGTGGCTCGATCATACGCAGGCGCGTTTGGAAGGTGCTCTTGGGCGTTTTGGAGAAGCGGAGAAGGCGAAGCTTGAAGGTGTGGGGTCGCGTCTTACGAGCGCGCTTCCGCATATGATCGCCTCACAGCTTCAATCGCTCGATCATCTGACGCGCACCTTCGCTACGAGCCTTGATGCCCAGTTCACCGCACGCAAGCATGATCTGTCGCTCTACGATCTTGCGATGGCGAATACGGGCAAGATCGTGCTCGAGCGCTTCTTCAACCAAGCGGCCCTTGCGAGCGCGCGCTTGAATGACCTTTCACCGCTTGGAGCGCTCGCGCGTGGCTGGTCGATCACGAAGGATGCTTCAGGCGCGCTGGTGAAGAGCATCGAGGGCGTTAAACCGAATGATAGATTGTCGATCCAGGTGTCGGATGGTGTTATCGATTGCGCGGTCGCTGCGACACATGAAGAGGTCATCATCGAATTCGGAGAGACAAACTGATCCGTTTTGATTCATAGGGTTTGGCCCAGTAAGGAGAGATCATGGCAAACGAAGAGATCACCCTCACGTTCCGTGAAGCGATGAATGAGCTTTCTGCGATCGTAGAGGCGCTCGAGAGCAATACGCTCGAACTTGAAGAGAGTCTTGTGAAGTATGAGCGCGGGGTCGCGCTTTTGCGCTATCTGAAATCAAGCCTTGCTGACGCGCAGCAAAAGGTTGAGGTGCTCATGGGTGAGCTTGATACGAACATCGACGATACGCAAACCGACACAGAACTTTCCAAGGCTTAATCCCACCTGATAGGTGCGGGGTGTTCCGTTCGGGTTGCGTGCGCAGCCGTCCACCCAGTCACCGATAAAGCCATCGTGCGTTAAGAAGCCTTCCAAGGTCAGAACGTATAATTATTCAAAGGCTTTCGGAAGGAGTTTCGTTGAAAACCCTCGTTATCAATGCAGGATCTTCGTCGCTCAAGTATCAACTCGTCGATCTCAATTCCAATAAGGTGCTTGCGCGCGGTCTGTGCGAGCGCGTCGGTTCTCCCGATGCTTTCCGCAAGCATCGTGTTGACGATAATGAGGTCTTGATCGAGGAACCTCTGAAAGATCACACCGAAGCACTCAAGCTCGTCATCGATTCCCTTCTTTCTGGGGACGATCCGGTCATCGCATCGCTCGACGAGATCAGCTCGGTTGGGCATCGTGTCGTGCATGGTGGCGAATACTTCGATCGTTCGGCCTTCATCGACGATGACGTTATCGCAAAGATCGAGGAACTGGCAGAACTTGCTCCGCTCCATAACAAGGCTGCGGTCGCTGGCATCAGAGCCTGCCAAGAGCTCATGCCGGATACCCCACAAGTGGCGGTGTTCGATACAGCCTTCTTCCAGACCATGCCGGCAAAAGCGTATATGTACCCGATCCCGTACGAATACTACGAGAAGTACGGCATCCGCAAATATGGGTTCCATGGCACGTCTCACCGATATCTTTCCGAACGTGCTGCTGCGATCCTTGGTGAAGACTTGAGCGATCTGCGCATCATCACCTGTCATTTGGGCAACGGCTGTTCGATCACGGCGGTCGACCACGGTATCCCGGTCGATACTTCGATGGGTTTCACGCCGCTCGATGGCCTCATGATGGGTACGCGTTCAGGTTCGATCGACCCTGCGATCGTGACGTTTCTGATGGAGCACGAAGGACTTTCTACGGAAGAGGTCAACGATGTGCTCAACAAGAAATCGGGTCTTTTGGGCGTTTCTGGCATCAGCAACGATCTTCGTATGGTGCGTGACGCTTCGAATGCAGGCGATGAGCGTGCGATCCTCGCGTACGAGATGTATTCATCGATCTGCAAGAAATATATCGGGCAGTATCTGGCGCTCATGTCAGGCGCAGATGCGATCGTGCTCTCTGCGGGTGTGGGCGAGAATTGCCAGAAGATGCGTCGCATGATCTTCTCCGGTTTCCAGCCTCTCGGCATCATCCTCGATCCCGAAAAGAACAAGCAGCGCGGTTTCGAACGTATCATCTCGACCGATAATTCAGATGTGACCATCATCGTCATCCCGACCGATGAGGAGTACATGATCGCACGCGACACGTACGAGATCGTGCATGAAGCTTCGCAGATCATTCCTGTTTCGTCTGTTCAGGATGAATTCAGCACTGAGGGGCGTTAAACGTTTCGGATCTTCGATCTTCTTATCAAACACTGTGCACCAAACGAGCGATCAGGCGAGCATCATGTGCTCTTACCTGATCAGAAAGCGAGTCGTTCCAATGTCAAAAGGCGCTTATGCACTCACTACGCCTATCTATTATGTAAATGCAGCTCCGCACCTGGGAACCGCTTACACCACGATCGCAGCCGATGCGCTCGCACGCTATGAGCGTATGAATGGCTATGATGTCTCGTTCGTCACTGGTATGGACGAACATGGCCAAAAGGTCGCAGACACGGCTGCTGCTCACGATATGGAACCCCAGGAGTGGTGCGACTCGATGGAGCCTGCATTCCGCGATGCATGGGACATGCTCGATATCACCTACACCGATTTCGTGCGTACCACCGAACCGCGTCACGCTGAGACCGTGCGCACGTTCTGGAACGACCTGTACGAAAAAGGCTTTCTGTATAAGGGTGCCTATGAAGGCTGGTACTGCGTTCACGAAGAAACCTACTACGCTGAATCCGACCTCGAGAAGAACGAGGAGGGTGAATACGTTTGCCCTGATTGCAAGCGTCCTGTGCAGAAGACGAGTGGGGAAGAGAACTGGTTCTTCAAGCTTTCTGATTTCGAAGACAAGCTGCTCGAATTCTACGAGGAGAACCCTGATTTTATCCGTCCAGTCACGCGCAAAAACGAGATCATCTCATTCGTGAAGAGCGGCCTTAAGGACCTCTCCATCTCGCGTTCGACCTTCGATTGGGGCGTTCCGTTGCCCTTCGATGAAGGTCACGTAGCCTATGTGTGGGCAGATGCGCTTTTGGCGTATCTTACTGGCATCGGCTATAGCGATCCTGATCGTGCTGCGGAATATGAGGCAGCATGGCCCATGCAGTATCACTTCGTGGGCAAGGACATCATCCGTTTCCACTGCGTTATTTGGCCCGCTATGCTCATGGCAGCTGGTATGCCCATCACGCACACGGTCTTCGGTCATGGCTTCTTGCTTACCAAGGGCGAGAAGATGTCGAAATCGCGCGGCAATGCCTTGAAGCCTGCAGATCTGGTCAAGGTCTTCGGCGTGGATCCGTATCGCTACTATTTCCTTTCCGATGTGCAGTTCGGTCACGATGGCTCAATCTCGATCGAGCGCATGGTGCAGGTCTACAATGCTGATCTGGCGAATACTTGGGGCAACCTCGTATCGCGCGTGTTCAACATGACGAACAAGTATTTCGATGGCGTGGTGCCTACGCCCCCTGCAGGTGCAGAGGATAATCCGCTCGCTGAGATAGCTGCTGATCTGTACAAAGAATACGACGAAGCTATGAGCAACGTCGATTTTTCTGCGGCGGCCGCTGCGGTGCAGAAGCTTGCGAGCCGTGTGAACCTCTATGTGGAAGATTCTGCTCCCTGGAACCTTGCTAAGAGCGAAGAAACCGCTGATGAACTCGCTGCAGTCATCTATAACGCACTCGAGGCGATCCGTATCATCGCGCTGTTCATGGCGCCGTTCATGCCCACTACTTCAAATGAGGTCTTCAATCGCATGAGCCTTGGCGATGTCACTGATATCACCGACATCGAAGCGGCCAGCGCTTGGGGACAGCTTGCGCCTGGTCTTTCGGTAGAGACCGGGACGCCGCTCTATCCGCGATTGGATGTAGATGCGATCGACTTCTCCCTCGAATAATCAAACCGACCTGCTCTCCTATTCCTTTGGGGAGAGCATGCCCCTTGCGGATCTTGCTCCGTTTGCCCGCGATATGCTCTTCTACCAGAAGCGCAAGAAGGAAAAATGCAGGCTTGTCTCTCCGCCGAAGTTCGATGCACCTATCGCCGATACTCATGCGCATCTCGATATGCTCGGCAATCCTGCGCTTGCGCTCGCTCGGAGCGCGCTGTATGGCATCAAGTTCATCTGCACGATCGTCGATGTGCAGGAAGATGACCGTACCACCTTCGAGCAGCTTGATTCGTGGTTCGAAGAGGCGAAGCGCATCTACGATTCCTACGAGCTTCCAGGTTTCGAGTTCGCTAAACCAAAGGTGAGGGTCGGGATCGGTTGCCATCCTCACAATGCGAAGTTCTATGATGATGCGCTTGAAGAGAAGCTGTTGCGGGACTTGCACGACCCGCGGGTCGCTGCGATCGGTGAAGTGGGGCTCGACTATCATTACGATCATTCACCGCGCCCTGAACAGCGTGAAGCATTCAGGCGTCAGATCCGTCTTGCTCACAAGACCGGACTGCCACTCCTTTTGCATATGCGTGAAGCTCACGATGATGGCTTCGCTATCTTGCAAGAAGAGGGATTCCCCGAGGCAGGGGTATTGCTGCACTGCTTCAACCTCGATTCGCCCATTCTCGAGCCGTGGGTAGAGGCTGGTTGCTATGTGGCGTTCGGAGGGCCTGTTACCTTCAAGAAGTCTCCTGAGGTGGGTGAAAGTGCGCTTCAGGTGCCGCTCGATCGCTTGCTCACAGAAACCGATTCACCGTTCATGACCCCCGAACCACTGCGCGGTATCGAATGCGGGCCAGAATTCACGATCTTCACGGCGGCTAAACTGTGCGAACTGTATGGATGCACCACGCTCGATGAGCAGCGCGGTTTTCTTGAGCAACTCTTCAGCAATGCCTGTTCGCTGCTCGATAGGGAGCTAACCCCATGGCAAGTTGGGTAATACTGGTAGGCTCTCCCTATGATCAGGGGAAATGCAGCAATGCTGCAACAAGGATCGCGGACGTGCTTCGCGAACTTGGTAGCAGCGTTACGCTCTTCTCGTGCGCTCGCATTGCCGTACACGGATGTATCGGTTGCGACCAGTGCAAAGAGAACTTCACTTGCATCTACTCCGATGATCTCGCGCGCATCTCTTCTGCGCTCGATGCAGCAGATGCTGCTCTGGTGGTGAGTCCTATCTATTTTGCAGGCGTTCCTTCGCAGTTCAAGGCTGTGCTCGACCGTTTTCAGCCCTACTTTTGGAAACGTCAGCAACAGATCGAACAGGGAGGGGTGCTCCCTCCTAAACGCGCACTGTATGTGGCGTTCGTTGGCGAAGGGGGAGACCCGTATGGCACCGCTCCTGCGCAAGCGCAGGTCGCATCTCCTTTTGCTCTTGCAGATTTTTCGGTGGTTGACGTGCGTGATCTCATCGCTGTGGATGAAGATACGATCGTCTCTGAAGTATTGCAGATGATCGAGCAGGGAAGAGGGGAGTAACGATAATGGCGCGTCTCTCTTCGCTTGCTTCTGTTGCAGATACCAGAGCAGTGCTCGACCGATTCGGATTGAGCACGAAGAAATCGCTCGGGCAGCACTTCCTTATCAATGATGGGGTGGTCGAGCGCATCTGTAATCTTGCAGAGCTTTCGCGCACAGATCGCGTGGTAGAAGTTGGCCCCGGGATCGGAACGCTCACTGAAGCGCTCTTGAAGCGCAGCGGGGAGGTAGTCTCGATCGAGCGCGATACCGATCTTATCGAGGTGCTCGAAGAGACATGCGCGCCTTTTTCCGATGCGTTCTCGCTCATCTCGGCTGATGCGTTGGATGTGCAGGCAGGCGAGCTTCCTTTCGCTCCGAATAAGCTGGTGTCCAATCTTCCTTATGCGGTCGCTGCCACGATCGTGCTCGATTTCTTCCAGCGGTTCGAGAGCCTTGAGAGTGCAACGATCATGGTGCAAGCTGAAGTAGCCGATCGCATGAGCGCGGCTCCTGGATCGAAGAACTATGGAGCGTATACGGTCAAGCTACGTCTTTTCGCCAAGCCTACGAGGAAGTTCTCGGTGGCAGAGAGCAACTTCTTCCCTCCACCTCGCGTGAAGAGCACGGTCATCCGTCTTGACCGTATTGCAGAAGAGCGCAGCAGCGAGCTGACGCAGGCAACGATGCTCATGGCCGATGCTGCTTTTGAGAACCGTCGTAAGACCATCGCGAATTCGATGAAGCGCTATTTCGAGCGAACTGATCCTTCGCTCGATGCATCATCGCTTCTCTCCGATCTCTTCGAGCGAAGCGGCATCGATCCGAAAGTGCGCGGCGAGGTGCTTGCCGTTTCAGACTTCCTGAAGCTCGGTGAAGCATACGCTTCACTGGTTCGCGGTTGATCGAGTGCTCGCCATCGAATCAGGATCCAGTTTCTTAACGAATAAAAAGCACCGCTGGTGAAAAAACAAACGTAGTTGTTATACCTAGATTTGGGCGCGTGCTATTATAAACGAGTTTTACTATGCCTTTTTGAGGAAGTGTTTATGGATTTAGCAAAGCAAGCACAGATCGTCGATAGCATTCATGATACGTTAAGCGATTTTGTTGGCCAGAAGCTCCGCGTTCGTGCGAATATGGGTCGTTCTAAGATCGTTGAGAGCGAAGGTGTCCTCATGCAGGTGCATCCCAAGCTGTTCATCATGGAGGTCAAGCGTAAGCGTGGTGTTGCAGCTCGTCAATCCTATCAGTATGTTGATATCCTTACTGGCATGGTCGAGCTGAGTCAGAACGGCGAAGCGCTCTTTGGACCCTTCATCGAGGAGATCGAGGCAGAAGATGAGCTTGTTCCCGTTATCGCTGAAGGCCAGCAGGAATCGTCTGAGCCTGAATTGCAGTCACTTCCTATGATCTAACCTTATTGATTTACGATCATCGTTAATCGAAGACCCCGCACCATACTGGTTGCGGGGTCTTGTTCTTCTCTAGGCAAGCGGGTGAAAAACTACCCGGTCGTTCGTCATTTTTTGGGTTGGTATTGCCTCAAGGGGCGCAGCCTGTGGGGTGGTTGGACGACTCTGAGTTCGCATTCTTAAATAGTAATAGGCTGTCCGAAGGAGCGAAGTGCACGAGATGGCCTGCAGGATTGCAGGCCATTGAGCAACGAAAGCGGGTCGACCCAACCACCCCTCAGGCGTAAGCCCCTCATTGAGGCGACGTTGATGTCGAACGACCGGGTAGTTTGTTACTTATTAAGCGTTCTTCAGGCGTGCGAAGAGGCGATTGTTGGTATCGAGCCAGCTTTCTACGGTACCAGTATCGAAGCCGTCCTCCTCGTCGATGATAAGCGCATACATCTCTTCTTCTTTGAGCACCTCGTCGAGCGCATCGGTGAGTTGGATCTCTCCGCCAGCGCCAGGCTTGACTTCGGCAAGGAGCTCCATGACACGCGGGGAGAGGAGATAACGGCCGAATACCGCAAGATTGCTCGGTGCCTCTTCGGGGGCAGGCTTTTCACAGAGAGCTGAAACCTTCCAGACACCACCTGCAATTTCTTCACCAGCGATCACGCCGAAACGATCGACCTGCGCCTCAGGAACGGGGAGCACAGCGATCACGTTGGCACCGTTATGTTCGTCTGAGATTTCCTTCATACGGGTAAGCATGTTGTTCTCAGGAACGAGTACATCGCCGAGAAGAACGAAGAACGGTTCGCCTTCGATCCTATCAGCAGCACAATGAACAGCATGACCAAGGCCGAGCGGCTCATCTTGATAGACGTAGGAGACATTCAAGCTGCCTGCGTGAGCCACCTTATTGGCATAGCTATCTTTGCCGCGACTGCGCAGTTCTGCTTCCAGGTCGGGATCGGGTGTGAAGTGCTCTTCGATCGATTTCTTATCGCGACTGTTGATGATGATCACTTCATCGGCACCAGAAGCGAGCCCTTCTTCAACAACATATTGAATAGCTGGCTTGTCAACGACGAGCAGCATTTCTTTTGGTTGTGCTTTGGTGGCAGGGAGGAATCGGCTTCCGAGACCTGCAGCAGGAATGAGCGCTTTCATATATACCTCGTTTTTTGCTCTTGTTCGATGTGGAACTATTCTATCAAATCTTATAGAGCGGAGCGTCTTGCATATCTCTAGAGGGCAGAGAGAGGCCCAAAACGATAGCTCTCTATAAGGGTTCGGTTGTCTTGCAAAAAGTTCAAGATCGGGTTTTAAGACAAAAAGAAACCCGGCATTGAGCCGGGCACCTTTTTCGATATGCGGACGAATCCGAGATAGAGTGGCGAGATTATGCTTCGTCAGTTGCTTCTTCAACCGCAGCTTCTTCGGCTGCTTCTTTTGCGTCTTCTTCGACTTCTTCAGCGGCGGCAGCTTCGTCTTCTGCGGCTGCAGCAGCTTCAGCTTCTGCCTTCTTCTTAGCGGCAGCAGCCTGCTCCTTTTGCGTCTTCTTGCGGCGCTTATCCTTTTCCTTCTCAGCAGCAGCCTGTGCTTCTTTGCGAGCAGCTTTTGCAGCAGCCTTCTTGGAACCGGTCTTAGCAGGAGCTTTCTTCTCTGCTGGCTTGTATGCGGCGATGTCCTCAGCGGTGACGACCGTGTTAGCAAGCTTCATGATGCCAGACTTGCGGTTAGCAGCCTGATTCTTATGGATAACACCCTTGGTGACAGCGCGATCGAGCAGGCGGCATGCAGCGAGCGCAGCAGCATAGGCCTCTGCACCGTTCTTTGCTTCTACTGCATCATGGACTGCACGTGTTGCGGTCTTGAGTTCAGAGCGTACTGCACGATTGCGCAGACGAGCTTTTTCGTTGGTGATGATTCGCTTCTTTTGACTTTTAATGTTCGCCACGTTTTATCCTCCATTGAAATACAAGTTGTAGACGAAAGCCTTAGAATCGTATCACAACTTTTCAAAGCCGTGTAGTGCGCTTCGATAAAATGTTTGTCAGTGCTTGATCGGGCTGGGGAAGAGGTCGCAGGCGTTTCTTGCGCTTTTAGCGAAGAATGAGTGCTTGCGCGCCCTGGATCCTGGCAGTGCTTGATAGAATCACGAAGTGCCTTGGGCGGCCTTGCTTCACTGAATAGAGGTAAGCATGCGCTTGGCGATGAATGAATGACCCTCTGTTTTCTTATAAGAGAAGGATTGAACGATCCATGCCCATCGACCCGAAGTATATCCGCAATTTCTCGATCATCGCCCACATCGATCACGGCAAATCGACGCTCTCTGACCGTATTCTCGAACTTACCGAAACGGTCTCTTCGCGCGATATGAAAGAACAGTTGCTCGATTCGATGGATATCGAGCGCGAACGCGGCATCACGATCAAGAGCCAGGCGGTGCGTGTTGACTATCGCGCCGAAGATGGTGAGCTGTATCATTTCAATCTGATCGATACCCCTGGTCATGTTGACTTCACCTATGAGGTTTCCCGCTCTCTTGCAGCTTGCGAAGGTGCAGTGCTCGTGGTCGATGCTACGCAGGGCGTCGAAGCGCAAACGGTTGCGAACGCCATGATGGCGATGAATGCCAACCTTGAGATCATCCCGCTCATCAACAAGATCGACCTTCCAGCAGCTGATCCTGAGCGCGTGCGTGCCGAGATCGAGGACTCGCTTGCCCTTCCTGCCGATGATGCCATCCTTGCTAGTGGCAAGACCGGTACCGGCATCGAGGACTTGCTCGAATCGATCGTCTATACGATCCCAGCTCCAGTAGGAGAGAAGGATGCACCACTGCGTGCGCTCATCTTCGACTCCTATTTCGATGCGTATCGGGGCGTGGTCGCACTCGTGCGCATCGTGGATGGGTCGCTCAAAAAAGGCCAAGAGATCCGCATGATGGCCACCAATACCACCGCACTCGTTGAAGAAGCGGGTGTGCGCAAACCCACCGAGGTGCCCGTCGATGAACTTGGCGTTGGCGAAGTGGGCTATCTGGTCACGGGTCTTAAGGACCCTGCGCAGGTGAAAGTGGGCGACACGATCACGAACGCCACGGGTGGCTGCACCGAACCGCTCCCGGGGTATCGTGATGTGAAACCGATGGTCTATACGGGCCTGTTCCCGATCGATGGCGACCAGTACGAACCACTGAAAGATGCGCTCGAAAAGCTCTCATTGAACGATCCCGCCCTCATCTATGAACCCGAAACGTCGCACGCGCTTGGATTCGGTTTCCGCGTTGGTTTTCTGGGATTGCTCCATATGGAGGTCATCAAGGAGCGTCTCGAGCGCGAGTTTGACCTCGACTTGCTCGCGACAGCACCTTCGGTGGAATACCACGTGTTCAAGAGTAATGGCGAGATGCTCTCGCTTCACTCGCCGCAAGATATGCCCGATGCTTCCGAGATCGATCATATCGAAGAACCCTACCTTAAAGCGAAGATCCTCATTCCACCTGATTATGTGGGCGCGGTCATGGACCTTACCGTGGCACGACGGGGGAACTTCATCACGATGAACTATCTTTCGACCACCACGGTCGAGATGCTTTGGGAGATCCCGCTCTCGGAGCTGATCATGGACTACTTCGATCAGCTCAAGAGCCGCACGAAGGGTTATGCGTCACTGGACTACGACTTCGATGAATACAAGACCTCGAAGCTCGTGAAGCTCGATATCCTGCTTGCAGGCAAGCCTATCGACGCGCTCTCTTTCATCGTTCACAACGATAAGGCCTATGCCCGCGGCAAGGTGCTGGTCGAGAAGTTGAAAGGCATTATCCCGCGTCAGATGTTCGAGATCCCCATTCAGGCTGCGGTCGGCTCACGCGTGCTCTCGCGTCAGACCGTACGTGCGATGCGCAAGGACGTGCTCGCCAAATGCTATGGCGGCGACATCACGCGTAAGCGCAAGCTGCTCGAGAAGCAAAAGCAAGGCAAGAAGCGCATGAAGAGCATCGGAAGCGTCGAGGTGCCCCAAGAAGCCTTCATGGCCATTCTCAAAGTCGACGAATGATCCGACGGTTCTAACGAGATGGAAGACCTGTTCAAGGATAGACGCCTTATTCTTGCACCGATGGCCGGTGTGACCGATGAGGTGTTTCGCGAACTCTGCATCGAAGCCGGCGCGCAGCTCACCTATACCGAAATGGTCTCCGCGAAGGCGCTCAGCTACGGCAGTGGCAAGACGCGCGATCTGCTCGTGCTGGCTCCCTCTGAGAAGCAAGTGGCGGTTCAGATCTTCGGCCACGAACCAGAAACGATGGCGCAGGAAGCCTACGAGCTCGAGCAAATGCTCGGGCACGCGGTCTTCTCCTTCGATGTGAACATGGGCTGCCCGGCACGCAAGATCGCGGGCAAGGGTGATGGAGCTGCGCTCATGCGCGACCCTTTGCTCGCAAGTCGTATCGTCGAGGCGATGGCGAACAAGGTCGAGCATCCAGTTACGGTGAAGATGCGCCGTGGCTTTGCTTATGGCGAAGAGACCGCCCCCGAGCTTGCTCACATCGTTCAAGAGTCGGGTGCTTCTGCAGTTGCGGTCCATGGGCGCTATGCCCAGCAGTTCTACCAAGGAGATGCTTGCTGGGAAACGATCCGTCGCGTGAAAGATGCTGTGAAGATCCCTGTGATCGGCAATGGCGATATCACTTCAGGGGTGCGTGCGCGCGCCATGCTCACTGAAACTGGGTGCGATGCGCTGATGATCGGACGCGCGGCCGAAGGTAATCCCTGGATATTCTCCGAGATCAAATCCTATCTTGAGACCGGTGTTGCTGCACCGGCGCCAAGCACGGATGAGCGCATCGAAGTGGCGCTTCGCCATGCGCGCATGCTCTCGGAGCGCTTCGACGACCATATCGTGAAGATGCGCAAGCATGCCATGTGGTACCTGAAGGGCATGAGGGGAGCCACAGCGGCACGTCGCGCTATCAATGATGCGGTGACCTTCAACGATTTCGCCACGATCTTTCATGACGTTGCGGCGCTTCAGAAGAACGGGGAGGAGCAAGCATGATCGATCTTCCTGGCGGCGAGGTGCTCGAAGGCCAGCAGCCCTATGAGGCGCTCTATATTCACATCCCCTTCTGCAAGAGTAAATGCGCGTACTGTGATTTCGCGAGCGAAGCGGTATCGGCTGATGATCCGCGTATCGAAGCCTATATCGATGAGCTCATCTTATCGATTCGCGCAGCTTCGCGCGCCGATCTGCTCGGGGATCTTAAAACGGTCTATATCGGCGGAGGGACGCCTACTCACATCGGCAACAAGCAGCTCTCGCGCTTGCTCTATGCGCTCTCGCTCTCGATGCATCTTACCCCTGAGGTGGAGTGCACGCTCGAGGTGAATCCCGAGAGCCTCACTGAGGCTATGGTGAAGGACCTGTTCGCTCTTGGCGTGACTCGTCTTTCGTTCGGGGTGCAATCGTTCGACGATGCGGTCTTGGCAACGCTTGGGCGCGCGCATGATGCCTCCCAAGCACGCAAGGCGATCGAGCTTGCCCAGGTGCGTTTCGAGAACATCAGCCTCGATCTCATGTGTGGCATTCCCGGGCAGAGCATCGATTCATTTCGCTCGTCGGTCGAAGAGGCGCTCTCCCTTGGGGTGACGCATATGAGCATCTATCCGCTCACGATCGAAGAAGGCACGCGCCTGCGCGACCTCATGGATAGCTCTGCATTCGTGGAGAGCGAAGAGGCGCTCTCTGATGCTGCAGCGGAGATGATGGTATGCGCAGAGGAGTTGCTCGACGCGCACGGATTCCACCGCTACGAAGTGGCAAGTTATGCGCGCGAAGGGTTCGAATGCGAGCACAATAAGATGTATTGGACGGGAAAGTCCTACCTTGGCATCGGTCATGCGGCGGTTTCCATGAAGCAGAACGATGCAAGCCGCGTGCGTTTTAGCGATGGCCACGTTCAGGAAGTGCTCACGCATGGACAGGCGCTCGTCGAGGATCTTATGCTCGGCATGCGCATGAGCAGGGGAGTGAGCGCAGAGAAGGTGCAAGCGGTAGAAGCACTTGTGCCGAATACGCGCTCAGCGTTTGCAACCCTCGAAGAGAAGGGGCTCGTAGCCAAGCGAGCAGGACGTTTCGTTCCGAGTGAAAAGGGGTGGCTCTACGGCAACGAGATATTCGCAACCTTGCTCGAACTTGCTTGAATGCGAATTTCCTCCATAGTTCGCGGACGATTTCAACCGCCCCTGCGCATAACCTACCGATAACAGTATTGTTTCGTGGAGTTTTAGCACTCTCATCCTCAGATTGCTAAAATGCGTTGAGTCGAAAGGTTGTGCGTGCTCTCAGATAGAAGACAATACGTTCTCAGGATGCTCATCAATGAGTATATTGCTCATGCGCTCCCAATCGGCTCGCGCACGCTGATCGATCGCTATCACCTCGACATCAGCTCTGCTACCGTGCGCAACGAACTCTCTCATCTTGAAGAAGCAGGGTATCTTACCTCGCCGCATACCTCTGCCGGGCGCGTACCGACCGATTTTGGGTATCGTACGTTCGTGGATGAGCTGCTCGACAATCTTTCCGATGCTCCTAAGCCCGATATCCTGGATGAATTGCGCAAGGACGCTTCTGAGCTCGACGATCTGCTCGATCGGACTTCTCAAGCCTTGGCACGTTTCACGAACTGTCTTGCTATGGTTGTTCCGCGAGGGCTCGTGAGCGTTCAGATCGCGCGTATCACACTGGTGCAGCTTGGCACGAACCGTCTTTTGGCCGTTATCGTCAGTGAGGATGGATCGGTCTTCCAACGCCAGATCGAATCGAATGAGGAACTGAGCGCGGAACGTCTGGGTGCGATCGAAGCTGCTTTGAATGATATCTATGCTGGTTCGACGATCAAAGCAGCTCGCACAAGCGGCAGCGATGCGGTGCGTGAATTGAACGCACGAGCAGACGTATTGAACGATCCGCTCACGCTTCTTATCGAAGAGGAACTCTACGATTGTTGCGCGCATCGCAAGAACGAAAGGCCGCACACCCTTGGCATCGCGCGCTTGCTCGATCAGCCAGAATTCTCCGACGCAACACGCCTCGTGCCCATCATCGAAAAGCTCGAAGATGAAACGATCCTCTTCCATCTTTTCAATGAGCCTACCTCGGGCGATCTGCCGCTCGTGCGTATCGGACACGAGAATGCGAGCGAGGAGCTCGCGGATGTTTCGGTGGTGGCAGCACCTTATGGTGCGGAGGATGATCGTGGCATCATCGCGGTCATAGGCCCGACCCGTATGGATTATGAACACGCGATCAAGGCAGTGCGCGCTGCCCAGTCGCTTTTGCAAGATTCTTGATACAAAAGAAAGTGAACGAACAGCATGGCTCAAGATCTCTATGAAATTCTCGGCGTGGATAAGACTGCAACCGAAGATGAAGTGAAGAAAGCGTTCCGTAAGAAAGCACGTACGCTTCATCCAGACGTGAATAAGGATCCCGATGCAGAAGAGCGCTTCAAGGAGCTCAACGAGGCGTATGACGTATTGAGCGATCCTGCGAAGCGTAACCACTATGATCGCTACGGTGCGATCCCGGGGGCAGGCGCAGGAAGCGGGTACGTCGATCTTGAAGACCTCTTCGGTGGCGGTTTCGGCATGGGCGATCTGTTCAGTTCGTTCTTCAGTGGTGGCGCTGGGCGCTCGGCAACGGTCAAGCGCGAAGGACGCGATATGGGCGTTGGCCTGCGCGTAACGCTCGAAGAAGTTGCTGCTGGCGTGAAGAAGGAGATCATCTACGATCGCCTTTCTCCCTGTCCTGAATGTAGTGGAACGGGTCTTGGCGAAGACGGTGAAGAGATCACCTGTCCTGAATGTCATGGTCGCGGACGCGTGGTCACGGTTCAGCATACCTTCCTTGGCGATATGCAAGCGGCCTCTACCTGTTCTAACTGCCAGGGTGCTGGCGTGGTGATCGAGAATCCGTGTCCAGAATGCGATGGGCAGGGAAGGGTTCCCGATCGTCAGCGCTTATCGGTCGATATCCCCGTGGGCATTCACGATGGTCAGCAGCTGCGTTTGAGCGGCTATGGCGAAGCAGGCATCCGCGGTGCAAGTTCAGGCGATCTGATCGTTACGTGCCGCATCGACCCGCACGAGTTCTTCGAGCGTGTAGGTGACGATCTGCATGTGACCACCGTCATCTCGATGGTCCAGGCAGCGCTTGGTGCCGATATCGAGATCGAAGGCATCTTCGAAGACGAACTGGTGAAGGTTCCGATTCCGAGCGGATGCCAATATGGCCAGGTCGTGCGCGTGCGCGGGTTCGGTATGCCGCGTTTCCAGGACGATGTGCGTGGAGATATGCTCGTGCATGTCGAGGTCTCGATCCCCACGCGTCTTTCGAAGCGCGAACGTGAGCTGCTCGAGGATTTGGCTGACGAAATGGACGAAAGCTTCACGTCTGCGCGTACGCCGCTCGAGAAGCTGCGCAACGCATTCAATTCGTAGGATCCGGCTATGTCGCTCCATCAGCTTTTTTGCACCAACGAAGCGATCGCTCGCGAGGAAGATTCTCCTTTCATTCTGGGAATCGATGCACAGGATCACAACCACGTGAAGGCCCTGCGCCTTGAAGTTGGCGAGCATATTGCGGTGGTGGATGCGAGCAGCGATTATTTCGAAGTGGAGATCACTGCGATTCAGGGGGAAGAGCTCTGGGTGCGCATCGCAAAGCATCTTGACGCACCAAAAGACACGATCCCGGTCATGCTCGTTCAAGGGCTTGCTAAAGGCGACAAGATGGACACTGTGCTCCGCGCGGCTACTGAGCTGGGCATCGCAGGGTTCTATCCTACCGAGATGCGTCGTAGCGTGGTGAAGCTCGATGCTAAGAAGAAGGATAAACGTGGCTCTCGTTTCGCGCAGATCGCACGGAGCGCTGCGCTTCAATCGGGTCGTACGACCATTCCTGAGATAGGGAGCATACGTACGATTGCGCAGGTAGCTGAGCAATTTGGGCCGCACGATCTGGTCATCGTCTTTTGGGAAGAGGAAGACCTGGCGAACAGCGTGTCAGCCTTCTTCGATTCACCCGCAACGAGATCTCTTCTCGGATGCCTCGAGCGTATCTGGATCGTTATCGGCCCTGAGGGCGGTATGAGCGTAGACGAGGTACAGTGCATCGAAGACTCTGAGACTACGGTCGCTCTTCTTTCGCTCGGTCCGACGATCTTGCGTACCGAAACTGCAGGAGTGGTCGCCTGCGCGCTCGTGCTCAATGAATTACGTAGCTGTGCAGCGCAGGTCTCATGATGAGATTCCATGTGGTGAACCTTGGTTGCAAGGTGAATAAAGCCGAATCCGATTCGATGAGCGCGCACCTGCTCGCTACAGGAAACGAGCTGGTCGGCCTCGAAGAGGCTGATGCGATCATCATCAATACGTGCACGGTAACGGGAGATGCAGAGAAGAAGACGCGCAAGGCCGTTCGCCGTGCTCTTCGGGAGAATACCCATGCGCGCGTCATGGTCACCGGTTGTGCTGCAGCGATCTCTCCCGATTTCTATCGTGCGCTCGATTCTCGTGTGGAGATCATCGAAAAAGCTGCCTTTCTCTCGACCGACCCCGCGTGTCGCACGGGGCTTGCCTTTCCTGCCCGTGTGTCAGTGAAGGTGCAAGATGGCTGCGATCATGCGTGCACCTATTGCATCGTCCATGTTGCACGGGGAAAGGCCCGTTCACGCCCACTCGATGAGATCGTTGCCGAAGTGAAGGCGCTCGAGGGTGCGGGCATCCGTGAAGTGATGCTCTCTGGCATCGATCTGGGATCCTATCGTTTCGAGAAGCAGGCACTCGATGCGCTCCTATCGACGCTCATCGAAGCTACTCACGAAATGCGCTTCCGTATCTCTTCTGTTGAGCCGGCTTCGCTCACTCCCGCTACGATCGAGCGTATCGCACAAGCTGAAGGACGTATCTGTCGCCATGTGCATCTGCCTTTGCAGTCGGGCTCGAACAAGGTGCTCAAGGAGATGAACCGCCCCTATAGTGCGGAGTTCTATCTCAAGCTTTGCGAGGATCTCTACGATGCGCTTCCTACGCTCGCTCTATCGAGTGACATCATCTGCGGATTCCCAGGTGAGACCGATGCAGAGTTCGAAGAGACGCTCTTACTCGCGCAGCAGGCGCGATTCTCGAAGATTCATGCCTTTCGCTACTCGATGCGCGAAGGCACGCCTGCAGCCACGCGAAGCGATCAGATCGACCCGTCCACAAAAGAACAGCGTCTCAAAAGGCTTCTCGCGCTTGCTCGCGACCTGCGCAAAGAAGACGGCCTACGCCGCATCGGAACGAGCGAAGCCGTGCTCATCGAGGCACCGGGCATCGGCATGAGCGAATCCTATTTCAAGGTCGAGACCCCTCGCGATATCCCGCAAGGGACTCTTTGTGAGCTTTCCTTAACAGCACTTGATTCATCTTGTATGATGAAGGCATGCAAAAAGAAGTAACACAATCCATCAATCTGAATGACCCTCTTCTGCTCGGCAACCTGCTCGGACCGAATGACGAGAACCTGCGTTTCATCCAGGATTCGTTCCAGGCGCGCATCACGGTGCGGGGCAGTCAGATCGAGATCGAGGGTTCGCCCATCGAGGTGGACAACATCACCACGCTCATCTCGGACATGCTCGCCGATATCGATCAAGGCGTTGAGGTGGATGTTGAGTCGATCAAGCGCTCGCTCGCGCTCCTTCACGAAGGGGAGTATGCCCCTAAAGAGCTCCATGATGATGTGGTCCTTTCCTATAAAGGACGTGTGATCCGTCCGAAGACTCCTATGCAGAAAGAGTATCTTGACTACATCCGTACGAAGACCATCACCTTCGGCATGGGTCCTGCTGGTACCGGTAAGACCTATCTTGCCATGGCCATGGCGGTTGCTGCACTCAACCGCAAGGAGGTCGGGCGCATCCTACTCACGCGTCCGGTGGTAGAGGCGGGGGAGAACCTGGGATTTCTACCAGGAACGCTCACCGAGAAGATCGATCCCTATATTCGTCCGCTCTACGACGCGCTCTTCGACATGATGGACCCCGTGCGTGCTAATAAGCTCCTCGCCGAAGGGGTGATCGAGATCGCTCCGCTCGCATTCATGCGCGGGCGAACCTTAAACGACAGCTTCATCATCTTGGACGAGGCGCAAAATACCACGTCCCAGCAGATGAAGATGTTCATCACGCGTCTTGGTATGGGTTCGAAGATGGTCATCACGGGCGATATGACGCAGACCGACCTGCCTAAGGGCATCTCAGGGCTTCAGACAGTGCGCCAGGTTCTCGACGGGATCGATGAGATCGGTTTCATCGAATTCCAGACGCGCGATGTTGTGCGCAATTCGCTCGTTTCGAAGATCATCGCGGCGTATGCTCGTGCCGAGGCGAACAACCTTCGTTTGTAGAGGGGATGGCTAAGTTGGATATCGCTTTGCGTTTCGATCACGGCGAGGATAAGCTCGCCGGTCTTCCGCTTGAAGAGCTCATCGCGTTCGTGCTCGCTTCCCGTAAGCTCCCGCAAACTACCAGTGTTTCGGTCACCTTCGTTTCGAACGAACGCATCCATGAGTTGAATCGCGCCTATCGTGGCATCGATAAGCCTACCGATGTGCTCTCGTTCGAATGCGACAACATCCCGTTCGAAGGTGAAGCGGTCGATCAGAACGAAGAATACGAACTGGGCGATGTGATCATCGCTACCGATGTCGCTATCGCGCAGACCGCGGAATTCGGCACCACGCTTGAAGAAGAAGTGAGCCTGCTCATCACGCACGGACTGCTGCATCTCTGTGGCTATGACCACATCGAAGAAGCCGAAGCGCTCGAGATGGAAGCGCTCGAGGATGAGCTCTTGGCGCAGTGGAACGAAGTCAAGGCGAGCTCTCAGGCGAGCGGTTCTTGTGAGTAGAGGTTCGTATGGCTTTCAAGGACTCAGATTTCACCTTCATCGCTTCCGTGCGCTGTGCGCTCAAGGGCGTGCGCTTTGCGAGCAGGGAGCGCAACTTCCGTATCGACATCGTCTGCGCGCTCATCACGATCATTCTTGGTTTCGTCTGTCAGATATCCGCCTTCGAATGGCTGGTAGTCGTAGCTTGTTTCGGGCTGGTGCTCGGCGGCGAGGCGCTCAATTCAGCGCTGGAATACATCGTCGATCTTGCAAGCCCTGATTATCATGTGCTCGCGGGCAAGGCGAAGGACTGCGCTGCAGGAGCGGTGCTGCTCTTCGCTACTGCATCGTTCGTCATCGGGTGCATCATCTTCATCCCGAAGTTGCTCGCCCTTATCTTTGGAGCATGATCATGAACGCAGAACAGGGTTTCAGATCAGGTTTCGTCACACTGCTCGGGCGACCTAATGCAGGCAAATCGACGCTGCTGAATGCGATCATGCACAAGAAGTTCGCGATCGCTTCACCGACCGCGCAGACAACGCGCCATCGCTTCCGCGCGATCTACACTACCGAAGACTATCAGCTCGTCATCGTGGATACGCCGGGTCTTCACAAGCCTCATGATGCGCTTGGAGAAGAGCTGAACACCACCGCGATCAAGGCGCTCGATGGCGTGGATGTGGCAGCATTTTTGCTCGATGCCTCCGAGCCGCTCGGTACGGGAGACGAATGGGTGATCGCGCAGCTCGCGAATGCGAAGAGCACGCCCAAGATCCTGGTCATCTCGAAGAGCGCTACGGCAAGCGAAGAAGAGATCGCCGCACAGATCGAAGCGGCAAGAGCGCTTGCGAGCTGGAATGAGATCGTGGTCACGAGCGCGCTCGAGGAAGAGAACGTCGAGGCATTTGTCGATGCCGTGGTGAACTATCTTCCCGAAGGCCCGCTTTGGTTCCCGGCCGACATGGAAACCGACCAACCGCAGGAGGTCATCGTTGCGGAATTCATCCGCGAGAAGATCCTCTTCACGGTCTATGACGAAGTTCCCCATGCGATCGGGGTGGTGGTCGATGAGATGGGTTATAACCGCCGTAAGCACCTCACGCGCATCTATGCGACCATCTATGTCGAGCGCGATTCCCAGAAAGGCATCCTCGTGGGCAAAGGGGGCGCCACCATCAAGCACATCGGTACCGAAGCGCGCAAGGATCTCGAAGTGTTGCTGGGCACCAAGGTCTATCTCGACCTGCAGGTCAAAGTGAAGAAGAACTGGCGTCGCGACCTCAACCAGATCCGTCGGTTCGGATATGGTGAGGGCATCTGATCGTTCATGGCAAGTCCTACCAAAACGATCACTGCGCTCGTGCTGCGCCGTACGAAGCTCGGTGAAACGGATGTCATCGTCACGCTCCTTGCTGAAGACGGGTCCCAGGTCAAAGCAGTTGCAAAAGGTGCTCGTAAGCCAACTTCAAGCTTCGCTTCACGCCTCGAGCTTTACTCGGTTGCCAAGATATTGGTCGCCGAGGGCAAGAATCTCGATATCGTGAAAGAAGTGCGTCTTATAGAAGGAAACGAAGCGCTCAGGAACGATTTCTTCCGTTCGAGCGCATCAGCACCGATCGTCGAGCTCCTTGCAAAGTCAACGTACGAGGATCAACCAACCGCGCGCTTGTTCTCGCTTTCGCGTGCTTCCCTTCGTGCCATCGCAAACACCTCTAACGATCCGCTCATAGCTACGCTCGCGGGGCTCTTGAAGGCACTGGCGTTCCTTGGGTTCCGTCCATCGTTTACGGAGTGCGTAGGATGTGGTGATACGCCTGAGCTTGCAGAGGGGGCGCGGCAGACGTTCTCGTTCTTCGATGGGGGAGTGGTGTGCGCTCGCTGCGCGGTGCACCATGAGACCACGCTCGTGAGCGCAACGGTGCTCCAGTGGTGCAATGCGCTGCTCTATTCGACATTCGAGGAGATCGAGGCATATCGACTTCCTGCTGGGGTGCTCGAAGAGGCGCTCGTGTTCACGAACGAATGGATCCATCTTCACCTCGGAATCTCCATGAAATCGCTTACGTTCCTGTTCAAGAATGTATTCAACGCATCGATCTGAACCCGTACACGCCGCTCGCGCAAATAGTGTCTTGAGTTCGCCGAGCGTACCTCTATAATTAAACGGCTGCAAAACAGCGTTTTGGTACTTGGTCGATATGCACCACCGCTTATCAACCCAGTTCCAATGCCAACAACAAGAAAGGTGGAACAATGGCAAACAAAGACAGCATCTCAAAAGAGCGCACGCAAGAGCTCATCGCCGAATATGGCAAGAATGCTCAGGATTCTGGTAGCGCTGAAGTTCAGGTCGCGATCCTCACCGAGCGCATCCGCAACCTCACCGAGCACCTCAAAGAGCACCCCAAGGATCACCACACGCGCCGCGGTCTGCTCATGCTCGTTGGTAAGCGTCGTCGCTTGCTCGTCTACATCAAGAACCGCGACATCCTCGAATACCGCGAACTCATCAAGAAGCTCGGTATTCGCGACAACATCTAAGGTCACCTTGAGCCCGCACCTCGCGGGCTTTTGTGTATAAACGGTCGGCATCGTAGAGACGGTGCTGCTCGGGTGGGCAGAACGTACTGCCTACGAAGAAGCTTCACTGCAATCCGGCAGGAAGAAAGAGAAAGAACGATACATGAAAAAAGTCACTAGAACATTCGAACTCTACGGGAAAGAGTACTCCCTCTCCACTGGTGAGCTTGCCAAGCAGGCATCCGGTGCAGTGGTCGTCACTCAGGGCGATACCACCGTGCTCGTAACGGCGGTCATCTCGCAGTCTGAGAAGGACTACGATTTCTTCCCCCTTACCGTCGATTTCATCGAGAAGATGTATGCGGTCGGCCGTATCCCGGGAGGATATCTCAAGCGCGAGGCGAAGCCTTCTGATCATGGCATCCTCACTGCGCGCATGATCGACCGTCCGATCCGTCCTGGTTTCGCTGATGGCTTCAAGCAGGAAGTGCACATCGTAGCAACGCCGCTCGTGCTCGATACGCAAGATCTGCCCGATTGCATCTCCGTTATGGGCGCTTCTGCCGCGCTCATGTGCGCAAGCGCTCCGTTCGATGGCCCTGCTGCCTGCGTACGCATCGGTCGCAATATCGAGACGGGCGAATTCATCGTGAATCCTACCGTTGAAGAGGATGAGAATTCCGATCTTGAACTCACCATCGCGGGTACCGCCGACTATATCTCCATGGTCGAAGCTGGCGCTCAAGAGATCTCTGAAGAGGATATGCTCGCTGCGATGACCTTTGGCCAGGAAGCCATCAAAGCATTCTGTGAAGAGCAGAGCGCATTCCTTGCTGAGGTCGCTCCTGAGCCGCGCGAATGGCCGGTTCACGTTGCGGATCCTTCCATCGCTGCTCGTATCGAGCCATTCTTCGACCAGATGAGCGCTGCGCTCAAAGACGCTGATAAGCACGCTCGCATGGCTAAGGTCGACGAACTCAAAGCTTCTATCAAGGAAAATGAGTTCACCGAAGAGGAGCGCGCCGCTTGGGGCTCCGACATCGCTGCTGAGCTCAAGTCGCTCGAAAAGCACGCCATGCGCGCGATGGTCATCGAAACGGGTGAACGTGCCGATGGTCGTACCTCGACCGAGATCCGTCCGCTCCATATCGTTGCAGGCTATCTGCCGCGCGTTCATGGTTCTGGCCTCTTCCAGCGCGGCCAGACCCAAGCGCTTTCCGTCTGTACGCTCGGTATGCTCAATGAATGGCAGCGCCTCGACACCATCTGGCCTGAAGAGGGCAAGCGCTACATGCATCAGTACAACTTCCCGCCATATTGCACGGGTGAGGTTGGCCGCATGGGTGCACCGAAGCGCCGCGAAGTCGGTCATGGTGCGCTCGCTGAACGTGCGCTCATCCCGGTCCTTCCGAGCGAAGACGAGTTCCCGTATTCCATCCGTGTCGTTTCTGAGGTGCTCGAGTCGAACGGTTCTTCCTCTATGGCTTCTACCTGCGGTTCTACGCTGGCGCTCATGGATGCTGGTGTGCCTATCAAGGCTCCGGTCGCTGGTATCGCGATGGGTCTCATCAAGGAAGGTGACGACATCGTCATCCTCTCCGATATCCAAGGCTTAGAAGACTTCTTGGGCGATATGGACTTCAAGGTTTGCGGTACCGAAAAGGGCATCACCGCACTTCAGATGGACAATAAGGCACGTGGCCTCTCGGTCGATATCCTCGCTCGCGCGCTCAATCAGGCTAAAGAAGGTCGCGCGTTCATCATGAACGCGATGCTCGAAGCTATCGATGCTCCGCGCAACGAGCTCTCGCCCTATGCTCCGCATATCGAGACCATCCATATCCCGGTCGATAAGATCCGCGACGTCATCGGCACGGGCGGTAAGGTCATCCGTGGTCTTCAGGAAGAGACCGGCGCAACCATCGAAGTGCAGGAAGACGGCACCGTACACGTTGCTTCCACCAACGCTGAGAGCGGCAATGCTGCTCGTGAAGCGATCCTTGGCATCGTGAAGGTTCCTGAAGTGGGAGAGGTCTACGAAGGCGAAGTGGTCGGCATCAAGGACTTCGGTGCGTTCATCCGCCTTACTCCTGGTAAGGATGGCCTGCTCCATATCTCGCGCATGGCCAATGGTCGCGTAGCGAAGGTCGAAGATGTGATGAACATCGGCGATATCGTGAAGGTCGAGGTCATCGAAGTGGGCGACAATGGCAAGATCTCGCTCGATCGTCTCGACAAGCCTGATGTGAAGAGCGATGGGCCGCGTCCTGGTCAGGGTTTCAACAACCATGGCAAGGAGAACGGAAACGGCAATCGTAAACCGCGCCGTCGCCACAATTAGTCAGAACATGGCATAGAGCGAATAAGCCCCTCACGTCTTTTGGTGAGGGGCTTTTTGTCGTTCTTCACCGGCAGCACTTCGCGCGTCTGTGCGCTTTGTCGTACACTACTATTCAAACCTATTTCGCAAGGAAAGAGGATTCGATGTATAGCTATAAAACGAGCGGTGTCTGTGCTCGCACGATCAATTTCGATATCGATGATAACGGCACCATCACGGCCGTTGAATTTGACGGCGGTTGCAATGGGAACCAAACAGGGATTTCGCGTTTGGTAGTGGGGAAGCCTGCTGAAGAGATCATTTCGATCTTGAAGGGCACCACCTGCGGCAAACGTCCCACGAGCTGTCCCGATCAACTTGCCATCGCACTTCAAGAAGCGATCGATGCATTGTAGATGATCGTTCAAGCGTATAGATCCACTATCTAGTCTAAGGAGACCTCATGATCAAAGTTGCCGTAGCAGGCTATTCAGGAAGGATGGGCTCTGCCGTTGTTGATGCGGTGAGCGCAGCAGACGATATGGAGGTCGTGTGCGGTATCGATCCGTACATGACCGATCAGGATTTCGCGGTCTATCGCACGATCAATGAAGCGATCGCTGAATCAAGCTTCGATGTGCTCGTCGATTTCACCCAACCCGACGTTGTTGCGAAAACGCTTGCAGTGGCACTTCCTGCTGGCATCGATTGCGTGGTCGGCACCACGGGCATGACGCAGGACACCTTGCAAGAGCTCGCATCGAGCGCTGCCGATGGAGCTTGCCTGTTCTACGCTCCGAACTTCACCACGGGTGCTGTGCTGATGATGGAGTTCGCTAAGATCGCAGCACCTTATTTCCCTGAGGCTGAGATCATCGAATTCCACCATGCTAATAAGAAGGATGCTCCTTCTGGTACTGCAGTACGCACAGCTGAGATCATCCAGGAGTCTCGTGGTCGCGATAGTGTCGCTCCAGGCAAAGAGACCGAGAACGCTGGCTGCGAAGGTGCGCGTGGTGCCGAAGTGGCAGGCGTTCCCGTTCATTCGGTGCGCTCCATGGGTTATGTAGCTTCGCAGGAGGTCGTCTTCGGCTCGATGGGACAGACGCTCACGATCCGTCACGATTCATGGGATCGCACCTCTTACATGCCAGGTGTCTTGCTCGGCATTCGCAATGTTGGCGCACAGCATGGTCTTATTGTCGGTTTAGAGAACTTCATGTAAGAGTTGCGCACTGCTCATGCCATAATATGAGCAACGATCGAGTGACAATCATTTCGCTCGTATCTATTTGTGCGCGTAACGGCTCGTAGTTAGGAGATAGCAATGTCAGCAGCAACAGCGCCTCGTTTTGGTCGTATGATTCCCGCAATGGTCACCCCGTTCGACGAGAACCTTGATCTCGACCTCAAACAAGCGCGTGCGTTGGCTCGTCGTCTTGTTGAGAACGGTGCCGATGCGCTCATCATCAATGGCACCACCGGCGAAAGCCCTACGGTGTTCTACCCGCAGAAGATGAAGCTCTTCGAAGCGGTCGTCTCTGAGATCGATGGGGAAGTACCTGTTATCGCTAACGTGGGCGACAACTGCACGGCTGACACGGTCGATTTCGCGCAAGATGTGCAAAAGCTTGGTGTGGATGGCTTCATGCTCGTGGTCCCTTACTACAACAAGCCTCCGCAAGAAGGCCTCTACCAGCATTTCAAGACCATTGCAGAGAGCATCGATCTTCCGTGCATCCTCTACAACATCCCTGGTCGATGCGTTATCAACATGACCGCAGAAACGACCCTTCGCCTTGCGAACGAAGTGGATAATATCGTCGCGATCAAAGAAGCATCGGGCAATCTCGAACAGGTTGCAGCTATCCTGGCTGGTGCGCCAGAAGGCTTCGAGGTGTACTCAGGAGACGACGCCCTTACCTACGACATCATGAAGCTCGGTGGCGCTGGTGTTATTTCCACTATTGGAAACGTCGCACCCGATCGCATGAAGGAGATCGTCGATCTCTGTGCAGCGGGAGATTTCGAAGCAGCTGCGAAGGCTAACGAAGCCCTTCTTCCACTCATGAATGAGCTGTTCATCACCTCTAATCCCATCATGGTGAAAGAGGCTTTGAATCTGCTCGGATTCCCGGTTGGCGGCGTGCGTTTGCCGCTCGTCAACGCAACAGCTGAACAATCAGCCGAACTCGCAGAAGTAATGCGCCAAGTTGGCGTTTTGAAGTAACCATCTATACAAGAAACAGCACGTCCGAGCGCACAAGGGCGTGCTGTTTAGAAATGAGAGGAAATGGCGCAACAAAAGACAGAATCGAAAAACCAGAACAAACGTAACAATGAAACTGTCAAGCACGTTCAGCTTGAACGGAAGCGCCCCAAGCTTTCCAAGGTAAATGGCTCAAAGCAGGGCAACAATAAATCGAACAACCAAAACAAGAAGAACGGCAATCGCAGGCCGAAGCAGAATCAGACCAAACGCGATCCTAAAGCAACGCTGCGCATCATCCCCTTAGGCGGACTCGATGCGATCGGCAAGAACATGACGGTCTTCGAATGCAAGAACGACATGGTGCTCGACGATGCGGGCCTTATGTTTCCCGATGATGATCATCCGGGCATCGATCTTATTCTGCCAGATTACACCTATGTGCTCGAGAACGCCGATAAGCTGCGTGGCATCATCATCACGCATGGCCACGAAGATCACACGGGTGCTCTGCCATACCTTCTGAAGGATCTGGGCAAGCAAGTGCCGATCTATGCGACCAAGCTCACGCTCGGCCTCATCGAAGGCAAGCTTAAAGAGCATAAGATCAAGAACGCGAAGCTTTGCGAGATCAAGCCGGGGCAGACGATCGATCTTGGATGCATCAAGGCAGAATTCTTCGCGGTGAACCATTCTATCCCTGATGCTGTGGGCGTATTCTATCGTTCTCCTGCAGGCAACGTGCTCCATATGGGCGATTTTAAGCTCGATCAATCGCCGATCGATGGCGTTCAGACCGATTTTGCAGCTCTGGCACGCTTCGCCAAAGAGGGCGTCGATCTTATGCTCTCCGACTCGACGAACGCAACGAACCCCAACTTCACGCCTTCAGAAGCTGAAGTGGGCAAAGCGCTCGATCGTATCATCTCAGGTGCGAAGGGACGAGTGATCGTTGCTTCGTTCGCTTCGCATATTCATCGTATGCAGCAGATCTGCGATGCAGCTGTGAAGAACGGGCGCAAGGTCGCCGTCACGGGACGCTCGATGGTCCAGAATACCGATATCGCGCGCCGTCTGGGCTACCTCAACATCTCCGATAAGGACATCATCGATGCATACGATCTGAAGGGGATGCCGCCCGATAGCTATGTGGTCATGTGCACTGGCTCTCAAGGCGAGCCGCTTTCAGCGCTGGCACGTATCGCCGGGGGCAACCATAAGACCATCTCGATCGATGAAGGCGACACCGTCATCATCTCAGCAACGCCGGTTCCGGGCAACGAGAAAGCGGTCACGCGTGTGGTGAACTCGCTCGCGAAGATCGGTGCGGATGTCTACGACAAATCGCGCGCATGCGTGCATGTGTCTGGTCATGCGGGTGCTGAAGAGCTCAAGCTCGTTTTGTCCATCGTGCGCCCTCAAGCGTTCTTGCCGGTTCACGGTGAAGCGACCCATTTGCGCGCACATGCCAATCTCGCTGAAGCAACGGGTGTTTCGCCTGAAGATGTCTTCATCCTTGAGAACGGTGAATCGATCGAACTGAGCTCTAAGGGGATCAAGATCGGCGAATCGGTGCCGAGCGGCATCGTACTTGTTGATGGTCTTTCTGTGGGCGACACGTCCGAAATGGTGCTCCATGAGCGTTCGAGCCTCGGTGCGCAAGGGGTGGCGAGCATCGCGTGTGCCGTGAATAGAAAGAGCCGTTCACTGGTAACGCCTGTTCTTGTCGAGATGCATGGCATTCCTGGCGGTGATGATCCTGAACTGGTGAAAGCGGTGAGCAAAGCGGTCTCGAATGCGATACAGCGTTCGCTCTCGAAGGAAGAGCCGCCGCGCGAAACGCGCAAGATCGCTCGAAGTGCGCTGCTTTCCGTGCTTTGGGAACGCACGAACCAGCGGCCGCTTGTCATCGTGAATATCCTTGAGCTTTAGTCTATAATTCATACAGAAACCTTTATCACACTATTAAACGCACTACAGAAAGGTTTACATGGCCAGGCAGCCCGACAATCGCTCGCGCGGAGCCTCGCAAAAAGGGAAGAGTGCTTCAACGAAACGGTCTTCTGCTCAAGGCGCGGTCAAAGGAAAACCCGGTAATTATCAAAAGCAAGCACCTCTACAACAGGGTGCTTTGCTCGATTCACGCACAAAACACGATATCGCTGGCGTGGTGCTCGCGGTGCTTGCCGTGGCGCTGTTCATCACCGCTTTGCTCCCTCCCGATGGCATGGTCACCTCCTTGCTGGGGGCGGGGCTTCATAATGCCTTCGGCATCGGGGCCTATGTGCTGCCATTTTTCCTCTTGGTAGTTGCGATCACTTATTTGCTCCGTTTCGATGCGGGCCTTGTTCCTGCGCGTACGGCGCTTGGGTCGCTCATCATCTTCCTTACACTGCTCACGCTGCTTTCGATGCTCATGCCCAATGCTGAGGTCGATCCCAACATCGTCTTCAATCCCCTTACGCTCGTGAATTACGGCGGCTACTGCGGAGGAGCGTTTGCTTGGGTGCTCCTGCGCCTGTTCGGCTTCACGGTTTCGCTCATCATCATCGTGGGGCTTTTCGTCGTCGGCATCCTCATCATCGGGTTCTCGATCTCTGCAGCATTCGAGCGCATACGCGATGAGCGCCGTGCGCGAGAAGAAGCAGAGGAGAGCGAAGCGGCGCTGTTCGCACGTATGAACCTTGCTCATACGCAAAACCAGCATCCGCTTGCGCGCCGCCGTCTCTCTCAGCGTATCGATCCTCGTAAGCTTGAAGGGCGCGAATCGGTGCGTCCCACTCCTGCTCACGCTCCGCTTCCGGAAGAGGCACTCAAGACCCGTGTGCTCGACCATGAACAGGCGAAAGAAGCCCAGTCTCTCACTCGAAAGCTTGGCCCACGCAAGCATAAGCTCTCCGATGCTCCCGAAACGCCCACAGCAGGCGCGCACGAACAGAAGACGGTCCTGCTCGATGCAGAAGAAGTGGCAGCCAAGAGCGACAAGGCCGAACAGGCAGGGAAGAAGCCGAAGAAGAAGCACCCTGTTGTCCCGAGCGCCATACCGCAGCCGCTCGATGGTTTCACGCTTCCTGATTTCAACCTCTTGAACGTATCTTCTGCAGAGAACCAGCATGCAGAGACCGATGCCTCGCTCAAGATCGTGGCGCAGAACCTTGAAGATACGCTCCATGATTTCGGCGTCGATGCCGATGTGGTAGGGTGGGTAGCTGGCCCTACGGTCACGCTCTTCAAGGTCGATCTTCCCTCTGGTGTGCGCGTCAATCGCGTTTCGAACCTCACTGACGACATCGCACTCGCATTAGCGTCGCCAGGTGTGCGCATCTTCGCACCGATCCCCGGTACGAACTATGTGGGTATCGAAGTTCCTAACCAGGTGCGTCAGACGGTCTATCTTGGTGATGTGCTCAAGGGCACCAAGGGCGGACCGCTCCAGATCGCGATCGGTAAGGACGTGGAGGGGGAGTGTATCGTTTCCGATCTTGCCAAGATGCCTCACTTGCTCATCGGCGGTACCACCGGTTCAGGTAAATCAGTCTCCATCAACGCTATGATCATGTCGATCCTCATGCGCGCAACACCTGCTGAGGTGCGCTTCATCATGATCGATCCGAAGCGCGTCGAGTTCACCCCCTATAACGGTATCCCGCACCTCTACGTTCCTGTTGTGACCGAAGCGCGTGAAGCAGCAAGTGCGCTCGCGTGGGCGGTCGCCGAAATGGAGCGCAGGCTCAAAGTGTTCTCTGGCCTTGGTGCGCGCAACATCGGTCAATACAATGCGAAGGCTCAGGAGAGCAAGAAGGCAGCCGAGAAGGATCCCGAGAACGCTGAGGTGCTCGAAGAGCTGCCCTATATCGTCATCATCATCGACGAGCTTGCCGATCTTATGATGAACGTGGGCAAAGAGGTCGAATTCTCCATCTCGCGCTTGGCGCAGCTCGCTCGTGCGGCGGGCATACACCTTATCGTCGCTACGCAGCGCCCTTCGACCAACGTGGTCACCGGTCTTATCAAGGCGAACATCACCAACCGTATCGCTTTCAACGTTGCTTCAGGCATCGACTCGCGCGTCGTGCTCGACACGCCCGGTGCCGAAAACCTCATCGGCCTAGGAGACCTACTCCTTTCCAAGCCTGAACTAGCAAAACCTCAGCGTATCCAAGGGTGTTTCGTTTCAGAGGACGAGATCGCCGCAGTGGTGGAACACCTCAAAGAGCAGGGTGAGCCTGAGTACCATAACGACATCCTTTCCACGAACCTCATCACGCTAGGTGATTCCTCGCCTGATGGCAGCGGTTCTTCGGGCGGAGTATCGGATGATCCGCTCGTGTGGGAAGCCGCCGAGATCGTCTGCTCGACGGGTATGGGCTCCACTTCGAATCTTCAGCGTCGATTGAGCGTTGGTTATTCCCGCGCAGGTCGTATAATGGATTTACTCGAAGCAAAAGGGATCGTTGGTCCGCCCAATGGCTCTAAACCTCGCGAAGTGCTCGTCGATTCAGTTGAACTTGAAACGATTCGCGCGTTTGAGGAAAACGATGAATAACTACCGGGAGGGTTACCGTGAACCATATAAGCTTTGGTAGCGTGCTCAAAGAGGCGCGCATCTCGAAAGGCTACGAGCTCAATGCAGTGTCTCGTCGTCTGCGTATCCGCCCCGATATCTTAGAGGCGATCGAGAACAGCGATTTCGATCGTATGCCTCCACGTGGCTATTCGCGCAACATGATCAACGCCTATGCGCGTTTCCTAGGCCTGAATGCGAATGATGTTACCCGCATGTATCTCGACGAGAGCTATGCTAACCAGATCGGTCGTGCTCATCAAAATGCGATCGAGAACCGCTACATGCATCAGAACACCTCGCGAGCAACTTCGCGCCCAGGAAAGCGTCAGCCTACTAATCAATTCAAGGCCGTCTCTTCGAATCGTCAGCGCGTCAACGATGGTGATACCACCCGCAGCGGAAGGCGCATCTATTCCGATATGCCCGATGACAACGATCATATGGCTGAAGTACGCGCTCGTGCTCAAGCGCGTCAAAGCCGTAGCGATGATCCACAGCTGCATCCCGCACGACGTGAAGCGATTCCCGATGGGAAATACGTGAATCTCTATGCGAACCCTTCACGTGGCATGGGTCATGCTCCGCGCAATCGTATGCCCATCATCATCGGTGCAGCAGTCGTTATCATCATCCTCATCGTCGTTATCGCCTCCATCGTGTCTTGCTCGAACAATCAAAACGATGTTCAGAACATCCCTGTTACGGGAATCGAGAACCAAGAGAATGGCGACGATCAGGCTAGTCAAGAGCCTCAAGCAGTTGCACCGACTAATTTCACCCTTTCTTATGAGGTGCCTGCAGGCAAGGAAGCCTATATCGAAGTGATCGTCGATGGCTCCACGAAGGAGGCGGGTGATGTGCGCGGGCAGGCAACGCAGACCTATACGAGCTCTGGCAACATCAAGTTCGTTACCTCTAATCCGAACAATCTTGTTCTCAAGGTAGATGGAGTGGAGCAAACGCTCGAAGAGAACAGCCGCGGTGTTGCGAGCGTCACGTTCAACTTCAATGAGATCTTGAACAAGTGGTACGCTGATCACCCCGAGGTCCAGCGTCCTCAAGGTTCAACTTCGGGCACGACGCCTACGGCGAGCACCAGGGGAGATTCTTCAAGCTCTTCAGGTTCATCGAGTTCGTCGAGCTCAAGTTCGGGCAGCTCCTCTTCGTCATCTTCGCAGGGGTCCTCTTCAGGCTCTTCACGTACGAGCGAATAGCACGCTCACCACTCTTCACTATGAAAGGAATACCATGGCAAAAGATTCAAGTTTCGATGTAGTATCGCAGGTCGATATCCAGGAGGTCGACAATGCGTTCGGGCAGGCGAAGAAAGAGATCGCCCAGCGCTATGACCTCAAAGACTCTGGTGCATCGATCTCTCTTGATAAAGCCAATAAGACGCTCACGGTAAGTGCACCAAGCGATTTCGTCGCTAAACAAGTGATCGACATCATCTCTTCGAAGCTCATCAAGCGTGGGATCGATCTAGGGGCGGTTAACTGGGGCAAAGTCGAAGCTGCTTCTGGTGGGACGGTCAAGCAGACCGCCTCTATCGTGGATGGGATCGACAAAGAAACCGCTGGTAAGATCAATAAGGATATCAAGGCGACCAAGCTCAAGGTAAAGGTCACCATCGAAGGTGATAAGCTTCGCGTCTCTGGCCCCAAGCTCGACACGCTCCAGGAAGTGATCGCCTTTCTCAAGGAACAAGACTACGGTCAGCCGCTTCAGTTCACCAATTATCGCTAATGCAGGGAACTTCTCGAAAAAGAGTTTCGTTCATCACGTTGGGGTGTGCGAAGAACGAAGTCGATTCGGCTCATATGGCTGCACGTCTTGCGCAGGCGGGTTACGAGATAGTCGATCAAGAGCTGCTCGAAGAAGCTGAAGACTGCAACGGCAGCGCTACTGAACCGCTCGATGCGATCATCGTCAATACCTGTTCGTTCTTGCGTGAGGCGATCGAAGAGAACTTGGATGTCATCTTCGATGTTGCGGGCCTTCCTTCTGTCGAGGACGGTCGTACGAAGCTGGTCGTTTCCGGCTGCCTTCCTGCGCGTTTTGGCGAAGAGCTCATCGAGGAATTGACCGAACCCGATCTTTTCATCCCTTGTGCAGAAGAAAGCTCGATCGCCATGAAGCTCGATCAGCTGTTTGATAGGGCTGCCTCCGACGATGCGTACGATGCTTCAGCTAATTCACCGCGATTGAATGCAGGCCCAAGCGAATATGTGAAGATATCCGATGGCTGCAATCGCTTCTGCTCGTTCTGTGCGATCCCTTTCATTCGTGGGCGCTATCACAGCTTTTCTTACGAAACCATCCATGCAGAAATAGCGCAGCTCGTTCGCCAAGGTACGCAAGAGATCGTGCTCATCGCGCAAGATACCGGCATCTGGGGGAGCGATCTCGAGCCAAAACGTAGTCTTGCTTGGTTGCTCGATAACCTTGCTTCTGCGTTTCCTGCCACGTGGTTTCGCGTGCTCTACATTCAACCTGAACATGTCGATGAGAAACTGCTCGATGTCATGGTGGCGCATGGCAACATCTGCAACTATCTCGATATTCCGCTCCAGCATGTCGATGCCGATCTGCTCAAAGCTATGAATCGTCGCGGGTCGCGCGAAGAGTTCCAGGAACTTCTTGCTCTTATCCGTTCGAAGTTCCCGCTCATCGCCTTGCGTACCACCTTCATCGTAGGCTTTCCCGGTGAGACCGATGAGCAATTCGAGGCGCTCTGCGACTTCGTTTCAGAGGCTGACTTTGATTATGTGGGGGTCTTCGCGTATTCGCCTGAAGAGGGAACCAAGGCTGCTGCTCTCCCAGAGCAGATCGATGAGGAGACCAAGCTCGAGCGCTTGCGCACGTTGCGCGATCTTGCCGATAGCGTTTCGCGAACTTCCCTTGCACGCTTTATCGGTAGAGAGGTCGATGTGCTCGTGCTGGGACACGAAGAGGATGGTGTACTGTTCGGACGAAGTGCGTATCAAGCCCCCGATGTCGATGGGGTCACGTTCGTCGACGAAGGAGAGGTTGGCGAGGTTGTTCCGATCATGATCGAAGATGTGCTCTACTACGAAATGGAGGGTTCGCGTGCGCGATAATGCTTCTTCACAACCGGCAGCTCCCACAACGATCTGGACCCCAGCTAATATCGTCACGCTCATCCGCATCTTGCTCGTACCGGTCTTCTTCGTTGCCTGTGTGAGCCCTTGGCCAACGTGGTTCCCCGACTGGAATGAGGCGGAGCTGCTGAAGCCCTGGCTCGCTGCGCTTCTGTTCGTGGTGCTCGCCTGCACCGATGCGCTCGATGGCTATCTTGCGCGCAGCAGGGGAGAGGTGACGAACTTCGGCAAGTTCATGGATCCGCTGGCTGACAAGATCCTCGTTGCTGCGGCGCTCCTTGCTTTGTGCGAACTTCAGATCCTGCCTTCGTGGGTCGCGCTCATCATTCTTACGCGCGAATTCATCGTATCGGGTCTGCGCATGCTCGCTGCTTCTGAAGGGGTGGTCATCGCAGCAAGTTGGTATGGCAAGGCAAAGACCGTCTTCCAGATCATTGCGATCCTGCTCTTCATCATCAAGGATTCCGAGCCTTTCATCTCCACGCCAGCGATCGAGACGCCGCTCTATGTTGTTTCATGGATCGTTATGATCATCGCGCTCGTGCTCACGGTCATCTCGATGCTCGATTATCTGGCGAAATGCCGTTCCATCCTGCGCTTCGTTCCTGGTGAAGGCAAGATCGATGATACCGAGGCGGCCGAGGAAGAACCTGCTGTCCTTTCTGATGAGATCATTGCGCGCGCGTCGGCGCTGATCGCGCTCGCTGAAGAGAAAGGCGCCAAGCTCTCTACTGCAGAAAGCTGCACGGGTGGCTTGATCGCAGGCTCTCTTACCGCAGTTCCAGGAAGCTCATCTGTTGTTGAGGGCGGTGTGGTGAGCTATTCGAATGAGGTCAAGCACCACTTGCTCAACGTGAACGCTTCTGACCTTGAACGCTACGGAGCAGTGAGCGAACCGGTGGCCATCCAAATGGCACAGGGCTCCCGTAGCGCTCTTTCCACCACGGTTGCCGTTGCGGTAACCGGAGTTGCGGGACCAGGTGGGGGCTCGCCTGAGAAACCGGTCGGTACCGTCTGGTTCGGCATCGATAGCCCGAGGGGAAGCCGTGCCGAGATCATACATTTTGCAGGGGATCGTGCGAGCGTGCGTGAACAGACCGTGGCGCATGCGCTCATGCTCTTCGAAGATGAGCTCGCTGCTCTTTAGAACGTTCACAGGGTGAATGGCTCTTCGTCCGTTGGCTGAATGCGATTCGCACGCCAGCGTTCGAGCAGATTTGAGCTTTACGTGAGTTCGTTCGATAAAAAACATCAGATAAAGTTCAAAAAAATATAAGGTTTCCTTTCTATTATTTCAGGTAGAGATATTGAAATCGAACAGGTGTTCGGTTATCTTGTAAGTATCACTTCGTGTTCTGATAAGGAGAACCAATGATCAAGGATAAAGAATCCACGCTCAAAATCACTACCGACGAGATCGAGAAGAAGTTCGGCAAGGGCGCCATCATGCGGCTCGGCGAAAGCACGGCCCTCAACGTCGAGGCTATCCCTACGGGAGCGCTACCGCTCGATGTCGCCCTTGGCATTGGCGGGGTACCACGTGGCAGGATCGTCGAGATCTACGGCCCTGAATCAAGCGGTAAGACCACGGTCGCACTTCATATCATCGCTGAAGCGCAAGCGGCGGGAGGCATCGTTGCCTTCATCGATGCCGAACATGCGCTCGATCCTGTCTATGCAGCACGCCTTGGTGTCGATGTTGATGAGCTGCTCATCTCGCAACCCGATACCGGCGAGCAGGCACTCGAGATCTGCGATCTGCTCGTTCGCAGCGGCACGATCGATTGCGTGGTCATCGACTCGGTCGCAGCTTTGGTACCGCGTGCCGAGATCGAGGGCGAAATGGGCGATGCTACGGTCGGTCTGCAGGCACGTCTCATGAGCCAAGCGCTGCGAAAGCTCACGGGTTCTCTTTCTAAATCTAATACCACTTGCATCTTCATCAACCAGTTGCGCGAGAAGATCGGCGTCATGTTCGGTAGTCCAGAAACCACCACGGGTGGTCGTGCGCTCAAGTTCTACTCTTCCGTGCGTATCGATATCCGCCGTATCGAATCCATGAAGAAGGATGGCGAATTCATCGGTAATCGCGTACGTGCGAAGATCGTCAAGAACAAGGTCGCACCACCTTTCCGTCAAGCAGAATTTGACCTCATGTATGGCGAAGGCATTTCGAAGGAAGGCTGCGTGCTCGATATGGGCGTGGAAGCTGGCATCGTGAATAAGAGCGGCTCCTGGTTCAACTATGGCGAAGAGCGTCTTGGTCAAGGCCGCGATGCGGCCAAACGCACGCTGCAGGAAAATCCCGATCTTCGCAACGAGATCGAGAACAAGGTTCGCCAGCATTTCGATCTTCCTACGATCGATTGGGGAGAAGCAGTGCCTGAAGCTGCACCGCAGCAGGCTCAGAGCGAATAAGCGAACGCCTAAGGCAGACGTATGCTCATCGATAAGGATTACATCCAAAAGAACCTCTTACGCGAGCAGGAGCCATCATCTCTGCCATCGGGGACCCTCGATGGCTCCGCTCCTGCGCGCTTGCCACATGCCGAAGAGGCACTGGATGAATACAACGACAATGCGAATGCCGCTTTCGGTAAGATCGAGCGCTTGCTTGCGGTGCGTGATCGTTCGGTCACCGAAACCCGCTCTCGTCTCCAGCGCGATCACTATACCGAACGCGCTATTGCTGAATCGCTCGAACGTGCTCTGCGCTGTGGCTATTTGGACGACGCACGCTTCGCTGAAGGTTTCATTCGCATGCGCTTGCGTGCGTCAAAAGGGATCAATGGCATCGTGCGTGACCTGAAAGGCCATCAGATCGATGCCTATGCCATCCCAGGTTTTCCTGATGTTTTTCTTGAAGAGCAGGGGAGCCAGCTCGACAACGCGATTCGTCTGCTCGAGCGTAAGCCACCGCGCGCAAAGAATAAGAAGCAAGCGGCTTACGCGAAGCTCATTCGCAACGGATTCTCATCAAGTGTGGCAAGCAGTGCGGTCAAGACTTGGATAGCAGAGCAAGAAGACCAGTAATGCATTTTGCGTGAGTTCTCGCTCTTTAGGCGCTCTTCTGCTAGGCAAAACGAGCCCTTTCCTTTATCATTTTCCTAGCTTGAGTTTTCGCGTCATCAAGACGCTTTGTATATAACAGAGAATATCTTTCACTATACGCAAGGTGTTTGCGCGTACTCATGCCTGGTTGTTACTAGGCTTTTTTATTGCCAAAACACCAGTTTATACCAGGAAAATAGGAAGGAAGAGTTGTGTTTGAGGTTATCATCATAGCCGCAATTGCGATCATCGTTGGCTTCCTCATCGGTTATTTCTTGATGCTCAAAGTTCAGAAAGGTCGCTCCAAGGCTGCCGCAAAAGAAGCACAAGCGATCGTCTCCGATGCACAGCGCGAAGCGGAAAACATGCGCCGCGAAGCGCTCGTTGAAGCAAAGGGCGAAGCACTCAAGATTAAGCAAGATGTGGAGAACGAAAGCAAAGAGCGTATGAAAGAGATTCGCTCTACGGAAAATCGTCTCATTCAGCGCGAAGAGAATCTTGACAAGCGCAGTGAGTTCATCGACAAGCGTGAACATCAGATCTCCTCGTTGCAAGGTCAGCTTGATAAACGCCAGCACGATCTGAATGTCTCGCAGAAGAAGATCAATGCGCGCTTGGAGCAGATCGCTGGTCTTACGAGCGATGAAGCGAAGGTTCAGCTTCTCGATGGGCTAAAAGATGAAGTGGTTCACGAATCTGCCACTATCATCCGTGATGCAGAAATGCGCACGCGTGCTGAAGCCGATAAGAAGGCGCGTGAGATCTTGAGCCTTGCGATCCAGCGCATCGCCGCAGACTACACCACGCAGATCACCGTCTCCACGATCCATATCCCCTCAGACGACCTGAAGGGCCGCATCATCGGCCGTGAAGGACGCAACATCCGTTCTTTCGAGCAGATCACGGGAACGAATCTCATCATCGACGATACCCCTGAGTGCGTTACTGTCTCCTCGCACGATCCCGTGCGTCGTGAGATTGCAAGCGTTACGATGCAGAACCTCATCGCTGATGGACGCATCCACCCCGCTCGCATCGAGGAGATGTACAACAAAGCCAAGAAGTACGTCTATCAGCAGATCAAGGAAGCTGCTGCTCAGGCCACTTTCGATACTGGCATCCATGACCTCCATCCCGAGCTAGAGAAGACGCTCGGCCGTTTGCGCTATCGCACCTCATATGGGCAGAATGTGCTCACGCACTCTCTTGAAGTTGCCTATCTTTGCGGCATCATGGCATCCGAGCTTGGTCTTGATCCGGTTCCTGCTCGTCGTGCGGGTCTTCTTCACGATCTTGGCAAAGCGATCGATCACGAAGTCGAGGGCTCTCATGCGGTCATCGGCGCCGATCTTGCTCGCCGTTATGGCGAAGATGCAACCATCGTTCACGCGATCGAAGCACACCACAACGACATCGAGCCCACTAGCGTCATCGATGTGCTCGTACAGGCCGCAGACGCGGTCTCAGCTGCACGCCCAGGCGCGCGCAAGGAGAACCTTGAATCCTACATCAAGCGTCTTGAGAAGCTCGAAGAGATCGCAAATTCTTATGATGGCGTTGAGCAGACCCATGCGATCCAGGCAGGCCGCGAGGTGCGCGTGATCGTAACGCCCGATAAGGTCGATGAAGCGCGTGCTACGGTCCTTGCTCACGACATCGCTGCGCAGATCCAGAGCGAAACCAAATATCCTGGACAGGTCAAGGTGGTCGTCATTCGCGAAACGCGCGCTGTCGATTTCGCTAAGTAAAACTCTCTCAGAGCGCTTTCGGTAGTAACCATGAGCACCGATGATCTTTCATCATTTATAGAAGATATCACGGGCGAAAGCTATCTCCGGGTTCAAGAGAATCTCGGAGATGGCTTCGTTCGTTTACGTGCCAAAGAAGCGCAGCGGCGTCAGGCCAAGCAGGATATCACCTGTTTTGAAGACGTAGTGCTCGAGCTGCTTCGCAATTCGCGTGATGCTAACGCGAGCGCTATCTTCATCGCAAGTTGGAAAGAGCAGGGCTGCCGCTATCTTACGGTCCTCGATGATGGATCGGGCATTCCAGAGCATTTGCACGCTACGGTTTTCGAGCCCTTCGTCACTTCGAAGCTGGACACCTTCCATGAGGATCGATGGGGTGTTCACGGCCGCGGTATGGCGCTTTATTCCATCAAGGAAAACGTCGATGAAGCCTCTGTGCTCTTCTCTGAGCGCGATGCAGGCACCTCTCTTGGTCTTCATGCGCTCACGGCTCATCTGTCTGAACGCATCGATCAATCTTCTCTTCCTTATATTCACATCAATGAGCGGGGAGAGCAGATCATGCGTGGTCCGCGTAATATCGCGCGCATCGTGATGGAATTTGCTCTCGATTCTCAAGGAAACCTCGATATCTTCCTTGGAAGCCCAGTGGAGATCGCCGCGACACTTTCTCATTACGAACCGTCAACGCAGGAGACCGAAGATGGGTCTAACTCGAAGAACCTTCATCCTGAGCGAGAAACCGTGCTCAACTATCTGAAGTACATCTTCGATCCAGACACCTTCAGCGAACGTGCGGCTGAGATCGGATTGCCTCTTTCCCCGCGTAGCGCCAGGCGCATCCTCGACGATCAGATCGCTCCGCTCAAGCCCTTTATCGAGCAATTGTCCTTTGAAGGAGAACAGAACGCGAAACCCTCTGAATCTCAAGATCCTGCGACTGAGAATGGTTCATCTAAGAGCATCTATGCTGAACAGCGCAAGCTCAAACTTTCGCCAGAAGACCACGAGATATTTGAGAAGGCTCTTGAGCAGGCTTTTGATGCTTTGGCAGAGCATTATTATCTCAAGCGTTCCGACGCGGTGAAGATCCGCACCGGGTCAGATAAGGTCATTATTACCATTCCGTTCGAGACCGAGCATTAGCCCTGTTTTGCGTCCTGAGATTGCTGAGGATTGCGTAATTATCTATGAATCGGTAAAATATCATAAACACACACTATAAAAGCAGTTTAGATGCACTATAAACTTGGAAAGATCGACCGATGCCTCAATCGAATTCACAAGAGACAGCTCCACAATCATCCGAGATCCATTGTCTAAAGGTTTCTTCTAAATCATCTCCTGCATCTGTTGCAGGTGCTGTTGCAGGCATGATCAAAGATGGTGTTCCTGTAGAGATCCAATCGGTTGGTGCGGGAGCGGTCAATCAGGCCGTGAAGGCGATCGCGATCTCGCGTGGCTTCCTTTCTCCTGTTGGTATCGATATCGTCTGTATCCCTTCTTTCGCCGACATCGTGATCGATGGTGAGTATCGCACAGCGATCAGATTCAGCGTCGTTCCTCGCTAAACCCACAGGAAAGGTCTTCATGACTCCTGTTCCATCTTCGCTCCAAAACCGTACGTTCCATGTGATCACCTTCGGGTGTCAGATGAACAAGCACGATTCAGAACGCATCGTTGGCATGCTCGAAGCTGAAGGTGCGCGCAGGGTTGATTCTATCGAAGAATCCGAGATTGTCGTTTACATGACCTGCTGCGTGCGTGCAGCAGCAGAAACACGCCTCAAAGGTCAAGTTGCTTCTCTTAAGAACATAAAGCTTCCTGCCCATTCCGACCTCGAAGAACGCATCGTATGCATAGGAGGTTGCATCGGACAGCATGAAGGCGAGCATCTGATTGAGGAGTTGCCTCACGTGAGCGCGGTGTTCGGTACCTTCAATCTCTCGAGCGTTCCATCACTTCTCAAGCAAGCGATCGCTGGTCATACGGCTGCTGTCGAAGTGCTCGATGCTGCTGATGAATTTCCTACCTGCTTGCCCACGAGTCGCGAAGTTCCCTGGTCAGCATGGCTTCCGATCTCCATCGGGTGCAATAATTTCTGCACCTATTGCATCGTTCCTTATGTGCGCGGACGTGAGAAATCCCGTACGGTCGAAGACATCATCGCTGAGGCGCGTTCGCTCGTCAGCGAAGGCGTGAAGGAGATCACGTTGCTGGGACAGAATGTGAATTCCTACGGGCGCGATCTGTATGGCTCACCGCATTTCGGTGAGCTTCTTAAGCGTATTTCAGATACCGGTATCGAGCGTTTGCGTTTTGCTACGTCACATCCGAAAGACCTGACCGATGAAGTGATCGCCCTGTTCGGCGAGCTTCCCAATCTCATGCCAGCGCTGCATCTTCCTGTCCAATCAGGGTCAAATACGATCCTTCATGAGATGAATCGCCGCTATACGCGCGAGCGCTATCTTGAGATCATCGATAAATTGCGACTTGCGCGCCCTGATATCGCGCTCTCCACTGATGTTATCGTTGGATTCCCGGGAGAGACCGAGCAAGATTTCCTCGATACTTATAGCCTTATCGAACAGGTTGGCTACCATCAGGTATTCACCTTCCTCTATTCTCCGCGTGAAGGAACGCCTGCAGCTGAACTTGCGCCGACCTCTACGCATGAAGAGATCCAGGATCGTTTTGATCGGTTGGTTGCGCTCGTGCAGCAGGGCGCTTTTAGCGCTAATCAGGCAGATCTTGGAGCCACTGTTCCTGTCTTGATCGAAGGCACTTCGAAACGCGATCCATCCATTCTTGCAGGTAAGAGCCATAAGAATCAGACCGTTCACGCTCCGCTTCCTTCGGGGATCAATCTCGAAGATCTCTTGGGCACGATCGTTCCGGTGAAGATCGACGAAGCTCGAACATGGTATCTCAAGGGCCATCTTGTGTAATACCATGATCCATTCTCTGTCTCATCCTCTCAACAGCGCATCGTCTGAACCCCAAGCAGGGAACGAGGATGGAGCGCTCGTTATTTCGATCGTCGGTCCCACTGCATCAGGAAAATCGGCACTTGCCCAGTCAGTGGCACTTGAGCTCGATGGGGAAGTGGTGAGCGCGGATTCCATGCAGATCTATCGTTTCATGGATATCGGCACCGCAAAACTAAAGCCTGAAGAGCGCCTGGTAAAGCACTACCTGCTCGACATCGTCGATCCGGGTCAGTCCTATTCGGCGCAGCTGTTTCAAGAGCAGGCACGTGCAGCATTCAGGGATATTGCCACACGCAATAAGGTTCCCATCCTTTCAGGCGGTACGGGGTTCTATGTCCAGGCTGCACTCGAGGACATGCGTTTTCCGGAAGGCGAGCAAGATGATAACCCACTGCGGGCTCATTATGAAGCTCTTCAAGCTCAGCAGGGAAATGAGGTCTTGTGGAATGTGCTCAACGAAAAGGATCCTGCCGCGGCCAAGCTCATTCATCCGAACAACTTCAAACGAGTGATCCGTGCGCTTGAGATGCATGAAGAAGGCGTTTCTTATGCTGACCAGGTGAAGAACATCAAATCACTCCCTGAAGTAGTGCCTTCCATACGGTTTTTCCTTGAGGTTGACCCATTCATCCTTGCTGAGCGCATCAATGCTCGTGTAGATATGATGCGCGAAGAGGGCCTCGTTGAAGAAGTTGAGGCGCTCATGGCTCGCGGTTTCGAGGAGGCGCTCACGGCCCCTAAGGCTATTGGGTATAAGGAGATCATTGCCTATGAACGGGGTAAGATCACGCTTGATGAGGCGTTTCGCCAGATCAAAACCGCTACAAGACGGTATGCCAAACGACAGCGTTCGTGGTTCAGGCGCGATAAACGCCTGATTCATCTAGATGCAGACGGGCTTTCCGTAGAGCAGATGACTGCGATCATCTGTGAGCGCTACCGAAAAGAGTCGTCCGATCTGCTCTTACGTTAGAATGTAATGTAAGACCAACTAAGGAGAATCCATCTGCTTTGGCAAAGCTTCATGTGAAAAAGATCCCTCAAGAATATGCGGAACGGGCCGTGCTGGTGGGTGTCAAACGTCCTAACCAACAATGGCCAACCGAGTCCTCACTTGCTGAATTGGAGCGACTTGCACAAACGGCTGGAGCAGAGGTAGTAGCAACAACGTTCCAACGCCTTGAATCTCCTAATCCTCGCACCTTCATCGGGTCAGGGAAGGTTGATGAGGTAGCACAGCTGTGTCGATCCTATGCAGCTGATCTGGTCATCTTCGACGATGAGCTCACTCCTTCACAGCAATCCAATCTTGAGAAGCAGGTGGGCAAGGATATCAAGATCATCGACCGCACCGCGCTCATCTTAGACATCTTCGCTCTTCACGCCACCAGTAGGGAAGGGCGCCTCCAGGTGCGACTTGCTCAAAACGAATACCTGCTACCGCGTTTGCGCGGCATGTGGGCGCACCTCGCATCGAACCGAATGGGCGGTGGCGTTGGATCGCGTTTCGGCGAAGGCGAAAGCCAGCTTGAGGTCGATCGACGTATGGTGCGCAAGCGCATCACTTCGATCAAGCGAGAGCTTGCCGATATCTCCAAAACGCGCACTTTGCAACGCAAGGAACGCTATCATTCAGGGATCTTCAAGGTTGCCTTGGCTGGCTATACCAATGCAGGAAAATCGAGCTTATTGAATACGATCACCGGTGCAGAAGTCTTGAGCTATGACAAGCTCTTCGCAACGCTCGATTCGACCACCAGAAAACTAGTGATCCCCGACGGGCGCGAGCTTACGTTAACCGATACGGTCGGATTCATTCAAAAGCTTCCTACCACGCTCGTTGAGGCGTTCAAATCAACGCTTGATGAGATCAGTGGAGCGGATCTTATCCTTCATATCGTTGATGCATCAGATGCTAATTTCAAAGAGCAGATCGATACGGTAAACGAGGTTCTTGCACAGATCGATGCAGATGAGATATCGCGCATCGAGGTATTCAATAAGATCGACCTGCTCGATGAAGAGCAACTGAGCGCGTATCGAATGCGCTTTCCTCATGCGCTCTTCACCTCTACGCTTACGGGTGAAGGCATCGATGAGCTCATCAAGCGCATCGGACTTGCTGCTGAAGCGCATCAGATATTGATGGAGGTATTGATCCCCTTCACAAAAGGTGAGCTCGTATCTCTTGCGCATAAGCGCTGCTCGATCCTTGCGGAAGAATACACCGAAGAAGGCACCCGTATGAGCTTGCGCGTTTCTCCGGAACTCTCTGCGCAGTTCAGCAGCTATCGTATAGGCGAAGAGTAGCTTGAACTGGTATTAGTACACGCGGCGCATGACCGCAACAACCTTGCCAACGATCGCACAATCACGCACGATGATAGGCTCCATAGAAGAGTTCTCGGGCTGGAGACGAATGTGATCGGCTTCTTTATAGAAGCGCTTCACGGTTGCGCCGTCTTCGATGAGCGCTACGATGATCTCTCCATTGTTCGCTACTTGCTGCTCCTTGACGACCACGTAATCGCCATCGTTGATACCTGCTTCAATCATAGAATCCCCATGCACGGAAAGGATGAACGAAGCAGAATCGCCCACCAATTCAGTGGGAAGTGTGAGCGTATTTTCAATATTCTGCTCAGCAAGAATGGGCTCACCAGCAGCGACGCGGCCTACCACTGGAAGCGAGATCGAATTCTCGTAGGCAGCAGAGCCGTGAGCTTGGGGCTCTTCTTTATGGGGAAGCGCGATCGAGCGCGACTTCAAGGAATCACGTACGATGTAGCCCTTATCCTCGAGTGTTTTAAGGTGCACGTGGACCGTGGAAGGGGAGGAGAGGTTCACTGCCTCGCAGATCTCTCGGACGGTAGGGCCAAAACCTTTTTGCTCGATATAAGACTCGATGAAATCGTATATTTGCTGCTGTCTTTTGGAGAGTGAATCCATTAGTTTCTCCTATACAAACATTTGTTCGTTTTTTCATTGACAAGAACGGATGTTCGATTTAAAGTATACACGAACAAAGGTTCTATGCAAGAGGAAGAAGCAAATTATGAACGAAGCGCATAAGAGATTCTTAACTAACGGCTCCAACGCACTCGAAGCAGACATCGAAGAATTCGATGTGTACGGCAAGCCACAATTCCGTGCCATGACCAGCGCTAAATCTGAACGCGCTATCATCATCGATTTCGACGACGTGTGCAAGGAAGCACATCAGATCTTGAGCAGCTCTCATGGATCCCTCACTCATTCCACTTGGCTCGAAGATGCTCTTTCTCTGCCGAATAAGGCGCTCGTTCGTATCAAGCATAATAGGATCTTGCGCGATCTTTTCCGTAAAGAATCTCAGGTGCATAAGAGCGTGAATCGCTATCGCAGGGATGATCTCATCACCTTTGCAAAAGGGTTCACGGCAACCGGCGTCACCGCCTTCTTATTGATCGTGTTCGGGGTATAACGATCAACCGTCCACTAATGCTTCGACCTTTTAACCTCAGTGATCGTCTTATTTAGAGGTGCGGTGTATAAAAACACAACATCTTGTGGTAGTGTAGTGCTCAAACGAACGAAGGAGCCCTATGCGTTGCCCATCTTGTGGTTATGGTGAATCTAAGGTCGTCGACTCGCGTCCCGCAGATGATGGCGCATCTATCAGACGCCGCCGTGAATGCCTTGAATGCGGTAATCGTTTCACGACCTATGAAAGACTTGGCGACAACCCGCTCGTTATCATCAAGAGCGATAATTCGTCTGAAGCGTTCAGCCGTGATAAATTGTTCCGCGGTATTCTCATCGCATGCGCTAAACGCCCGATCACGCCAGAACAGATTTCTGACATCATCGACAACATCGAACGTGAGTTACGCTCAAACCCACGCAATGAGATTACTTCAAAAGAACTTGGCGATCTAACGTTGTCCTATCTGGCCGATCTTGATGAGGTTGCTTACATTCGTTTCGCGAGCGTTTACAAAGACTTCCAAAATATCGAAGAATTCAGCAACGCACTGCATACTATCCATCGATGAGCGCTCATTTCGGTCTTTCTGAAAAAACGACCTTCTGAGAGCGTTTCTAAGGGCTTGTAACAACTATGGATGATAAAATACCCGTGAAATTTACTAAGATGGCCCCAGAAGCCGTTACACCGTCTCATGGACGGTTTGGTGATGCTGGATACGATTTATCAAGCTTAGAAGACGTTATCTTAGAGCCTTTTGGGCGAAAACTCATCAAAACGGGCATTTCTATCGAGTTGCCGCTCGGATTTGCGGCGCTCGTTATCCCGCGAAGCGGAAATGCAATCAATAAAGGCTTGTCGCTCGTGAACACACCCGGGCTCATCGATTCGAATTATCGAGGCGAGCTAAAGGCGATCGCGATCAATCTTGACCCCAAAACTCCGATAGAAATACGCAAGGGCGATCGAATCGCACAGCTTATTGTTATCAAAGCAGAAGAAGTGGATTTCACTGAGGTTGATGAATTGAGTGAAACCGAGCGAGGGAGCGGCGGTTTTGGCTCAAGTGGTAATTAGCACTCTTGGTTCACCTGCTCATTCTCTATATTAATTTGATAATATATCTTATGTAAACTAAGAACTATTTAAGACAATGCGAGGATCGAGACTTCTCTCCACTCGCATTTCTTCTTCATTTTTGACTAAGAACTACTGTGCGACCGTCTTGTTCTTGCGCCAGAGAGCAACAGGATTTGGCAAAGCGCATGCGTTAGTACGAAAGCTTGTCCATGAGATCACGCAGCGCACGGGCACGATGTGACACCTTCTGCTTCTCGACAAGCCCGAGCTCTGCAAACGTGTATTCGTTATCGAAGTCATCCGGCAAGAAGAGCGGATCGTAGCCAAAGCCCTCACTGCCGCGTTCCTCGAACCCGATCAAGCCTTCGACCCTGCCTTCTGCAGTGGTCTCGGTTCCATCTTCATCGATGAAGCATAGCACGCACGAAAAGTGAGCTGTGCGATCTTCAGGTCCAACCTGTGCGATATTCTCAAGCAAGAATGCATTGTTCTTTTTGTCATTTCCCTCTTCTCCCGCATAGCGCGACGAATAGACCCCTGGTGCACCATCGAGCGCATCAACGAGCAGGCCTGAATCGTCTGCAAGGACCGCACAACCTGAAAGCTCATGAGCAGCCTGAGCTTTGATACGAGCATTCTCGATGAGCGTGGTGCCTGTTTCATCCGGATTAGATTCGATGCCCGCTTGAGCAAGACTCTCGCATTCCCAGTCGAGCGCGGAGAAGAAATCAGAGATCTCCTCAACCTTATGAGCATTGTTGGTTGCGATGATTACCTTTTTAGCCATGAAAGGCACTCCTTATAAGACGATATGAGTAAGGTGGTCGAGCGGGAAACGAAGTACGCGGGTACCAAATCGCCTGAACGCTTCAATATCATCACCTGATGTGAAGAACTCGTAGCGAGCTTCATTGTCGGGACGCGCGGCGATCCCCTGACGGCTCAAGATATCAGCACAATCACGCGCAACCTCAGAAGCTGAGGAGATGAGCACCACTTCCCTACCCATCACGCCTCCGATCAGGGATTTCAATAACGGAAAGTGAGTGCAACCCAGTACGAGCGTATCGACATCACAGCGACGAAGTGGATCGAGATAGTCTTGCGCGATCTCTTGGAACTCTGGTCGAATATAGACCTGCGAAGCGAGCGAAGTGTAGTTCTCGATAGGCCCTTTTGCCATCTGAATGCCCAGTTCAGCGATCTCGACGAACCGAGGTGTTGCTGTTGCGAACACGGTGATGCCCGCATCGTTCGCACGAATGGCATGCGTGTAGACATCCGATTCGACCGTGCCCTTCGTAGCGATGACCCCTACCCTCTTGTTGCGGGTGGCCCTTGCAGCCGCACGCGCTCCCGGCTCTACTACGCCGATGACGGGTACCGGAAACTTCGTTTGCGCCAAGCTCAGTCCAGCCGCAGTTGCTGTATTGCAGGCGATCACGATCATCTTAACACCCTGGTCCACAAGCCAGGTGCCGATCTGCTCAACGAAAGAAGCAACCTCATCGAATGAGCGTGGACCATAAGGACAATGAAGCGTGTCTCCAAAGTAGATGATGTTCTCGTGCGGGAGCGCCTTCATGATCTCGCGCGCAACAGTAAGACCACCAAAACCAGAATCGAAGACTCCGATCGGTGCATCGTCATAAGACAGATCGCGCTTTCCTACGATCCCCTCCTCTTGCGTACCGAAGAAACGATACGGTTCGCTCTGTTTATCTGCTCGATCGCTCATGTTCAGAAAAGTCCATCGCTCATCAGGGATTATTCATGAACAAGGACAGCCACATTAGTAGTGAGGTTGTCGTAGAACCACTTCGCGGCATCTGTTGGAAGGTTCACGCAGCCATGCGAACCGTTGCCCTTATAGATCGAACCCCCGAACTTACCACGCCAGCTGGCATCGTGCAGACCGATGCTGTTGCGGATGAAGGGCATCCAATAAGTAACATGCGTTTCGTAATCTTTCGTGCCATCAGCATTGAAGCCTGTCAGCACCTCAGGGCTCTTCTTAGCGCGAAGATAATACAGTCCGGTAGGTGTCGAGCGCCCTTTGCTCACGTCACCCGTAACGCAATCGGTCACAAAGAGCTCTTCGTCTTTTTCGTTGTAGTAACGCACCTTTTGCTCGGAAAGGTCGATGTCGACATAGGCGGTCCAATCACGCCCGCCAGGTCCGTTGTACACATCGGCAGTTTGCTCGCAGGGAATATCGATCGCCTCGAAATTACCGGCAGTAACATTTCCAATGAGTGTGCTCGCAAGATCGGCAGTGCTCACCTTCCAACCGTACACTCCCCCACTTACGGTAACGTTCTTTCCGTCGGGGCGTTTGAACGTGCGCTTCGTGCCGATCGTATTGAGCTCAGTACCCTTCTGCTCCGCCCAAGCGGCAACCGCTGCCTGATCGAGGGTTGGCATGAGGGTTTCAGGGTCGAGCGTGAGCCAAGAAACGAGCAGATCCTTGCCCACTTTACCTGCAGAGACCGTGCCTTCAGCAAGCGTAAGATCGATCTCGCCACTGATGAGGGTTTGTGCTGCAGGAAGCGCTTGCTTGAAGCGCTCGTCGCTCGCAAAGATAGTCGGCTGGATGAAGACCTCATCATTCAGCCGATAGGCGGGTTCCAATGAAGCGAGGCACTCGTCCACTTTAGCGATGAAAGCTTCCGCATCGATCTGGTTGCCATACACCTCATCTTTCACCACAACGAGATTGATGCGCTCGTCATAAGCGATGGTCGCATCAGCGCTTGGCGTAGCTTCCTTGTTGTAGGTCTCTACCGTAGGCGTGAGGATCTCTGCAACCTTATCGTGATCGAACGAAGCATCGATCACATGACTTACGTCGTGGCTGCCAAAGACCTCAATGGGCCAGAGCCAGACATTCTGCGCCTCGAACGCATCCGCTTTGAGCTTTTCAGGGTCAACAGAGAGGTCGACTTGGTCTGAAGTGATGTCCTGGATGTAGTCATCTCCCGTGATGGTGAGCTTGTACCCCGGCACTTGAGCTTCGACCTTATCAACGAACGCGGTATCTGCCTGGTAGGAGATGTCTTCATCGTTGAAGCGCGTGTTCGGATAGAAGTGGGACGAAAAGAACAGCGCACCTGCTGCATACACGACAACGAGCGACGCAAGAATGACCAAGAGCGTGATGAGCAGCACCTTCTTCTTGGTACGCATCTTCTTAGGCTGCCCTTCATCAGCAGCTATAACGACCTCATCTTGGTTCTCTATTTGAGCAGAAGCTTCAGCGTCTGTCATAGTCGTCAGTCTTTCTTATCAGTTGCGTTCAGAAACGCACGCCATGCGCCCTTCTGAACGATGATTACAGGATACGAAGACCTACTTCCTTGAGCTGACGAGCGGTTACCTGATTGGGTGCACCCGTCATAGGATCGGAAGCAGAAGAGGTCTTCGGGAACGCGATCACGTCACGAATGGATTGCTTGTCGGCAAGCAGCATGACCAAGCGGTCGAGGCCGAGCGCGATACCACCATGGGGTGGTGCGCCAAGCTCGAGCGCATGGATGAGGTGACCGAACTTCTCTTCGATCTCTTCATCGGTGAGGCCGCATACCTTCAAGATGCGCTTCTGTTCCTCGGCGTCGTGAATACGGATCGTGCCGCCACCCACTTCAAAACCATCCATGACCAGGTCATACGAGTAGCTACCGCAAGCGAGCGGATCAGATTCGATCTTATCGAGGTCTTCTTCGAGCACATGCGTGAACGGATGGTGCTCCGCGCTGTACTTGCCCTCGTCTTCGTCATAGTGGAACATCGGGAAATTGACCACCCAGAGCAACGCATGGCCTTCACGCGGGATATCGAGCGCCTTTGCCATATGAAGACGAAGCGCTGCGAGCACCGCATTGGCCACTTCATAGGTGTCTGCTGCGAAGAGGACCAGATCGCCCGGTTCGACGTCGAGTGCCTCTTTGATGCCAGCGAATTCCTCATCGGAGAAGAACTTGATGATGGGGCTCTTTTCCTTGCCATCAGAAGTGAACGCGATCCATGCCATGCCTTTAGCGCCATTCGCTTCGGCGATAGAAGCGAGCTTCTCGATCTCGCCACGGCTCCAGTCACCTGCGCCCTTAGCGTTGATCGCCTTCACGATGCCGCCAGACTGTGCGACGCTCGAGAACACCTTAAAACCGGAATCCTTCACGATATCGGTGATGTCAACGAGTTCCATGCCGAAACGTGTATCGGGACGATCGCAGCCGAAACGATCCATCGCTTCACGGTATTGCATGCGCTGAAGCGGGAATTCGTGCTCAACACCTACAGCCTTGAGCGCTTCGGCGAGCACCTCTTCCATGAGGTTCATGACATCTTCGCCCTCAACGAAGCTCATCTCGATGTCTACCTGGGTGAATTCAGGCTGGCGATCCGCACGAAGGTCTTCGTCGCGGAAGCAGCGTGCGATCTGATAGTAACGTTCAACGCCACCGATCATGAGCATCTGCTTGAACTGCTGAGGAGACTGCGGCAATGCGTAGAATGTGCCCGGGTTCGGACGCGAAGGAACGATGTAGTCGCGTGCGCCTTCTGGCGTGGAATTTGCAAGGATCGGGGTCTCAATCTCGAGAAAGCCGTGTTCGTTCAGCGCTGAGCGCATCGCTTGCGCAACTGCATGGCGCAGCGCGAGCGCCTGATACATCTCAGGACGACGCAAGTCGAGATAGCGCCATTTCATACGCGTGGTCTCATCGGTCTCGATGCCGTCTTCGATCGAGAACGGCGGCGTGAGAGATTTGTTGAGCACCTGAAGGCCGTTTGCGAGCACCTCGATCTGACCCGTTGCCATATCGGGGTTCTCGGCGCCTTCTTGACGAGCGCGCACCTTACCTTCGATCTTGATGACCCATTCGCGCCCGAGATGCTCGGCGATCGCGAACTCTTCAGGCGTAACGCAATCGGGGTCGATGACCACCTGCGTATATCCATCGCGGTCACGCAGGTCGACGAAGATCAGTCCGCCATGATCGCGATTGTGCCAAACCCAACCGGTCAAAACGACTTCTTCGCCAATATCTTCTTTGCGAAGTTCGCCGCAGGTCTTGGTGTGCATGCTGAACTTGTTGTTAAGTTCGCTCATCGTTTGAATCTCTCCTTGTAGTGTGTTGAATCGAAGGTTGATAATTGCTCTCTATTAAACCAGGCTGTTATGGTAAAGATGTGATGATGTCGCCCAAGGTAGTGGGCTCTTCGGTCAAAGCAGCGTTTTCTAGGGCTTTAGTGAACTTTGCGAGATCGAGCGCTGTTTCCTCGTGCGCATCCATGTCGCGACAGGTGAGCGCATTTTGTGCAAGCTCATCGGGGCCGACTACGAGCACATAGGAGGCTTGCTGCTTTCCTGCAGACTTGAACTGCGCCTTCAGGCTCTTGCCCACATGGTCCATATCAGAAGCGATACCCGCATCGCGCAAGCGCTGCAAGAGCATGAAAGCCTGCGGTTTTACCGACGCATCGACGCAAGCGACGAAGCACTCGATCGTGCGGGATTCTGGGAAGGTGAACCCTTGTGCCTCGAGGGCCAAGATGCAGCGTTCGAAGCCGAGCGCGAAACCGAAGCCCGGCATCGGCTGACCACCGATCTCTTCCATGAGCTTGTCGTAGCGCCCACCACCACCGATGGCGTTCTGAGCACCCATACCCTCTTTCACCTGGACTTCGAAGACGGTTCGCGTGTAGTAATCGAGACCACGTACGAGCGTGGGGTCTTCAACATAGCTGATCTTCGCATCATCGAGATACGCTTTCACCTGTGCATAGTGCGCCTTGCATTCTCCGCAGAGTGCATCCGTGATGAGCGGCGCATCCTCCATAACTTGAACACAGGCTTCTTGTTTGCAGTCGAACGCACGAAGGGGGTTGGTGCGCGCGCGAGTGCGACATTCCTCACAAAGATCCGCCTCATGATCGATGAGGAACTGCGCGACCGCATCGCGATATGCCGGCCTGCAGGTTTCACACCCCATCGAATTGATAAGCAGCGTAAGCTTGCTCGTGTCAAGCCCGATCGCCTCGTAAAAACGCATGAGCATGATGATCGCTTCAGCATCGATAGAAGGGTCTTCCGAGCCTAAGCATTCGATGCCAACTTGGTTGAATTGACGCTGCCTGCCCTTCTGAACGTTCTCAGCACGGAACATCGGACCGGCATACATGAGCTTTGCGGGTAGACCGCCTGGCGAAACCAGATTATGCTGCGCGACAGCACGCACCACCGAGGCGGTTCCCTCAGGACGCAGGCTGAAACGGCTATTGCTCTTCACATGACCGCCGCCAAGCAAGGTCTTAAGGTTTTCGCCCGTGATCGTGGCGAACATCTCTTTAGAGACCACATCGGTTGCCTCTCCGATGCCGCGCACGAAAAGCTCGGTCTGCTCGAAGATGGGCGTTTCGATCGGCTCGTAACCATAGCGCGAGAACACCCAAGAAGCGCAGCGCTTGAAATGATCCCATATACGTGACTGCTTGGGAAGCAGGTCGGTCGTACCTTTAGGGGCTTGAAGTGCCATAGAGAACCCGCCTGCTTAACCGAGGTGTGCGACCACGAGGTCGCCCATAGCTTGCGTGCCTACGATCTTGTCGGCAGGGGTCTCATCGTTGGCGATATCGCCGGTACGCCAACCTTCATCGAGCACCGCATTCACCGCTGAAACGATCGAATCGGCCGCCTCGGTCATATTGAAGGTGTAACGCAGCATCATCTCGACCGAAAGGATCTGCGCGAGCGGGTTAGCGATACCCTTACCCGCGATATCGGGCGCACTGCCATGGCTTGGCTCATAGAGCGCCGTTCCATCGCCCAGCGATGCGGAGGCGAGCATGCCGAGCGAACCGGTGAGCATCGAAGCTTCATCGGAAAGGATATCGCCGAACATGTTCTCTGTTACCACAACATCGAACTGCTTCGGGTCGTTGATCAGCTGCATAGCGGCATTGTCGACGAGCATATCGATAAGCTCGACATCGGGATACTCCTCGGCGATACGATGCGTGATCTCGCGCCACATGCGCGAGGTTTCGAGCACGTTCGCTTTATCGATCGAGTGAACACGACCGCGACGTTTGCGTGCGGTCTCGAACGCATGACGAACGATGCGCTCAATCTCGTATTCGGAGTACATAAGCGTGTCGTAAGCCTGCTGACCAGGAGCGCCATCCACGCCTGCACCAGCAACATCATACGTACGCTCACGTTCGCCGAAATAAAGACCACCCGTGAGTTCGCGAACGATCACGCAATCGACGCCATCGATAACGGAAGGTTTGAGCGTCGAAGCGTCCGCCAGCGCATTGAAGATCACGACCGGACGAAGGTTCGCATACAGGCCCAAGCCCTTTCGAATAGCGAGCAATCCCTGTTCTGGACGCGGTTTGCTGGGATCGGTAGTATCCCACTTCGGACCGCCGACCGCCGCAAGCAACACCGCATCAGAGCCTGAAGCGATAGCGAGCGTGGCTTCGGGAAGCGCACTACCCGTCTCATCGATCGCACGGCCACCAATGAGTGCTTCGGTGTATTCGAACGATACGCCGTATTTCACTGCGATCGCATCGAGAACCTTCACGCCTTCAGCGATGATCTCGGGACCGATGCCATCGCCAGGCAAAAGACAGATCTTGTACGTTTGAGCCATGCTACTCCCCTACTCTTTGCCCAGAACACTACGCGTGCGATTGATGAGTCCGCCCTGCTCGATGATGTCGGCGATGAAGGGCGGAAACGGTTGAGCGGTGAATACCTGGCCCGTGGTCTCATCGGTGATCGTACCGGTCTCCGTTTCGACCGAGACAACATGGCCCTCTTCGATCGCGTCGACCGCTTCGGGGCATTCAAGGATCGCAAGGCCCGTGTTGATGGAGTTGCGATAGAAGATGCGCGCGAAGCTCTTTGCGATGACCGCATCGACACCCGCAGCCTTGATGGCGATAGGCGCATGCTCGCGCGAGGAGCCGCAACCGAAGTTCTCTTCAGCAACGATGATATCGCCGGGGTTCACCTTTTCGACGAAGGTCGCGTCCAGATCTTCCAGACAATGCTTTGCGAGTTCAGCAGGGTCGGAGGTGTTAAGATAGCGCGCAGGGATGATGACGTCGGTATCAACGTCTCTTCCGTAGCGATGTACCGTACCTTTATAGTTCATGAATTGCTCCTAATCTATATCTTCAGGCAGACCGATGTGACCAAGCACCGCGCTTGCAGCGGCGACAGCTGGCGAAGAGAGATATACCTCGCTCGTAGGATCGCCCATACGGCCAACGAAATTTCGATTGGTGGTAGCGATCGCGCGCTCCCCTGCTGCCAAGATGCCCATATAGCCACCAAGGCACGGACCGCACGTAGGGGTCGAGACCGCACAGTTCGCATCGAGGAAGATATCCATGAGGCCCTCTTCTATGCACTGGCGATATACCTGCTGCGTTGCCGGAATGATGATGCAGCGTACGAAGGGATGAACTTTGCGACCCTTGAGCACTGCAGCAGCTTGACGCATATCCTCGATGCGTCCGTTGGTGCATGAGCCGATGACCGCCTGATCGATCTTCACATCGCGCGCTTCGCTCGCGGGATGCGTGTTGGAAGGAAGGTGCGGGAAGGCAACGGTGGGAACGATGTCCTCTGCCTTGATGTCGATCACACGCGCATAGACTGCATCAGGATCGGAATGGTACTCAGTGAAGGGTCGTTCAGCGCGTACCTTCAGGTATTCACGCGTAATATCGTCGACCGGGATGAGGCCTGCTTTGCCACCTGCTTCGATGGCCATATTCGAAATGGAAAGACGCTCGTCCATGCTCAGGCTCTCGATCGCAGAACCACGGAACTCCATTGCCTGATAGAGCGCGCCATCAACACCGATAAGACCGATGATGTGCAGGATGATATCCTTGCCAGTAACGCCAGGATTGAGCGTGCCTTCGATGTTGAAAAGGATCGATTCGGGAACCTTAAACCACGCTTTGCCGGTTGCAAGACCCACGCCTGCATCGGTCGAGCCAACACCGGTGGAGAACGCACCGAGCGCGCCATACGTACAGGTATGACTATCGGCACCGATGATCAGATCGCCTGCGCCAACAACGCCTTGTTCAGGCAAGAGCGCATGCTCGACACCCATGCAGCCTACTTCGTAATAGTGCGTGATGCCCTGTTCGCGTGCGAAATCGCGTACGGTCTTCGCCTGCTCGGCGCTCTTGATGTCCTTGTTGGGAGTATAGTGATCGGGAACGAGCGCGATCTTCGTGGGATCGAATACGCTATCGACACCGATCTTCTTGAACTCCTGGATTGCGATCGGCGCAGTGATGTCGTTTGCCAACACCAGATCCAAATCGCATTCGATAAGCTGCCCAGGAACGACCTCATCAAGGCCGGCGTGGGCGGCAAGGATCTTTTCAGCCATGGTCATCGGACGTGCCATATGCGCTCCTTTTCTTGCGATAGTTTTTGTGCAAATGGAAAACTAAATCAGTATAGCGCAAGTACTGTTCGGGAGCGCTTTCAAGTGCACCAAAGGAGCAAAATCAGGCGTTATCTTTCAGGGCGGTCTTGATGTCCGTTTCAAGCTTCGCTTGAGTGAGCTTTTCATCGTGCGCATCTGCCTCGAGTGGCGTTTCACACCCTTCAGGCCCTACTTCGACCGGAGCCTCCAATAACTTCGTTTCTTCAGAGGTTCCTTCCAGAGATCCCCCCGAGGAATCTTCGATCTTCTCAAGATGGGTGCCTTCGTTCAAGGCTTGCTTCTTGCGCTCTGAACGCTCTTTGATCCGATCGCGCGAAAGCGGCTCGGAGAAGGCATCGCGCTTCCAGAAGAGCCACAGTCCCAGCAGCGCCATGGGGATCGCAACCTTGACGGTCTCTTGGAAGACGAACTCGAAGCCAGCGAGCAAGAAGATGAGCGAGATAGCGAACACCCAGGCAAGCCTGAAGCGGAACACAAGGCCAACGCCAAGAACGAGCAGAACGATGCTCGTGAGGACAAGCAGCGGTCCACCAACTACATTCGAGATGTTGATCCACTGCGTGAGCAGGCTGTACGTTTCTGCCACATTCGGCATGAAGGGCATGATGAGATTCACTGCTGCGCAGATGATCACGAGCGTACCAGCGATCCAGCCGATATCCTTGCGCTTGCCTTCGGTGGTAGTGTCCTTCTTCGCCTTGAAGAAACCTGATTGCGAAAGCAACACGGCGCCGATGCAGAACGGGATCCAGAACATGATGCCGCGATAGACAAGAGCAATAGCGGTTGCTACCGAAAGCGAACAGCCAGCACTGGTGAGGATGGCTGCGATAGCCGCCTCGACCACGCCAACACCCTGCGGTGTGGGGCTTAAGATGACTGCAATGGCCGCCACAGAGAACGCTGCAACGAGCGCTGCCACATTGTCAAAACCAAAAGCCACGCCGATCGCGATCAAGCAAGCCATGTTCAGAAGCGCAGAAGCAGCCGCATAGAAGACCGTGATGATCGCGCCTTTAGGATTATGCGCAAGCACGAGCGCTGAGTTGATGAACGACTGCGCCGTAGCCTTCCCCCAGTTCTTAGGAAGATGACGCTTTGCGATACCGATCACCTTGTTGATCGCGTTCTCGACTACACGGAACACCTTCACGAGCCAACCAGGCTTGTAGAAACCGAGCAAGAAGAAACTCACCAATACGAGCAAGGTCCCTGCAAGAAGAAGTCCGCCTATCAAAAAGACCACGTTCATCGTACCTGCGATGAGCATTGTGGTAAAACCGATGATCGAGATGATGAAGACCGCCGCGAAATACCCGATCTGAGAAAGGATCGCGCCACTCGTAGACGTGCCTATATCAAGACCTTTGCGGTGCGCATCGTCGATGATGAATGCAACACCGGTCGCGCCCGAGAACAAGCAGAAGGTGTTGATGAACACGAGAGAGAAGATGAGCACGATATTGTGCCAAAGTCCGGTCTTCTGACCAACGGCACCGAAGGCTTCGTTGTATGACATCGCCTGCACTACATGGCGCGCGACCATGATGATGCAAGCGATGACGAGCGGAATGAGCGCACCGCCCTGCATCGCATCGATGATGCTCATGATGTAATTGAGGTTAGCGCAAAGAAAACACGCAGCGACGATAACAAGAAGTATGATTATCGCTTTTTTCATGGTGCCTTCGCTTCGTTTTGGTGTTCGTTTTGAATGCCATCTTAGACTGCACGTGCATAACGACAAGAAGCATATGTCCGTCTTGTCGTCTCTATTTTACACGACCTTGTTTTTTATTATGAAGGTCTTGCGAAGCGAGCCTTGCTAAAGACGCGTTTTGCCATAAGAGCGTTACCCCGATGCAAGCTCACGAGCCCGTAACGTATTTGTAGAAACGAGCTGGAGAAAACCACCAACAGACTCTTCGTCTTGATTATCCGATATAGTGAAGAGCATGAAGAAGTCTGAAGCACTTAACATATTAGGGTTGCAAGACGGCGCAAGCGATGATGATATCAAGAAAGCTCATCGTAAGCTCGTCATCGAGAATCACCCCGACAAATTCGGCGCGGACGCAGCAGCGCGCGCGAAAGCAGAAGAGAAGACCAAGCTCATCAACGAAGCGCGCGATGTGTTGCTCTCGCGCAAATGGACGCCCGAATACTCCACTGCAGGAACCCCTTATGGGGCACCCTTTACTTATCAGCCCTATACGCGCCCCAGCGGAAGTGGGCAGAACCCGCAGGGCGACAACCCCTTCGCTGGTTGGCCCTTCTCGGGCGTTGATTTCGTATGGACCACCTGGGATGCCCAGGGTAACCCCCATACCTATCGCTCGAATGGCGAAGAAGATTCATCTAGCGAGAATCCCTTTGGTGGGAATCGCGCCGATAATCCCTTCAGCACCTCAAATCCTTTCACTGGCTCGATCCCCTTCGACTTCTCCCCCTTCGGACAAACGCGCACACCCGAGCAGATGCTCGAAGAAGAGAAAAAGTCACTGCGCAACGACCTTGAGATCTTTGCGGTGAAGATCGCTATCCTTGCAGCGTGCATCCTCTTCTCGGTGCCTGCGTTGGGGTGCTATCTCTACTTCATCATCTCGATCGCGCAAGGCATCTATAAACGGCTCGGCATCTTCAGTAGCTTCTTGGTGCTACCGCTGCTCTTGCTCGCATTCGTCTTCATGCCGGTTGCCAATGGGCCGGTCGGGATCATCCTCATCGCTTTCGTGGCCCTTGCATTCGGTTTCGATATCAAGAACTTCGTCGATCATGGGCGTCATATCGGCACACTCAAACAGAAGGTCTCCCACCACTCCGAAAACGAGTGATGAGAGACCCTGAACACCATTAGGTTTTGAATCCCGTATGCTCTAAGCACTCTTAGCTGCTTGCGCTCCTTAGTGGCGGAAGTGACGATGGCCCGTGAACACCATGGCGATGCCGTGCTCGTTGGCTGCTTCGATCACTTCTTCGTCGCGGATCGAGCCACCGGGCTGGATGATAGCAGTAACGCCTGCTTCAGCAAGCGTGTCGAGCCCATCGCGGAACGGGAAGAAAGCATCGGATGCTGCAACGGCACCCTTCGCCTTATCGCCTGCCTGCTCGACAGCGATGCGTGCTGAATTCACACGATTCGGCTGACCGCCACCCACGCCAACATTCACTTCGTCCTTAGCGATGAGGATCGCGTTCGACTTGACCGATTTCACAGCTTTCCAAGCGAAGATGAGGTCCTTCATCTCCTCTTCGGTGGGAACGCGCTTCGTGGCCACCGTGAAGCTATCGGCCTCTTCTGCAACTGCGTCGGATTCTTGGCAGAGCAAGCCGCCCTCGACCGAACGATATTCAACGGTCTGACCCGCGGGATTCACCCCACCGGTCTGCAACAAACGCGTGTTGGGCTTGGCGGTATACATGTCGATCGCATCGAGCGAGAACTCGGGAGCGATGATAGCTTCGACGAACTGCTTGTTGTCGAAGATCTTGACGACCACTTCAGCGTTGATCGGACGATTGAAAGCGATGACGCCGCCATAAGCCGACACTGGATCTGCCTCGTGCGCGCGCACATAAGCAGAGACCACATCAGTATCGACCGCAACACCGCACGGAGTGAGGTGCTTGACGATCACGCAAGCAGGCTCGTCATATTCACGAACCGCCGTCCATGCTGCATCAAGATCGAGGTAGTTGTTATAAGAGAGCTCTTTGCCCTGCAACTGCTGCGCATACGCCAAGCTCGTTGCTGCATTCGGGTAATCGACCACACGGAAGAATGCCGCGCTCTGATGCGGGTTCTCGCCGTAGCGCAGATCTTGTGCTTTCGAGAGGTTCAGCGATCTCATCTCAGGGAATACGATTGCAGGGTTGATCTCTTTCGTGAGCCAAGCAGCGATAGCGCCATCGTATTGCGCGGTGGTATTGAACACATCGAACGCGAACTTAAGACGTGTTTCATAGGTGGTCGCGCCATCATGAGCGCGCATCTCTTCGAGCACTGCATCATAGAGCGCAGGGTCAGTAACGACTGCGACCGAAGCGAAATTCTTCGCCGCGCTGCGCAGCATCGAAGGACCTCCGATATCGATGTTCTCGATGCACTCAGCGAAATCGGCGCCACTTGCGACCGTTTTCTGGAATTCATAGAGATTCACCACGACCATGTCGATCATCTCGATGCCATGCTCTTTCGCCTCGTTCATATGACTTTCAAGATCGCGACGGGCGAGCAAGCCACCGTGTACGCGCGGATGCAGCGTCTTCACGCGCCCATCCATCATCTCAGGGAACTCCGTGACCGCATCGATTGACGTAACGGGAATGCCCGCTTCTTCGAGCACGCGCGCCGTTCCGCCGGTCGAGATGATCTCAACACCGAATTCCTTCACGAGAGCCGAAGCGAACTCGGTAATGCCGGTCTTGTCAGTGACTGAGAGCAATGCGCGTTTGATGATTGGATCTGCCATGAATAACTCCTTAGGATCTTTGGGAACGCTGGTTATCTTGTAATATGAACCGTACGATTCGGACGCACCTCAACACGTCCTTCCGAAATGAGCTGGACGACTTCAGGAAGTATCACATGCTCTACCTCATGGATACGCTCTTCAAGGGTTTCGAGCGTGTCTTCCTCTTCGATATTCACCGCACGTTGCGCGATGATCGGACCGCGATCGTATTCTTCGTTGGCGAAGTGAACGGTAACACCCGTGACCTTCACGCCGGATTCGAACGCATCACGGATCGCATGCGCGCCCACGAACGAGGGCAACAGTGCTGGGTGAAGATTGACCACACGATCAGGGAATGCATGCAGGATCTCTTCGGTCACCTTACGCATGTAACCAGCCATGATCACATACTCTGCACCGGCACGCTGAAGCTCTTCAGCGATGAGCGTATTAGCAACGCGCGCGTTCTCGTACACACCAGGGTTGAGCGAAAGTGTCTGGATGCCTGCTTTTTGCGCGCGCAGAAGCCCTTTTGCTTCAGGCTTCGAAGAGATAACGATCACGATCTTCGCAGCAAGCGTACCGGCATCGATCGCATCGATGAGTGCTTGAAGGTTGGTGCCGCTTCCGCTGATGAGCACGCCTATCTTGAGGGGCTCGGTTCCAGCGGATTGCAGATCTTCACTCATGTGTTCTCCTTCATAAAAATGAAAGTGTTCGAAGAAGCCACTAGATGCGCTCGTCTTCTTCGCTCTCTTCGTCTTCGGAATATGCAGCGAACAGCTCTTCTTCATCGAGGTAGACCACTTTGCCTACGCCAGGGACGACCTGGCCAACGATGTAGACTTCTTCGCCTGCATCAGCCAGCAACTGCGCCACCTCGTCTGCTTTCTGAGGAGCAACCGCAAGGATCATGCCAAGGCCCATGTTGAAGGTCTTGAGCGCTTCAGTTTCATTCAAGTGTGCCGCGCGGCAAACCCACGGCAAGATGGGCACCATATTCCAGCTACCCACCTGGATCTCCGCATCGAGCGTAGAAGGAAGTGCACGGTTGAGGTTTTCCGTGATGCCACCGCCAGTGATATGCGCGAGCGAATGGATAGCGCCAGGGCACTGCAAGAGCACCGACCGGATGGATTTCACGTAGATACGCGTTGGTTCGAGCAGCGCATCAAGCACGCTGTCGCCTTCAAGCTCGTCACGTGCGATGGTAAGTTCGTAGAGCGTTTTGCCTTCCGTGCAAACCTTGCGCGCGAGCGAATAGCCATTCGAATGAAGTCCAGAAGAAGCAAGACCGATCAGCACATCGCCATCTTGGACGCGCGCAGGGCCGATCATAGCAGGTCGATCAACGATGCCTACGGTAAAGCCCGAAAGGTCATACTCGTTAGGATCCATAACACCAGGATGCTCGGCCATTTCGCCGCCGATGAGTGCGCAGCCTGCCATCTCGCAACCATCGGCGATGCCGGAAACGATCTCGGCGACCGCTTCGCTCTTGAGCTTCCCTACTGCGATATAGTCAAGGAAAAAGAGCGGTTCAGCACCCGTGGCGAGGATATCGTTCACGCACATAGCAACCAGATCGATGCCGACTGTATTGTGCTTGTTCGCAAGCTTTGCCAGCTGAATCTTCGTGCCCACACCATCGGTACCCGAGACGAGCAACGGATCAGCCATCTGCTTGGCTGCAGCAATGGAGAAAAGACCGCCGAAGCCTCCGATATCACCCACCACTTCATTGCGATACGTACGGTGAACAGCATCTTTGATCGCATCGACCGCACGTGCGCCTTCAGCGGTATCGACTCCGGCATCGGCGTAGGTGGTTCCCCCACCCTGCTTCGTCCAGCTTGGCCATTTCGTTTCACCATCGGTGATCGCAACTTGAATACGGTCAGTCATATCCGTCCTTGTCCTTAGCGAGCGTTGATCAAAACATACGCTCTCATTGTAGAGCATTACTCATCGGTTCCAAAGGTGACCGACTGATCTTTACCAAGTCCTGTTATCGCATCTGGGTCGCAGGGAACGAAGGGGTCGTTGGGTACGGTCGTGGCAACCACTGTGGCGAAGAGCAGGTCGCGTCCATCGTTGCGCGTGTATTCGCACGTGCAGAGCGCAAACGACTGCTTGACCATATCAGCCGTGAAGACGTCACCTTCCTGGTTGACCATACTGCGATTGAGCATCTTTTGAATATAGTCTTGGTACGTCTCATCGGAAGCGAATTGGGTTACTACGATCGGCTCAGAGCCATTGGTCTTCAAGAGTGAGAAGGTCTTTGCATAGTAGTTTCCTTCAGGCGTGAGGATGTAGATATCGCGATGCTCGTTGAATTCCTTGTCGTTCTCCCAGTCGGTGAGCGCGGCGAACATCGATCCATCACGCATATGGTGCCCATACAAGAAGGTATTGCGGTCGGTGAGATCAGGCGCGTTCTTCACGTCGATGAAGATGGTTCCAGCACTTGAGAACCAACCATCGGAACCGTTGAAGGCGGTATTCAAGTACTTCGAATTATCTGGTCCCTGCACTACGGGATAATTGATCTTGCTATCAGGGATATAGATCCAGCCTACGATATCGGGGTTGATCTTGCGCAGTGCATCCCAATCTGCACTCAGATCGGAGAGCTTCACCACATTCGGATCCTCTTCGACCTCAACATAGGTTTCAAGCTCCTGGTAGGCATTCTGCTGGGACCAGTAGCGGAAAACGAGCACACCAGCAGCAACGAGCGCGACCAACAGCAACACGATCGCGATGATGAGCGCGGTCTTCTTGCGCTTAGGTCGCGCGTTTGCAGTATCGTTCTTCGGTTTGGACATAGAGCGGCTGGTCCTCTCTCTTCTTCAAAGCGAAAGCTTATATCACTTGAATTCCTTCAAGCGCTCTTCAAGCGCCTGGTTGATGGTCTTGAGCGCTTTGACGCGCGCATAGAGCTTGTCATCGCTCTCAAGGATAATCCACGGTGCTTCAGGAGTCGAGGTAAGACGGAACATATCCTGAATGGCTGCATAATATTCAGGATAGCGATCGCGATTGCGCCAGTCTTCAGCGGTGATCTTCCATTGCTTATCGGGATTGTTCTCGCGCGCTTCGAATCGCTCGAGCTGCGTTTCAGGAGAGATATCCACCCAGAACTTGAGCAAGATCGCGCCCCATTCGACCATGGAACGTTCGAACTCGTTGATCTCGTCATACGCGCGTGCCCACTGCGATGGACTCGCGAATCCTTCAACGCGCTCAACGAGTACGCGGCCATACCAGCTGCGGTCGTAGATGCCCACATGACCCGCTTTCGGCAGGCGCGTCCAATAGCGCCAAAGAAACGGATGAGCAAGCTCGATCTTTGTAGGAGCAGGCGAGGTGAAGATCGTGTAGGAACGGGCATCGAGCGCTTGCGCTACACGCTTGATGCTTCCGCCCTTGCCTGCAGCATCCCATCCTTCATACATGATCATCATCGGCACCCGATGGATATACATCTCGAGCTCGAGCTTATTCAATATCTTCTGCTGCTCCTTGAGCTCACGCTTGTAATCTTCGCGGCTCAAAGAAAGCGTATGGTTGACCTCCTCAAGGCGCGGATAGTTAGGCTGGATGGTGAATTCGGAAGCCTGCGGTGCTTCGAGCTCAGCCACCCGCACGCGCTCTTGAGCAGCCAGAAGAAGCTGCTCGTTCTCTTCAGGCGTACGCTTGCGCTCATCCACATAGGCATTTTCATCGCCTTGGGTCGCAGAATTCTCCTTTGCCTTCGTTTCCGCCTCAAGGGTAGCTGCATCCTTCTCTTTCGTTGTGACCGATTCGAGCAGATTCACGAGCTCCTCCGCAACTGCAAGATTAGCGCGGCGCTTATCCTCGGCTGCGAGCAAGGTCCAAGGCGCCTCATCGAAGTCGGTCGATTCGAGCAACTGATCATAGAGCTTGTAAATAGCCGGATAGTCGAGCATCTGACGCAGATCGCGATCGGAAACACGCCAGCTGGTGGCCGGGTCGTTGTAGAGCTTCAGCAAGCGTTCACGCTGGGTCTTCTCGGTGATGTGGAAGAAGAACTTCACCACGATATAGCCATCATCGACCAGCTGACGCTCGAACGCCTTGATCTCTTCGACAGCTGCATCCACCGTCTGGCGCGCACGTTTCTTCACACGCTTGCGTTTCTTGTTCGAGTTGATGTGCATCTCGTTGAATACGTGATCTATGAGCGCCGAATACCAGCCCCTATCGAAGATCGTGATGGCATCGCGCGGACCAAGCGCCTTCCAAAACTGCTGCATCGTGGGATAGTAGCCCGTTGCACCGAATTCGCTCGAGCATGTGCGCTCTGCTTCGGCTGGATCGAAATCTTCAGTAACATGGACCGAAACGCCACGCGCGTCGAGATGGTAGATAAGATCGGAGATGCGACTTCCCTTGCCAGCCCCTTTCCATCCTTCGAAGAGCACGACCACTCCCGTGCCTGCCTTCTTAGCTTCTTGCTGAAGCACTACCAAGCGATCGACGAGCGCATCGTGGTAGGGCTTGTATTCTTCTTTGGAAAGCTTTGGTTGGTTGGTTACGATCGATTCGAGCATTGCCACTGGTAGTCCCCCTTGATCCCGGTGTGCATAGGCGCTGTGCAACTTTTGAGCGAAGCACTCGTGCAGTGCGCTGATTTCTATCGCTTGAACTAGGATAATACTTTTTCTTGCTGAATGCTCCTCACCTTGTGAACTTATGAAAGATTCGCATGCATTCTAGGAGAAGAGCACCCAAAAGAGCACCCTCCTCGCGTACTATAACCATATCGATGAAGATAAGGAGGCCTTCTATGAGTCGCTACGCAGTGATCGATTTCGGCTCGAACACGATCAGGCTCTGCATCTATGCATTGCCCGACATCCCTTCTAGCTCTCTTACGAAGAAAGACATCACCGTTCTTCTCAACTACAAAGAGATGGCGGGCATCTCTTCTTATGTCAAGAATGGGAAGTTGAGCGAGAAAGGCATCAAGAAAGCTTCGCGCATCTTGAGTGAGCAGATCGAGCGCGCCTCCTATTTCTCCCCCGATGCAGTGCGCATCTTCGCGACTGCGGTGCTTCGCAACGCAAAGAACAGCGAAAGCGCCCAGCAGGCGATCGAGAAGAACTGCGGAGTTCCCATCACGCTGCTCACGAACGAAGAAGAGGCGCTGCTCGGCCTTGCAGGTGCGAGCCTCGATGGAAGCATCGAAACAGCTACGCTGGTCGACATCGGTGGCGGTTCGACCGAGCTTACCGCGCTCTCCAAAGGTAAGCTTCAAGCCGCGACGAGCCTCCCGCTCGGTTCGCTTTCCTCGTTCACACAATATGTCTCGGGCATCTTGCCAACCACGAGCGAGATGGCTGCGATCGCAGAGGCGTTCGACGTGCTCTACGCTGATCTTCCGGAAACGGTCTTCGAACACAAGGAACTGGTCGGTATCGGAGGTGCGATCCGCAGCGCCGCAAAGGTGTATGGCGATGTGTTCCGCGAAGGGAAACGCTCTTCTGAATTGCTCCCCGAACAACTTGACGAGATCCTTGCCGCCTATTCGCTCGATCCCGATGCCTTCATGATCAAGGCGCTCCAAACCATCCCTGATCGCATCCATACGTTCATCCCAGGATGCGTGATCATCGCCCGCGTGTTCGCGCTCACCGGAGCACATAGGCTTAAGATCGCCAAACATGGCGTGCGCGAAGGCTTCTTGATCGAGCGTATCCTTGGAAATGTTGCCTGATTATTACTTAATAATGTTGCTTCGCTCTTCGTAAGTATTGGTACAATCATTTTGGACAGTTTCGCGCGTTCACCTCATGGTGGATGAATGCGTCTTTACCATGAACCGTCTTGAAGGGGCAATGAAACGATTATGGTAGCTAAAAAACAGCAGACTCACGACAACGACTCATCATCACACAAGAAGCGCCTTGAGCGCCTTCCGTATATGCAGAATCGCGAGCTTTCGTGGCTCACGTTCAACAAACGCGTGCTCGATCAGGGCGAGGATAGCAACGTTCCACTGCTCGAGCGTCTCACGTTCGTCTCCATCTTCTCGAGCAACCTCCAGGAATTCTTCATGGTGCGCGTCGGCAGCCTGACCGACCTCTCGCTCATCAAGAAGGAGATCCGCGACAACAAAACGCTCATGACGCCCGAAGAGCAGCTCAATGCTATCTATCAGCGTTGCCACGAACTCTACCCAGAGCAAGAGCGTATCTTCTTGAGCATCCAAGACCAGCTCGAAGAATATGGCATCCGCAATCTGCAGGTGAAGGACCTCTCTGACGAACAGCGCGAGTTCCTCCATTCCTACCTCGACGATCACGTTGTCCCCTATCTCTCGCCTCAGATCATCAACGCACGTCACCCCTTCCCGCATTTCGAGAACGGCAAGCTCTACATCCTGTTGCGCTTGAACGAGGAGCTGCCCAAGGACCTTTCGGAAGACGAAGAAGCAAAGGCTAAGAAGAAGGCGAAGAACGTGGGTGCCGAAGATGTGAACTTCGGTTTGATCCCCCTTCCCCGTCAGGCGAAACGCCTCATCCTCCTGCCTGGTGAAGGTACGCAGTTCATCCTGCTGGAGAATGCCTTGAAGCTCATCGTTGACGAAGTGTTCTCCATGTACAGCACGAAGCGCGCGAGCGTTATCTGCGTCACGCGCAATGCCGACATCGACCCGAATGCCGATATCGACGAGATCGATTATGACTATCGCGAGCACATGAAGCGCATCTTGAAGAAGCGCGCTCGCCTCACCCCTGTTCGGCTCGAGACCGACACCGCGCTCTCTGCGGTAACGAAGGAGTTCTTGCTCCCACGTTTGAACATCGACGCTGATCAGGTGTTCGTTACCAACGTTCCGCTCGATATGAGCTACGCCTGGGGCCTTCCCGATCTTGTCGACCCCGAGATCGCTGCTAAGCTCACCAATAAACCGTTCACCCCTGCCTGGCCTGCGTGCATCGATCAGAATCGCTCGGTCATGCAGCAGGTCATCGAGCACGACAAGCTGGTGTCTTACCCCTACCAGAGCATGGATCCGTTCATCAATCTGTTGCGCGAAGCAGCAGCCGATCCTGCCGTGCTTTCGATCAAGATCACGCTCTATCGCCTTGCAAGCCAATCGCATCTTGCTGAAGCACTTCTTGCTGCGGCTGAGAACGGCAAAGAGGTTACCGCACTCTTCGAGTTGCGCGCACGCTTCGATGAATCGAACAACATCGAATGGTCGCAGCGCTTCGAACAAGCAGGTGCGCACGTTATCTATGGCTTCCGCGACTACAAGGTCCACTCCAAGATCTGCGTCATCACGCGCACGACCGATAATGGCCTGCAACGCATCACTCAGCTGGGCACCGGTAACTACAACGAGAAGACCTCCAAGCTCTATACCGACTTCTCGTTCATGACCACCGATCCGAACATCGGCAAGGACGCAGCTGAGTTCTTCAAGAACATGAGCCTTGAGAACATCTCTACCAACTACACTACGCTCTCGGTCGCTCCGCTTCAGATCAAACCCATGATCCTCGAGAAGATCGACGAGCAGATCAGGCGCGCTAAGGAAGGCCTTCCTAACGGGCTGGTGTTCAAGACGAACTCGATCACCGACAAGGACACGATAGACAAAATCGTTGAAGCTTCGCAAGCCGGCGTTCACACCACGCTCTTCGTGCGCGGCATCTCCTGCATCGTACCGGGGATCAAGGGATACACCGAGAACGTCGAGGTCGTCTCGATCGTGGGGCGCCTGCTCGAGCACAGTCGCATCTATGGCTTCGGTGTAGCTGAAGATATGGAGATCTATCTTTCGAGCGCTGACCTCATGACGCGCAATATGGATAAGCGCGTTGAGATCGCCTGGCCGATCCTCAATCCCACCTTAAAAGAGATCGTGCTCGACTATCTCGATGTTTCGCTTTCCGATACGGCAAAGCTGCGCATGCTCGAGTCGAATCTCGAATACACGCCGCTCGAATACTTCGCCGAAGAGACTTCAGATGGACGCATTGAATCCTTTGATTCGCAGGCGTTCCTCATCCATAAGGCTGAAGTAGATTTCGAAGACTCGGTTGTTAACCGTGAAGAGGGAGCGATCGCGCGCGCAGCCCGCTCTCACATCAATCACATCATCGAAGAACCTCGTGCAACTTCGCGCGAGGATGTTGACGGCAACCTTCAAAGTTCAATCGATCTCGAGGTTCCCTATCCGCTTGAAGTCAACCTCACCGAAGGTGAACCTGGCGTGGTGACGAGCAAGAATGCGCAGGCGATCGACATCGAGACGATCTCTCACGATGAGGAACCGCAGGAAGCTGCTGCGGTCTCTGAAGAACAACAAGCGATGCCCGAATCGGATCGTGCAGCTATCGCTGAGAAAGCGACGCGCATCACCTCGCGCCTTCAGTCCGAAGGAAGTGCTGCTTCTACGGTCCCCACCGCCGCATCCGCTGCTATGGCAGCTGCAAGTGCCGCTGCCGCTCGAACGCAAGCGCCAGTTGCACCTGAAGAGGTGAGCTTGAACCTCGGCCGCACCCCTACTTCTGTTGCTTCTTCCCCTGAAACGGTGCTTGCATCTGAACAATCGGCTAGCATTCCTACTACGGTTCAGAGCACTGAGGTACAAGAACAAGCTGTTCAGAACGCCCCTGAAAGCACGGTTATCGGAACGTCCTCTGTTGCAGCTTCAACAGAGGCACCAGAGACAGCTTCACAGCAGGAACGTGCATCACAGCAGCCAGAAACCCCAGCTGCTTCAGACGTGAGCACACCGAAAGCGAAAGAGCCCGATGAAAAAGCAACGGTGATCCCTCCTGCTGAGGTTGAGATTCTGCCGCATGATAGCGAACCCGCTACCGTTGAGATTCAGCTTGTCGAACAGTTCCCGAAGAAACCGAATTTCTGGAAGCGCTTGAAGTTCCTCTTCACCGGCCACTTCTAGGCCCGGGAAAACGTTCTAGCGTTTGCGCCGCCCGTAAGCTGATCCCTTGCGGGCGGTTTTCTTTAGCTCACCCATAACGTCGGTCTCGGATTTTCCTTCAAGCTGGATGCGCAGGGATACGATCTCGTCACGCAAAGTGGCTGCCTTCTCGAAATCCATCGCTTGCGATGCTGCGATCATCTCGTTCTCCATGTCGGAGATAACACGCATGACCTCACCACGAGAGAGATTCGCAAGTTCACGATTGACCTCTTCGGCGCTACGTTCATCATCGCCACCAAGCTGATCAGTGATATCGTTGATACCTTTGCGGATGGTGGTGGGCACGATGCCATGCTCTTCGTTGAAAGCGATCTGGAGCGAACGTCTGCGCTCGGTCTCTTTGATAGCACGGCTCATCGAATCGGTCATCACGTCGGCGTACATGATGACCTCACCTTCTGCATTTCGTGCAGCACGGCCGATCGTCTGAATGAGCGAACGATGATTGCGTAAGAAACCTTCCTTGTCGGCATCAAGGATAGCCACGAGCGAAACCTCTGGTAAGTCGAGGCCTTCGCGCAGCAGATTGATGCCTACGAGCACATCGAACTCGCCTAAGCGAAGATCGCGCAGGATCTCGACACGTTCGATCGTACCGATATCGGAATGCATATAGCGTGCCTTCACACCCTGATCGAGTAAGTATTCAGTAAGATCTTCAGCCATGCGCTTCGTGAGCGTAGTGATGAGCACACGCTCCTTCTTCGCAACGCGGATCTTCGCCTCATCGATGATGTCGTCGATCTGCGATTTGATCGGTTTTACCGTGATCTTAGGATCGAGAAGACCGGTCGGGCGGATGATCTGCTCGACCACGCTCTCACTCACACGTTCCTCGTAATCACCAGGCGTGGCAGAGGTGTAGATGAACTGCGGAATCCGCTCTTCGAATTCATCGAAACGTAGAGGACGGTTATCCAAGCAAGATGGCAAACGGAAACCGTGTTCTGCAAGCGTGGTCTTGCGTGAACGGTCGCCTTCATACATGCCACGTACCTGCGGTACTGTCACGTGACTCTCATCGATGAAGCAGACGAAGTCTTCCGGGAAATAGTCGATGAGCGTATAAGGGGGCACACCAGGAGCACGCCCGTCCAAATGGCGCGAATAGTTCTCGATGCCCGAACAGAAGCCCATGGTCTCGATCATCTCAAGGTCGTAGGTGGTACGCATTTCCAAGCGCTGCGCTTCGAGCAGCTTGCCCTCTTTGTTGAACTCTTCCAGACGCTGCTGGAGCTCGGTGCGGATCGTATCGAGCGCGCGTTCGATCGCAGGCCGTGAAGCCACATAGTGCGTTGCTGGCCAAACGGGCAGCGCCTCGAATTCAGTAATGACCTCCCCAGTTACCTTATCGACTTCAGCGATGAGCTCGATCTCGTCGCCCCAGAATTCCACACGAAGCGGATTGTCGGAATACGGCGGGAAGATATCGAGCGCATCGCCACGCACGCGGAATGTTCCGCGCTGCAGATCGTAGTCGTTGCGATCGTATTGGATATCGATGAGCTTCATGATGAGCTCGTCGCGATCTTGCTCGACTTCCTTATCCAAGAACACGGCCATACCCGCATATTCAGCAGGAGAACCGATGCCGTATATGCAAGATACCGAAGCGACCACGATCACATCCCGCCGCGAGAGCAAGGCGGAAGTTGCCGCATGGCGCAGCTTCTCAACCTCCTCATTGATGGAAGCATCCTTTTCGATGAAAGTATCGGTGGTAGGGACATAGGCTTCTGGCTGATAATAGTCGTAGTACGAAACGAAGTAGACCACGGCATTGTTCGGAAAGAACTCCTTGAGCTCGGCCGCGAGCTGAGCTGCGAGCGTCTTGTTCGGAGCCAGGATGAGCGTAGGACGCTGGATGGCTTCAATCGTCTTTGCGACCGTATAGGTCTTTCCTGATCCCGTTACCCCGAGCAGGGTTTGGTAGCGCATGCCTGCTTCGATGTTCTTCGCAAGCTGCTCGATCGCTTCTGGCTGATCGCCCGCTGGCTCGAATTCGGATACCACTTCAAAGGGCTGATTGGAAAGGCGCGTGACCGGCAACTTCCCTTCCATCTGGGTACCATCGATATTTTGAAGGTGACTCATTTTACAGCCTCGTTCTTGAAGCTCTCCCACCAGAGCGCGATCTCGTTCTCGAATCCCTCGATCGTGCCATTATTGGTGAACACCACATCGGCGATCGCTTCACGTTTGCTATCGGGAACCTGATTCTTCAAGCGATTGCGCGCATCTTCTTCGGTAAGCCCACGGCCAACTAGGCGCGCGATACGCACCTCTGGCGTAGTGACCACTGAAAGCACTACATCGGCGTTCTTGTAGAAATCGTCGCGACCATCAAGGATAGCCATTTCGAGTGCAACGAAATCATGCGTTTTCGCGAGTTCGTCAAGCTGACGCAGCGATTCAGCGTACACGCGCTTCAAGGTGACCGAATCGAGCAGAGCGGTCATCTCTGGGGAAACGAACGCTTTCGCCGCAAGAGCCGAGCGCACCACATTACCTTCATCATCGAAGATATCGTTGCCGAATTTCTCTGCTAATTCGGCTTTGGTATCCGCAAAGGTGAGCACCTCGTGACCAACTTTGTCGGCTTCGACCGTCGCAACACCCTGGCTGCGCAAAAAATCAAGTAAAGTTGATTTCCCTGACCCGATACCACCGGTTATGAAGATACGTTTTGCCATAGGTGCCACCTTGGATGTTGAATGTTGAACGAGCACACTACTTGGTGCGCTACGTCACTCTATATTACCTTTTGATCATCTACGCATCTTACGCGCTAAATGCCACGGTGTCGATGATACCACCGCCTACAAGCACGCTTCCTTGATAAAACGCACAACATTGACCTGGTGCAGTGAGGGTCTGCGGCTCGAAGAACTCGACGCGTACGCGACCTGCACCAAATGAAAGATCGCCATCAGCTTGGTGATCGGATGAACGGTCGGTCTCGAGTGAGCGATCCGCACCAAGCGGAACAACGCGCGCAAGCGCGGGTTTTGAACGATAACGGATCTTCACACTGCACGGCTCACTAGGACAAGGAAGTATCCAGTTCAAGTCGCGCACCTCAACTGCTGAGATGGACGCTCGATCCTTTGGAGCGATCGTGACCGATTTGGCTTGCGCATCCTTGTCAACCACGAAATAAGGCTCCCCCATTGCGACACCCAAGCCTTTTCGCTGTCCAAGTGTGAAGTGATGGATGCCGTGATGCGTGCCTACCACTTCCCCATCGCGCGTCATGATTGGACCTTGATCATCCGTGATGCCTTGTTCCACCAGAAAGTCACGATAATCCCCTGCCACGAAGCAAAGGTCTTGGCTCTCAGGGCGCTTAGCGACTGGTATCCCCTGATCAAGCGCATATTGGCGTACCTCTTGCTTGGTATATCCTCCCAAAGGCAGTACCAAACGCGAAAGCTGATCTTGCGTGAGCAAAGAGAGCATGTAGGTTTGATCCTTCGCTTCATCGAGCGCACGCTTGAGCGCAAACCGATGAAGCGCCGTGTCTTCTACCACTCGCGCGTAGTGACCAGTTGCAATCTTATCGCAACCCAGCTCATCAGCTGCCTGGCACAGCACGGGGATCTTGCAGAACCGATTGCACGTTACGCATGGTGCGGGGGTAAGCCCTTGCACGCAGTCGGTAATGAAAGGATCGATCACCTGCTCACGAAAAACTTCGCGCACATCATAGACCACGTGATCGATACCGAGCGCACGACACACCGATTCAGCCGCAGCGATCGTACTCGACTTCTCGGATGCCGTCCCTGCATCGGCATCGTTGAAGACACAGGTCACCCCTGTCACGCGGTAACCCTGCGACAAAAGAAGAGCGGCTGAGGTTGCGCTATCAACCCCGCCGCTCAAACCTAATGCGATATGTGCCTTAGAGCTATTCAGCGTCTTCGGCTTCTTCCTTCGGCTCGGGTTCATCAACATCGATCTCGATACCGAGGTCTTCAGCAGCTGCCTTCATGGACAGAGAGATGCGACGACGGTCGGTGTTCACGTCCATGACCTTGACCTTCACTTCGTCGCCAACACTCACGACCTGGTTCGGTGAGTCGATGTGTTTCATTGCCATCTCAGAGATGTGAACGAGACCCTCAACATTGTCGCCCAGCTCGATGAAGGCACCGAACGGAACGATCTTGGTCACGCGACCATCAACGATGGTATCGACCGGATAGACCTCAACGAGCTTGATCCAAGGATCTTCCGTGGTCTGCTTGAGACCGAGGGAGATGCGCTCACGCTGCAGATCGACGTCGAGTACCTCAACCTCAACCTCTTCGTTGACCTTAACGACCTCAGAAGGATGATTGACATGGCTCCAAGAGAGCTCGGAGATATGGATAAGACCGTCGATGCCACCGAGGTCGACGAATGCGCCGAAGTCGACGATAGAGGAAACGGTACCCTTGAGGCGCATGCCCTTCGAGAGCTTCTCGAGGATCTCTGCGCGTTCGTTCTTGCGGCCTTCTTCGAGAAGAACACGACGAGAAAGAACGACGTTATTGCGGTTGCGATCCATCTCGATGACGCGCGCTTCGATCTCGGTGCCCAGATAAGCAGTGAGATCCTTCACGCGACGAAGATCAACGAGGGATGCCGGCAGGAAGCCACGCAGACCGATGTCGAGGATAAGACCACCCTTGACGACTTCGATGACTTCACCAGTGACCACTTCGCCAGCCTTGAATTTGTCCTCGACCTGGATCCAAGCACGCTCGTACTCTGCGCGCTTCTTGGAGAGGATGAGACGACCATCTTTGTCTTCCTTCTGGAGAACAAGTGCCTCGAGGCGATCGCCCAGCTCAACGACCTCAGAAGGATCGGCGTCTTTGCGGATAGAAAGTTCACGAGCAGGAATAACACCTTCGCTCTTGAATCCGATATCAACGAGCACTTCATCATGTTCGATCTTGACAACGGTGCCGTCGATGAGATCGCCTTCGTCGAATTCCGTAAGCGTTCCATCGATCATCTTGTTCATTTCGTCTTCTGAAATGTCGTCGAATTCAATAACGGACGTGTTTTTAATGTCGGTCAAAACGGACCCCTTTCGAATACGGGGACCTTTGCTCATGATTGCAGTTACATTTACCATGTATGTCGCACTCGAAACGGGTGCTTACAACAAACATGTCTCGCAGGTCCAATACAAAACATCTGCCGTACGTGGCAGACTGCGTAAGTATAGCACAGCACGCCTTGCGCACAGCAAGAGAAACGGTGAAAACATCACAAGATTACCCGCCAAGCGCACCGGTGAATCTTGTTGCGTCATATGCCTGCAGTACATCGCATGAAGAATTACAAGCAGGGCTTCCCAATGAGGTACTGAACGAACTCTGAGTCCGCATACTTGATTATTATTTAGCTGTTCGAAGCAGTGAAGCGCATCGCTTATCTGACTTGATCAGATAAGCGATAGCGAAAACGGGTGAGTGAAGACCTCATTGGGAACCGCTGCTTGTGCTTAACTGAGAAAACCCGTTAATCAGTTGCTTCGAGGTCTACGAGCCAAAGAGCTTGTAAGTTGTCGATCGTTTGAAGTTGGTCGAGCACTTCTTCGGTGAGCGCTGATTCGATATTCATGAACACCATGACCAGATCGGAGTCTTCGACGGTACTCACTTGCATGGTGGTGATGTTCACGTTCGCATTGCCAAGGATCGTACCGATCGTACCCACGCGACCAGGCGAATCAACATACTGCATGATGAGCACGTGCTTGGCAGGCGTAAGGTCGCATTGGTAGCCCATGAACGAGACGATGCGCGGTGTGTGCGCGAGCCCTGAGATGGTCCCAACGATCGAATCGCCATCAGCGGCAACCTCAACGCTCGAGGAGTACTCGAGCGCATCGGCATTGGAATGATGCTCGATGCGGATGCCATGACGTTGCGCGATCGTGTCTGCAGTGGTGGGTGTTACGCGCGCACGGGTCTTGCCCAGCAGATAACCATCGAGCACGCTCGCGCTCAAGTAGCCCGTGTCGAGTCCTGCGAGCACACCAGCCGTGGTGACCGAGAGCACCGCCGGCAATTCGCCGCGCTTCACCTGAGAGAGCATCGAGCCGATGAGCTTGCAAACTTGCGCATAGGGTGCGAGCAGTTCAAGGTCTTCGCTTGAGATGTAGGAGCCATTAACCGAGGTGGGCACGACCGAACCCTTCAGGCCCTCATCCACATATTCAGCGATCTGCGTGCCGGCACGATACTGCGCTTCACGCGTGAGCGCACCGAGATGCGGCGTGATGGTGGCCTGCCTGAATTCATGAAGCGGGCTATCGTAGCAAGGCTGCTCGGTCCATTCATCGATACCGCAGGCTGCCACCTTCCCTGCAGCCACGAAATCCGAAAGCGCTTTGACGTCATAGATGCCGCCCTGCGCCACATTCACAAGGATGACGCCATCCTTCATCTGAGAGAACTCTTCGGGGCCGAACATGCCGATGGTCTCATCGGTAGCCGGCGTATGCACCGTGATAAAATCTGCGAGAGGCAAGACATCTTCGAGCGTATCGTAGAGCGTAACGCCCAGCTGGCCAGCACGTTCACGTGAGCAATACGGGTCGTAGGCGATGACTTCCATGCCGAACGCATGAGCGCGATCAGCCACGAGTCCACCGATGCGACCGAGGCCGAAGATGGCGAGCGTCTTATGATAGAGCTCCGTGCCGGTAAAATCACGGCGGTTCCAACCGCCAGCTTTCATGCAGGCATCCGCTGCTGCCACGTTGCGCGCAGCTGCGAGCATGAGCGCCATGGTATGTTCAGCAGCCGAGACGGTATTCGAGACCGGCGCGTTACATACGATCACCCCATAGGCATTGGCGGCTTCGATATCGATATTATCGATACCCACACCAGCACGACCGACCACACGCAGCTTCTTGCCGATCTCGAAGATCTCACGATCGACCTTCGTTGCGGAGCGCACGATGAGCGCATCGTAGTCTTCGATGATGTCGAGCAGTTCTTCCCGGGAAAGATCGAACTTACAATCGACCTCGTATCCTTTTTCTTTCAGGATCTCGATACCTGCCGGAACGATCTCTTCTGTGATCAAGATCTTCTGCGCCATAAGAACTCCCTGCATGTTTTACCTGCGCTAAGATAAGCGCAATTTGCGTTGATTCCCATCATAGCGGAAAGCCGTGCAAGAAGAAAACGACCGCCCTCCTATAAGGAAGACGGTCGTTTGAAAGATCGATGTTTGATCGAACTTATTTCTGGATCCAGCTGAAGAGGGAGCGGAGCGTCTCGCCCACTTCTTCGATCTGAGAAGCGTTCTCAGCTTCACGATTCGCAAGCAGCTTCTTCTGACCGTTCTTGGAATCCTCGATGAATTCATCAGCGAACGAACCGTCCTGGATGCGCTTCAGAATCTCTTTCATGGCAGCCTTGGAAGAATCGGTGATGACCTTCTCGCCTGCATAGTAGTCGCCGTATTCAGCAGTGTTGGAGATGGAGTAGCGCATCTTCTTCATGCCGCCTTCGTACATAAGGTCGACGATGAGCTTGACCTCATGGAAGCACTCGAAGTATGCCATCTCGGGCGGATAACCTGCCTCGACGAGCGTCTCGAAGCCAGCCTGGATAAGAGAGGTAAGGCCACCGCAGAGAACAGCCTGCTCACCGAAGAGGTCGGTCTCGGTCTCATTCTTGAACGTGGTCTCGATAACGCCAGCACGAGCGCCACCGATGCCCCATGCATACGAAAGTGCAACATCCATAGCCTGACCAGAAGCATCCTGCTCAGCGCAGATGAGGCACGGAACGCCTGCACCTTCCTGATAAACACGGCGAACCATGTGACCCGGACCTTTAGGAGCGATCATGATGACATCGACATCTGCAGGAGGCTTGATGTAGCCGAAGTGAATGTTGAAGCCATGAGCGAATGCGAGCGTGTCGCCAGAGTTCAGGTTAGGAGCGATGCTCTGCTCGTAGATCTCTGCCTGCTTCTCATCAGGAGCGAGGATCATGATGAGATCTGCTTCCTTTGCAGCATCAGCAACGGTCATGACCTTGAGGCCCGCTTCTTCAGCAGCCTGCCAGGACTTGGAACCTTCACGCAGACCAACGCGCACATCGCAACCAGAATCCTTCAGATTCAGCGCATGAGCATGACCCTGAGAGCCATAGCCGATAACGGCGATCTTCTTACCCTGGATGAGCTCGGGATTTGCGTCCTGCTCGTGATAGATGGTTACAGCCATGTTCTTTCCCTTCTTCTAATGACTGATGTTTCCTGTATATGAAGATACATTATAGTATCAACTCACCTTTGAACCGCGCGACATCGCGATAAGGCCCGTACGGATGATCTCTTTGATTCCGTAAGCGCGAAGCAGATCTTCGATGCCCTTGAGCTTATCCTCCGAGCCTGTGATCTCGATCGTGAGCGAGGTCTTGCCCACATCGACAATATTGGCACGGAAGATGTTCGCGATCTCGATGACCTCGCTACGCTTATCGGGCGTAACGTGTACTTTGATGAGCACCAGTTCGCGCTCAAGAGCAGCGGTTTGCGTAAGGTCGGTGATCTTGTGCACCGAAATGAGCTTGTGAAGCTGCTTGGTGATCTGCTCATAGGCGATCTCGTCGGCCTCCATGATGATCGTGATGCGCGACATCGTGGGGTCTTCGGTCGGACCGACTGAAAGGCTCTCGATATTGAATCCGCGACGCGAGATAAGTCCCGCAACACGGCTCAATACACCAGATTTGTTCTCTACGAGCACTGAAAGGACGTGTCTCATGATTACTTCTCCTCCTTGCGCTCGTCGATCAATTCGCCGTTCGGACCGACCTTGATGTAGCCGAACATCTCTGTGAGCGGCGCTCCTGCTGGGACCATGGGGAACACGTTCTCATCACTATCGATGCGCATATCGAGCAGCGCCGGACGATCCGCTTCGATCAGGCGCTTCAGCGCGCCTTCCAGATCTTCAGGCTTCTCAACACGTTCGGCCTGCCAGTTGTACGCTTCTGCCACCTTCACGAAATCGGGAAGGTCGGGCAGGATCGTTTCGCTGTAGCGTTCATCGTAGAACAGGTTCTGCCACTGATGCACCATGCCGAGCACCGAGTTGTTCATGATGAGCACCTTCACATTGATGCCGTAATACGATGCCGTGGTCATCTCTTGAATGTTCATCTGATAGGAGCCATCGCCCGCGATGCAGACGACCTCCTTCTCTGGGCAAGCAACCTTAGCACCGATAGCCGCAGGGAACCCAAAGCCCATCGTGCCAAGTCCGCCACTGGAGAGGAACGTGCGCGGAATATCGCGAGCAATATGCTGCGCGGCCCACATCTGGTGCTGCCCAACCTCGGTGGTAACGATGCTGTTGTTTTGATCGAGCATATCCGAGAGAAGGTCGAGCGCGCCTTCGGGCGAGATCGTGCCATTCTCTGTGGCAACGCCTGGGCTGTAGAAGGGATGGTTATCGCGCCATTCGTTGATCTGCGCCATCCATTCAGCCGTGATAGGCTCGAAATCGCCGTCTTGCTCGATGAGCTCTTGCATGCCCGCCAGAACAACCTTGGCATCGCCCACGACTGGGATCTGCGGCAGGCGATTCTTGCCGATCTCTGCTGGGTCGATATCGACATGGATGACCTTCGCATCGGGCGCGAAGTCAACGAGCTTGCCCGTTACGCGATCAGAGAAGCGCGAGCCGATGGCAATGAGCAGGTCTGCATTCTGCACGGCATGATTCGCATAGTACGAACCGTGCATGCCCACGTGCCCAAGGTTGAGCGGATTGGATGCCGGGAAGGCGCCTTTTGCCATGAGTGTAGTGACCACGGGGATCTGCAGCGCCTCTGCGACCGAGAGCAGCTCCTCTTCGGAGTTCGAAGCGATGATGCCGCCACCGATGTAGAGGACCGGGCGCTTCGCTTCCTTCATCATGTCCACGGCCTGGCGGATCTGGCGCGCATTGCCCTTCACCGTTGGCTTGTAGGAAGGAATGTGCACATCGGCCGGATAGTTGAACTCGACCTCCATGCCACACAGATCTGAAGGAACATCGATGAGCACCGGGCCTGGACGGCCAGAATTCGCGATATAGAACGCTTCACGGAAGGTATTCGTAAGCTCGTTGATGTCTTGAAGAAGATAGCTGTGCTTCACGACCGGCATCGTGATGCCCACGATATCCGATTCCTGGAACGCATCCGTTCCGATGATGCTACGGGGCACCTGACCGGTGATGACGACCATGGGAACGCTATCCATATAGGCCGTTGCGATGCCGGTGACGGTATTCGTAGCACCAGGACCGCTGGTCACGATTACGACACCCGTCTTGCCCGTTGCACGCGCATATCCATCAGCCTCATGCGCTGAACCCTGCTCGTGGCGAGAGAGAATATGCCTGATCTTCTTAGAATCGTAGAGCGCGTCATAGATCTTGATGGCTTGTCCTCCCGGATAGCCGAAGACCGTATCCACACCCTCTGCTTCAAGCGAAGCGATGATGGCCTGGGCGCCGGTCATCACGGTGCCCTGTTTTGCAGTATAGGGACCGAGATTATGTTGTTTTTCGTATTCGTTGTCGATGATCATCCGAAATATGCCCCCTTATCGGCACTGGAAACCAATTTCGCATAACGTGCGAGCACACCCGTTGCGTACTTCGGCTCTGGCTTGGTCCAATTCTGGCGACGCTTTTCAAGCTCTTCATCGGATACCTCAAGGTTCATCGTGCCCTTATCGATATCGATGTCGATGATGTCGCCTTCTTCTACGAGCGCGATCGGGCCGCCCGCATATGCCTCAGGGCTCACATGACCGATAGCCGGGCCCTTCGTTGCGCCCGAGAAACGACCATCGGTGATGAGCGCGACATCGTGATCGAGACCCATGCCGCAGATCGCTGAAGTAGGCGTGAGCATCTCACGCATGCCAGGACCGCCTGCAGGGCCTTCGTAGCGAATGACCACCACATCGCCGGCGTTGATCTTGCCGCCGAAGATAGCTTCGCATGCTTCCTCTTCACTTTCGAAGACGCGCGCCGGGCCACGATGCTGACGCATGTCATCAGCCACAGCCGATTGCTTGACCACGCCATAGTTCGGAGCCAAGTTGCCTTGCATAACACGCAGGCCGCCAACGGGAGAATAGGCCTCCTCGATCGTGCGGACCACTTCCCCATCGACATAAGGTGCTTCAGCGATCCACTCTGCCATGGTTCCGTGGCAGGTGAGCGCACTTTCGTCGAGCAAACCGTGACGGCCGAGCTCGCCGATGATGGCAGAAACGCCGCCGACTTTGTTCAGGTCTTGGATGTGGAGCGAACCTGCCGGAGCGATGCGCGTGATGTTAGGGATCTCGGAGCAGATCTTGTCCCAATCCTCGAGCGTTACCGGGCAACCGGCCGCGTGAGAGATAGCGGTAAGATGGAGCATCGTGTTCGTGGAGCCGCCGAAAGCCATGTCGAGCGCCATGCCGTTATGGATAGCCGCCGCGTTGATGATGTCAAGCGCCTTGATGTCCTTCTCGAGTAGCTCCATGATCTTCATACCTGCATGCTTCGCAAGGCGCACGCGCTCGGAATAGACGGCCGGGATGGTGCCATTGCCGGGAAGCGCGATGCCGAGGCCCTCGGAGAGGCAGGCGATCGAGTTCGCCGTGAACATGCCCGAACAGCTACCACAGGTAGGACAGGCGGTTTCCTCGAAGAACTTGAGATCAGCTTCATCCATCGTGCCCGCGGTGACCTGGCCGACCGCGTCGAAGAGCGTATTCAGGTCGGTCTGATTGCCGCACTTATCTTCGCCTGCGAGCATAGGGCCACCTGAGATGAGGATGGTCGGGATGTTCAGGCGACATGCTGCAATGAGCATGCCCGGAACGACCTTGTCGCAGCTGGGGATGAGCACCATCGCATCGAACTGGTGGCCTTGCACGGCGCACTCGACCGAGTCGGCAATGACCTCACGACTCGTGAGCGAATAGCGCATGCCTTCGTGGTTCATGGCGATGCCATCGCAAACGCCGATCGTGGTCATCTGCACGGGCGTGCCACCTGCCATGCGCACACCTGCCTTCACCGCATCAGCGATGGTCTGTAGGTGAATATGACCAGGGATGATCTCGTTTTGAGAGGAAACGACCGCAACAAGAGGACGATCGAGCTCTTCGTCGGTGAAACCGTCAGCCTTGAGCAAACTGCGGTGTGGCGCGCGCGCCAATCCTTCTTTGATCGAATCGCTGCGCATGGGCATCACTCCTTCTAAAAAAGAAAATCCTGTGCAGCAAGTTGCATCAGGACCGAAGAAGGTGAGCTTTCATACACATGCGTATGCGCTCAAGACCAAATACGGGTTGGCTCCGATTCAACTTACCGACTTTTCACTGCTTGAAAGATCGTTTCGAGCAGATGAGAAGATTTCAGATGAATAGCTCCGAGGTGCCTTTCGGACCGTCCTTCACTAACTTTCAGCAACCGTTAGCTCTCTGGAGAAGGGTTCGTCCCTACTTTTCCTCATCAACGCTTTTCAAGTAAACATAGTATAACGCCCTTGCTCTATGATGCAAGACATAAAACGAGGGCCGCCCGAAGGCAGCCCTCGTTTGGCTGTATAGGTGCACGATCGTGTGCTAGTAATCAAGATCCTGCGGGTTGACACGTCCACGGAAGGAACGGTACACCAGGAAATGATAGAGCAGCACGAGCGGCAAGCCCACGCACGTGATACCCGTCATCCACGCCAAGGTGAGCTCGGATGAAGCCGCGTTCATAGCAGTGATGGTCGCACCGACGCTATCGGGCGAGGCAACGACCAAGTTCGGGAACATGGAGGTGGCGAAGAGCATGATGAACATGAAGATGGCCGCACATTGAAGGATGAATGCGCCTAGGTCGTTCTTCGCACGACCGATGAACCAGGCCGCGATCAAGAGCACCGCAACCAGTACCGCAAGCACGATGCGCACCCAACCGAGCGCTTCATGCATCTGCGGCTGGATGACCGTGAGCGCGCAGATCGTGAGCACGATGAAGGTGACGAGCGAGACCATTTGCCAAATGGGACGCAGCTTCACGCAACGGTTGTACAGGTCGCTGCCAAGCGGAGCCTTCACGCACTCCCACGAAATACCCTGCGCGATGCAAAGGACAAGACCCATCACACCACAGAGCAGCGTGAAAGGAGTGATGAGGCCGAGCAGCGGAATGCCCGAGTAATCGCCATTCGCCGTCATAGGAATGCCTTCATAGATACAACCGATCGCTACACCGAAGAGCAACGCCGGAAGCAGTGAGCCGATGGTGAAGCACCAATCCCAAAGCTTGCCCCAAGAGCGATCATGCGCACGATATTCGAGCGAGACCGCACGAACGATCAAGCCGAACAGCACGAGCATGACCGCAAGATAGAAGCCAGAGAATGTGGTGGCATAGGCAAGAGGGAACGCTGCGAAGAGCGCACCGCCAGCGGTAAGGAGCCACACTTCGTTACCGTCCCACACCGGGCCGATGCTGCGGCGCAAGACCGCCTTCTCTTCCTCAGTCTTACCAAGGATGGGATAGAGCACACCGATGCCAAGATCGAAACCATCGAGCATGAAATACACCGCGATCAGAACAGCGATAAGGAAGAACCAAAGTCCTTGAAGAATCGTGATATCCATGACTACTCTCCTTCCTTCGTCGCGGCCGGAACAGTCTCATCGTTTTGCGAAGCGTCCGCTGCCTTTGCAGGTGGCGTGCCCGACATGAACGAATTCGAAGAAGCAGCCACGGGAGCTGGTTGCTCTTGCGTGGGGCCTTGCTTGATGAAACGCGCAACGATGCGTGCCCATGCGATGAACAGCACCAGATAGATGAGCACGAACAGCACGATGGTGGCGATGAGCTCCCAGGGTGAAACCGCCAGCGAGATGCCGTCTGCCGTGAGTAGCTCGACCCCTTCAGGACCAGTGACGCTTGGGTAGACGGCCCAAGGCTGGCGACCGAATTCAGCGGTGGCCCAGCCCGATTGAATAGCGAGCACCGCAAAGATCGGCGAGATGATGATGAGCCACTGGAGCCACCTCATCTTCTTGATGGAGCCACCCTTGAAGGTGAAGATGAGCGCGAGCAAGAGCGTGAGCGCCATGAGTCCGAACATCGCGACCATGAGGTGATAGCTCTGGAACACCAGGTTCACCGGCATCGTCTCAGGATCGATCGCAGAGTAGTCTTCAGTTTCCGCAAGGCTATTCAAGCCCTGATATTCCGTATCCCAGTTGCCCGTAGCAAGGAAACTCGTGCCACCAGGGATCGCGAACGGAGCGATGACCTGCTCATTCTCCTCATCGACCCAGCCGATGCCATAGAGCGGCGGCACCTCGTCTTCGTACATACCTTCCATCATGGCGAACTTCGTGGGCTGCTCTTCGGAAACAACGACTGCCGAAGAGTGCGCCGTAACGAGCATGCAAGCACAGCTGATCGTTGCAACGACCGAGCCGATCTTCATGGCTCGCAGCGCGAATTTCTCATGGTCCTTCTTATGCAGGTACCATGCAGCAACTGCCATGGTCATGAACGCGCCCATGATGAGCACCGCACAGATCACGTGCGAGTAGCGCGTGAGCGTTGACGGGTTGAAAGCTGCAGCGAAGAAGTTCGTGAGCACCGCGCGCGTTCCTGCATCAGCTAGTTCTGCTCCGCCTGGCGTTTGCATCCAGGAGTTCGCGATGATGATCCACAGCGCCGAAAACGCTGAACCAATGAATACGAGCCATGCTGAGACAAGATAGAACTTCTTGCCAACATGATTGCGACCAAAGAGAAGCACACCTAAGAACGTCGATTCCAGGAAGAAAGCTAACAGCGCTTCTGCTGCCAACGGAGCACCGAAGATATCGCCAACGAAACGCGAGTAATCCGCCCAGTTCGTACCGAACGAGAACTCCATGGTGATACCGGTTGCAACACCTAACGCGAATGTTGCGGTGAAGATCTTGAGCCAAAATCTAGCCGCCGCAGCATCCTCTTCCTTCCCGGATTTGTAAGCACGAGTTTCATAGATAGCCATAATCAAACCGAGACCGATAGAAACCGGCACGAGCAAGAAATGGTACATTGCCGTGAACGCGAATTGAATACGCGCCAGAATGACCGGATCCGCTAAGAAATCCATACAAATCCCCCCTTTTTCAAAACAGGTGCCAGACCATAGTTCCAGCACATCCCCATATGAACAACGCGCGAAGCGCCTTCGTTATTCTAGCGCTTATCTTGCGTTTTAGAACGATAATCCCCTGTCAAATGAAAGAAGTTTGGCATATCGCTCATTCTCGACCGTGAGCACTGCCGGACTTCCATCCATGATGAGCCTTCCTTCTTCGACGAACAGGACGCGGTCGAACGCTTCGACCCCTTGAAGATGATGCGTGATCATGATGACCGTTTTCTCTGCGAACACACGCATGATGGTGTCGAGCACTTTTTGTTCGGTAACGGGATCGAGCCCGACCGTTGGTTCATCGAGCACCACGATGGGTGGATCTTGAAGCAGCACCCGCGCCAACGCCAGGCGTCCACGCTGCCCACCTGAGAAGTTCAAGCCCGCTTCATCGGCCATGGTCTCAAGCCCATCGGGCAGCGATGCAACATGGCTCTTCAATCCGACCGCATCGAGCGCAGCCCACGCCTCTTCTTCGCTCACTTCAATTTTCCCTATACGAAGGTTATCGAAGATGCTCATGGCGAAAACGTAACTATCTTGTGAGATAAAGCCGACGTAGTCCCAGATGGCATCGCGAAGGTTCGCCACCGGCACACTTGCGATGCTAATAACGCCAGCACTGGGAAGCATATCGCCATGGATGAGATGCGCTAACGTCGTCTTTCCTGAGCCGCTCTTGCCCAGTATCGCGAGCTTCTGCCCATAGGGGATCGAAAGGGTCACCTCGCTTAGGATGCAGTGCTCAGGTTCGTACGAGAACGAGAGCTCTTCGATCGAGATATCGAACGGAGCGTGGAGAGACTGCGCGGTGAAGAGCGCAGGATCGGGATCTGCGAGCAGCCCCCGTTCGTTCATACGCTCAAGCGCTTCGCGATGCTCAAGGGCATCTTCGAAGAGCTGAGGGAGCGGAGCGACAACCTCGATGAGCGGAAAGAAACCGAGCGCTACCGCAACGATCCAATCGGACGTTCCCCCTGGTGCGCCGCCGAAGCGCGCAGAGGTCCACCAGATCAAGACAAGGATGATGCAGAGCAAGAGCACCTGGATGAGCAGCAAGCGCAAACGGTCGCGTTGCGCGATGATCCTCTCCCCTGCATCCAAGCGATCGAGCTCTTCCATGAGCCGACCGGTGATCTCTTCACCGCGACCTGCGATAGCGACATCACGCGACCCGAGCACCTTATCGGTCACCTCTGCGTACGAAGAAGCACGTGAGCGGTCGTTTCGCTCGATGCGCGCACGATTGAGCACAACAGCAAGAGCGGGAATGATGACGCACAGCAAAAGAAACGCGATGAGCGCGAACACCAACAAACCTGGCGACATGAAACCTGCTACTGCAACGAGCAAGACTCCAACGATCCACGCGATGAGCACCGGAAAAACGCAGCGCAGAAACAGATTCTGGACGTGTTCGATATCGCTCGCGAGCGAACCGAGCACGTCTCCCGTTCGCCAGTGCGCTCCTTCGCGCTGCTGGTGTTGCACCACTCTGAACAGACGAAGACGCAAAGATGATGTGAGCCGCAAGACCCAATCGTGGCTCTTCAGGCGTTCGAGATAGCGCGCAAGCGGCTTGCCCAGTCCGAAGATCTGAACGAAGGCAAGAGGGATGTTCAGCATGAGCAACGAGAACGCATTATCAGCTGAAGCAGCGATAAGGTAGCCCGCAACGAACATGAGGCCGATGGCGAAAACGACTGCGGTAACCCCGAGCACGAGCACCTGAGCAAGCAATTTCTTGGACGCACCAAGATACGAACGGATCCATGCGATCATGCTGCTTCACCTCCGCGAAGCGCACGTACGAGCGTGGCGAACTGCGTGCTGTTCTCTAACAGCTGGGCGGTGGTTCCCTGTTCGACGAGCTTCCCCTCTTCGAGGACGAGCAAATAATCGAGCGTATCAAGCCAATGGAGCCGATGGGTCGCGAACACCACCAGACGCCCTTGCATGACCTCGACCATAGCCTGCTTCAATTCCATCTCGGTCTCGATATCGAGATGCGCCGTTGGCTCATCGAAGAGCACGATCCGCTTGCGCTGGTCGAGCACTACCCGTGCTAGGGCGATCCGTTGCGCCTGACCGCCCGAAAGCCCACGCGCGCCTTCGCCTATGAACGTATCGAGGCCTTGAGGCAGCTGCGCCAAGAGTTCGCCCATCCCCAACTTCTCTATAACGGCACATAGGCGATCATCGGTTGCTTGCGGGTTATAGAAGGTAAGATTCTCACGCAAGGAGGCATGGAATACCATGGGGTCTTGCGGGATGTAGGCAACCTGTTCCTCCCAGCTTTCGTAGCGAAGCGTAGTGAGCGTCTCGCGCTCGTCTAGCACGAACGCTCCTGCAGCAGGGTCCTCCAGACCAGCCAACAAGCGCAAGAGCGTGCTCTTGCCTGAACCGCTCGTACCCACTACTCCGATGCGCGCATATCCTTTCAAACACGCCGTAACGTCCGAAAGGACCGAGACTCCCTCGTACATCTGCGAAATACCTTCAAGCTCGAGCGTGCTCGATCCATTCCATGAAGGCAGCGTTTTGGTGCTGGGCGGAGCGCTCACCGAAGCGATCATCGACTCGATCGTGTGCAACGAGTTCACTCCATCGAGCGAAGCATGATAGTCGGAAGCGTATTCACGAATAGGCCTGAAGAATTCGGGTGCCAGTATGAGCACGAAGAGCGCAGGGAGCAGCGTGAGCGAGCCATCGATCAGGCGCAGACCGAGCATGATCGACACGGCAGCGATCGCAAGGGTGGCGAACAGATCGAGCACCGCGCCAGAGAGCTGCGCGCTCTTCAGCATCTTCATCGTTGCTTCTCGAAAGCGCTCGCTCACCTCGTAAACACGATCCGCATACGTCTGCGACACAGCAAAGGTCGCAAGCGTGGGCAAGCCGCGCACCGAGTCGATGAAATGATTCGACATGACCTTGAATGCTCCATGCTGAACGTGGCTCTTCTCGGCGGTGGTCTTACCAATGAGCACCATGAGCAGCACCATCGAGGGCAAAAGGATGATGACGATAACGCCTGAGACCCAATCGGCGAACATGATGGCAAGCGCGAATACGAGCGGCAAGACCATCATGTTCACCAGCTTCGGCAGAACGAGCTCGAGATACTCCTTCATCTTATCGATGCCTTCGAGCACCATCGCAGCGCTCGTTGCGGTACCGAAGCGCTGCGCTATCGGCGCGCCCGTCTGGAAAAGCGCGCTTATCAAGTCCCTTCGTGTCCCACGCGCGCAGCTGAGCGCATAGGAAGAGATGAAAGCTTCGCGCACGTTAAGTGTGATGCGAACGCAAACGAACGAACAAGCGAAGAGGGAAAGATTCCAGAGAGAATCTTCGAACGCGCTCCCTTCCCAAAGTGCCACCAGCCCGCACGAAAGCCCGAAGGCCTCTCCGAGGATGCACGCTGATTCCATCATGGCGAACAGAACAAGGATCGCAAGCGTGCGATGTATATGGGGTAGTTTGAAGATGGCTTTATCGAACAAGATCCATGCCCTTACTGCAGGCGAGCAAGCTCGCTCAAGAACCCATTCATGAGCGCAGTGAATTCTGGCTTGACCTTTTCGGCCACATCCATGACCTCATCTGAATTCGGATCCGCGCCCTCTATGCCACACGCCTTGTTCGAAACGAGCGAAAGTCCCAACACGCGCATGCCCACATGGCGTGCTGCGATGACCTCCTCCACTACGCTCATGGCAACTGTATCAGCACCCCATGATGCGAATAGGCGAACCTCAGCAGGTGTTTCGAAATTCGGGCCCATGAGCCCGAGATACACGCCCTCGTTCACCTCGACCCCTTCGCGTGCCGCGATATCGAGCAGGAGCGCGCGCATCTGAGGATCATGCGCATCGAGCATGGGCACGAATCGCTCTGCGATCAGGTTCCCTTCTGGGTGCGCGATGGGATTGCGCCCGGTGAAGTTGATATGATCGGACATGACGCAGAAGGAACCAACTTCGAAGGTGGGGTTCAAAGCGCCGACCGCATTGGTGGTGACGAGCGTATCGATACCAGCAGCTTGCATCGCCCATACTGGAAGCGCGACATCTTGCGCGCTCACGCCCTCATAGCCGTGCAAGCGCCCCTGCATGCAGAGCACCCACACCTCCGTGCCAGGGACCATTCCGAGCACGAAGCGCCCTTTATGACCCGTTGCCGTCGAGACCTTCATATTCGGAAGCTCTTTATAAGGAAGTATCTCCTTCTGTTCGAGCGTATCAGCATAGAAGTTCAAGCCGCTTCCTAAGATGAGCCCACAAACAGGCGTTCTTCCTGCTAGGAGTTCTTTGATCGATGCAGCGGTCTCGGCGATCGCTTCACGCAATGAAGTGGCCATACGTTTCCTCCCTTGTTCACTAGAGAGATTATAACGCTCCCCTCTTCCTGCTCCAATTTCTTTACTCTGTCCTCTTAATCGGACATACTATGGAAGACGATGCGCTAGCCTTTCCTTGACAGCATCGTTTTGAACTCATCTTGCATTGCAAAGGATGTCCCTATGGCGAACAACAAGAAAGCGAAGATCAAGGTCTTATACCTTTTGAAGATCCTTCAAGAAGAGACCAACGCCGAACATGGACTCACCATGTCACAGATCATCGAGCGCTTGGACGCCTACGGCATCCCTGCAGAGCGCAAGAGCATCTATTCCGATCTGGACATCCTGCGTGAATTCGACATCGATATCAAGACCTACCAGCGCAATCCCGTTGAATATGCGATCGAGCGAAAAGATTTCTCCATTGGGGAACTCATGCTCATGGTCGATGCCATCCAGTCTTGTCGCGCGATAACCGAGAAACAAGCGAAGACGCTCATCACCAATATCAAGCAGCTTGCCACGAACCACGAGCAGCATCTGCTCGACCGACGCATCCATGTGGCACGTCGCATCAAGTCGCAGAATAGCAGCGTTTTTCATGCGGTAGATGCGATCCATCAGGCTATCAAAGCAAAGTGCAAGATCGAATTCTCCTACCGAAAGATCGGGCTCGATGGAAAGCCATATGCAAGGTCGAAGAGCAAAACACATGTGGTAACGCCTGTTGCCATCGTGTACGAAGATGGCTTCTATTACCTCACTGCCTGGAATGAGGCACACAACACTTTAAGCGAGTATCGTCTCGATAGGATGATGAATCTTCACGTGCTTGAAAGCGCACCCGCCGTGCGCAACAGTGAGATCGCCGGGTTTCGCTACGATGAGAACAAGGCGATCATGTTCGGGCGCTTCGGAGGCGAAGAGGTAGTAGCCATCCTTGCAGCGGACGCTGATAAGGTCGAGATCATCACCGATCGCTTCGGCAGCGCAGCAACCTTCTTGAAGGCGAATGATCAGGAGGCTCTTGCCCGCGTGAGGATCTGCAAGAGCGAGCAGTTCTTCGGATGGATCGCGTCCATGGGAAAGAAAGTGCGCATCGCTGGGCCCGAATCACTGGTAGAAGAGTATCGTGCGTACTTGAACTATTTGCTCGAAGAATAGCGTTCCTGCTTTTCGAGAACCGCCAACAGATCAGTCTTGCAAGCTTCGATCGATCTCGACATCGAAGGTGTAGGCAGGATACTCTTTCTTGAGCGCATCGACAACCGACGCTTTAACGTCCTCTCCGTTCACGTTGAAGGCGATCACCAGATCGAAATAGCAGATCTTGTTCTGCGCGTCGCAATAGAATCCGTGTACCTGCCTGATGTTCGCATTCTCATTTACGATCCGATCGAGGCTCGCCCGCATGTTAGCGAACATCCCTGCACGATTCGTCGCGTAGATACCGATGGTCATCGAAATGCCGAACTTCTCTGCAATGCCAGACGAGATCGCACGAGTGAGCTCATGGATGCGCCAGGCCTCCATATCATCGGGAACTTCGATCCTCATCGAGCCGATAACCTCATTAGGGCCGAAATCGTCCATGACCACATCGTGCACGCCCTCAACGGGCGAGAATGACGAGGCATACGAAACGATGCTATCAACCAACTTCTTGCTCTCAGGAAGCCCGATGATAGGACCGAGCGCATCGCGCAATACCTCGAAGCCCGCTTTCAAGACCACGAACGAGATGATGAGCCCTACGATGCCATCGATATTGATGTTCCAGATATTCTGCGCGAAAGCGACCACGAGCGTCCCTGCAGAGAGGACCGCATCGTAGTTCGAGTCGATACCTGAAGCGATGAGTGCTTCGCTCTTCGTCTTCTTCCCATAGTGGTTGAAGCAGATGCCGAGGGCTATCTTCGCGATGATGGCCACGATGATGATCGTGATCGTGATCGCAGAATACGATGGCTGGCCAGGTTCGATGATCTTCTGAATGGACTCTCGAAGCGAAAGAAAGCCCGCAACCAAGATGATGATGGCGATGACGACCGAGGTGAGATATTCGATGCGCCCATACCCGAAAGGATGATGTCGATCGGGACGACGCGCAGCAAGCTTGGTTCCTGCGATGGTGATGATAGAAGAAAGCGCATCAGTGGCATTGTTCACGCCATCGAGGATGATGGCGATCGAATGCGAGAAGAACCCGATAACGAGCTTGAAAGCAACCAGGAGCATATTGCCCACGATGCCGATGATGCTCGCTTTGATTATCTCGTGATCACGAGCAGATGAACCACCGCGAGAGGTTTCTTGAGAAGTATCCATGATGCGAGACTTTCTACCACAAACTTCGTGCAGTTCGCCAAGAAGGAACTGTGCTCCTTTAAACTTAGCACGAGCAACGATTCCTCCGTGGGATGACGCTGGTTTGTAGGAAAGCCGTGAGATGAAGGGAGTGCGCACGCGCTTGCGTCAATGGGCCGATGTGATCGGTTTCAATGGCGTATCGGTTCTCATGCGGCTCTTTTGAAGCCTTCTCCTTTTGCTAGACTAAAGGTGAT
>CABQIW010000002.1 GCA_902464295.1 uncultured Eggerthella sp.
AGTACTGCGGTGTAGTCCGTGGGAGGATAGGGCGTTCTGCTCATGCAGGGCATTTCTTTATTTCCTATCGTTCCTGTTCAGCAGGCATTTCTCTTCTTCAAATCGCACTTTTGGAGCAAATTTGGAACAAATCGTCCCTCTATGGGTACCACTGCTACGTGCTTTTCCTCTGCGTCAAGAATGAGCTGATCATGATGGGGGTGTTACTTTGGATCGCTTAGAACAATTCGAGTCAATGCTCACAGAGATCGAGAATGATCTCGAGTTCAAGACTGCCGAGGTCGAGAGATTAAAAGCCCAAGGTAAAGAGAAATCTGCAACTTTCAAACAGCATTTAGCAGATAAGCTGCTCTATCAACGCATGCTATCAATCTATGAGCGGCATGGCCTTCGCTAAGGCTTGCCTTAGTTGCGAAACAATTCTTCAAGCAGCGCTATAGGACATTTTGATGACCAGTGGACGAAAATACTATGTCGGTCTTTCAGTGACTTTTCTTGGAGCTTGTTTATGGGGTTTATCAGGCGTTTGCATTCAATATCTTCATGAGGCTTATCATCTTGACTCTCTAACTATTACCTGTGTGCGCTCTATTACCGCTTCAGTCCTTTTCTTGCTGATCTTGTTCGTGCGTTATTCTGCTGATTTGGGAAGATTGATGAGCCATAGACGAGATACGTTTGTGGTTGTTCTATTTGGTGGTGCGCTTTTTGCGAGCCAAGCAACTTATGCTGTATCAACAGGACTTACGAATGCGGGCACTGCGACCGTGCTTCAGATGCTGGGTAGTATTTTCGTGCTCATCATTGCATGCGTACGATTCAAGCGGCATCCAAAAGCGATCGAGGTTGTGGCGATCCTCTTGGCGCTCACGGCAACGTGGTTGATCGCAACAAAGGAGAATCCGCTTGTGCTGATGATCCCTCTTGCAGGACTTATCTGGGGCTTGGTGAATGCGCTTTCTGAAGCGGCTTATCTGGTTATTCCTGAGCAACAATATTCACGGTATGCGCGTATTGTGGTGATCGGATGCGGGATTGCAGTGAGTGCAGTGATCGCGCTTGTGTTCTATTTCTGCGCAGGTTGTTTAGGTGCGGCTTCTGAAGCTCAAACTAGTCTTTCGAATATTGATGCTTTCGGGTGGTTCGTCCTTGTTGGCGGTGTTGGAGTATTGGGAACCTTTGCGGCATTCGGCATGTATCTTTGGGGGTCATCGCATATCGGTCCTGTTAAGGGTAGCTTGCTAGGGGTTGCTGAACCGGCAAGCGCGTGTATTCTTAGTGCCGGGTTGCTTGGCACTTCATTTACAGGAGCAGATTGGCTAGGACTTGTGCTCATGATCGTAATGTTGGTGATCATGAGCCGCACACAATAGATTAACCAGGCGGTCCTTAGGAGAGGGCAGGGTCGTTGGTTCTGACTACTATGCTCAAAAGAAGAGATCACTGAAGACTGTCTTATGGTCTGCCATTTAAACGTTCGAGACTTTTTTGCTGAACAACCTGCTTTTCAGTTCGATCTTTGGGCTAGTGATACTCTTATTGATGGGTATTTCATTCGCGTATGTTTGATCGCGGCTGAAAAGGAGGTGTCTGTGCATAAGAAGGCTTTGATAGCGGGGATTGGTGCGATCTTTTGCTGGTCGCTGATGGTAGGATTTCTACGTTTGACCACGGTCAACTATGGTCCTGAACTAGGAATAGCACTCATTTACACATTGGGAGCGGCGTTCCTGTTCCTTCTTGATAAGCCGACACCTCTCAAGAAGATACCTCGGCGCTATTTGCTGATCGGTGGGGTGCTCTTTGCCACCTACGAGCTTTTCATGGCATTCGCGGTGGGTCTTGCTCAGGACAGCTTTCAAGCGATTGAAGTCAGCATCCTGAATTACCTCTGGCCAACACTCACTGTATTGTTCTGGGCCGTCGCTCGCAAGTCAGGACGCGCTTCAGCTCTGTTTCGGGTTATTCCAGGGGCGGTTTTCGCTACAGCGGGCATTGTGCTTGCAGTGGGCGGATCAAGCCTTTTGGCTGGCGCGCCATTCTTCACCAGCAGCTTGTGGCCCTATCTTCTTGCGATCAGCGCATCGACCATTTGGGCCGTCTATTCGGTCGCAACGCCGCGATGGGCTTGCGGCAGTAATTCAACAGCCTATTTCTTCACACTCACCGCTGCCGCACTTTGGGTCTTGATTGCGTTAACAAAACCGACCGTGCCTGAAACTGCATTTGAGCTGACCTCGTGCATCCCGCTTGTGTGCGTGACTGCAGCCATTGCGGCTGGCTATGCACTGTGGAATCGTGCGATCAATGGTGGTGAGATGCGCGTCCTTTCGGTAGTCTCATATTTTGCGCCCATCTTTTCAAGCTTGGCGAGCGCAATCATCTTGGGTGTGATGCCTGATGCTCTGTTCTGGTTTGGAGTTGTTCTTGTGGCGATCGGCTCTCTTGTTGGATGGTGGATGACTCGTACGTTAAAGGAATAACGTACGCAAAGTACGATCAAGATGATGCAGGTTGAAGAAGGGGAGTGCGGGAGAGATGGCAAAGCTGATTGAAGTGCAGAAGCAAGATAGCGCGGGGCTGGCTACTGCATCGGATGATGTGTTGGATGATGTGAAGCCTGTGCCAGTGATGGATGTTGCTGAGGTAGTCGCGCTTGAGCAGCGTATCGCGCAAGAGGGGACATCGCTCTATACGCTCATGACGCGTGCGGGGAGGGCGGTTGCCGAGGCGGTTCGCCAGCACGCTCCTATCGGATCAAATGTTGTAGTGCTGGCGGGGTCGGGCAATAATGGCGGCGATGGCTGGGTAGCTGCCGAAGATCTTGCGGCGCGGGGCTACAACGTGGTTTTGATTACGAAAGCTCCTACAGCTGAGATAAAAGCTGAACCAGCGAAGACTGCTGCCTTGAAGGCGGAAGAGGCCGGATCGTTTCGTGTAGAAGTTGATCCCGGCCGAGGCGCGATCAAGGAGGAGCTCAAACGTGCAGATGTCGTAGTCGATGCGATCCTTGGAACGGGCTTTTCACACAGTGAGGTGCGCGAACCGTATGCGAGTTGGATCGCGCTTGCGAACGAGGTCTGTAGCTGCAAGCCAGAATGCAGCGGCAAGGGTACAGGTGAGGGCGCATGGTTGATCGCCGTTGATTGCCCGAGCGGGCTCAACGCTCAAACGGGCACTGCTGCGCAAGCGTGCATTCGCGCTGATGAAACGATCACTATGCTCGCGGTGAAGACGGGGCTTCTCGTACCCGAAGCTGCCCCTTACGTCGGCCGACTTCGGCTTGCTTTGTTAGAGAGCGAATGAACTCAAAAGCATCTCGTGTGGGACAGTAAGGCGCTAGGGTCGAGCAGCTAAGCAAAGATCATTCCTCTCTAGCGCACGCCAGCGAAAGAAGTAACTGCAACTTTCGCTGCGTGCAGGAGGGGCAGCAGTACCCGAGGCCGTCGATTTGTAGACCTTATTTATGGGCGGATTCGATCGCCTGTACGAGAAATGCAGTTGCCCCTTCGCCAGCTGCTGAATCGTAGTACGAGATGAAGCGCGGATCGCCTAGGTACCCCTGAACAAGACCGAGGTATTCTTGCTCTTCGTAACCCTTGCCCCAATGAACCGCGATCCACTTCTCATGCATACGCGCAAGTTCTTGAGCTGCCTCACTTTGCGGGTCTTGCGTCTGCAGGGCTATTCTCAGCTGGACCTTTATGGCATCCTCGAGCAGCTCTTTTGCCTCCCATTCATCTTTGGTGAGAGCCATCATACGCTCGTTCGATGCATCGATCGTTGCATCGCCATAGCGTTCGCGCGCTTCTTTGCCATACGTGTCTTCGAAGTTCTTAAGACCTTCTTCTTTCATTTTCTCGAATGCGTCTTTGACATCCATCTCTTCGATCCTCTCGATCGCAGCGATCGCCGCTTTTGTGCTCGTGATCGCCATCTCCAACGATGCACCCTGCGCCTGCAAGGTGCGAAGATGATCTTCAAGAACATCACGAATGTTATCTTCGCCATCTGAGATCAAATGCTTGATGGTTGCTAAAGGAAGTCCACAACGCTTCATGGAAAGAATCTGCGCAAGGCGCTTCACCTCAGAGGGGGCGTATATGCGATATCCGTTTTCTGCACGCGCGGGCACGATCAGTCCACAGCTTTCGTAATAGCGAAGCGTTCGTGTGCTCACGCCTGCTGCCTGAGCGAGCTCGGCAATTCCTACCCAGTTTTTCTGGTGTGCGTATGCGTTCGTGTTGTCCATGACTCACCTCCCAGATGCATCGTAGGGTTTGACGTAGCGTCAATGTCAAGGTTGCGCAAAGAGGGCAAGGCCCGTACGCAGCAAGCGCGCAGATGTCCGTAACTCTTGCGCAGCGTCATTTTGACTGATACTAAACAAATAAGCGTCTTCAACATGGACAGTCGTATTATAGGGCTGTCTTTATTTATTGAATCGAGGATGCATGTGATCAAAGCTACTAAGCTGCTCGATGGGGGGTTGTTAGTAGCTTGAACCGTTATATGTTGATCAGCGCGCATCTTTTCGTTGGAACAAGATGAGCATGGCCTATCGATGTCTTGGAGGGGTTCTTCATGAACGAGACGAGAACTGAAAAACAAAACGATCCATCTGGCGCGATAGGGAAGATTATCGAGAGCGATCCGGTGCTTGAGCAGATGATCCATCACAAGAGCATCCGTGCTTATACTGATGAACCCGTGGGCGAGGCTGACCTTCGTGCCATCATCGAAGCGATTCAGCATGGCCCTAACTGGTGCAACTTCCAACATGTTTCCATCGTTTCTCTTGATGACCCTATCAAGCGCCAGAAAGCTTACGAACTTTGCGGATTCCAAGAACACGTGCGTGAAGCGCCGGTATTCTGGATGTTCTGTGCAGATTTCTATCGTACTTGGATCGCGTGCGACTGCAGCGAAGAAGAGTTCGATCGGGTCACGCGCGTAACAGACAACATCATCGTGGGCACGACCGAGGTGGGTATTGCCTTGGGGTCCGCTACGATCGCTGCCGAATCGCTCGGTCTGGGAACCTGTTGCATCGGTTCGGCCAGAGAGCAGGGGTTAGAAATGGTGGAGCTTTTAGGGCTTCCTCGCTACGTGTTTCCTGTTTGCGGGTTTTGCATCGGGCATCCAGCAGCAGATCCTGATATGAAGCCGCGCTTGCCGCAGGAGGCCGTTTTCTTCGAGAACTCCTACGATGCGAACCTACGAGCGTTGATCCATGAATATGACGTGGACTACCATACGTACCTGGCAACGCGCAGTTCGAATTGTAAGGACGGATCGTGGACCCAGGAAGTGGCTGACTATTACACCATTCCCTATTTGCGCTATGGCAAGATTCCTAAGATGCTCTACGACCAAGGGTTTGCGAAAACTGAATAGCGCTCATTGTGGTGCTGGTATGTAGTATCGAGTGAGCTTCTTTGCGCCTTATTTATGATGAGTCTTCTTTCGGAGTTTTTGCATCCGTGGTAGCGCAGGGATTCATTTTGCTATTTGGCATACGTAGAGAGCGTTGTTCCTGCGTCAGGATTCTTTTCTAGTCTTCAAGCTCGCTCTCGAGTGCGCGACGGCGCTTGATGGCATCGTGGATGGTGAGCGTGATGGCTGCAAAGCCCACCAAGAAGCCCATGATGAAGAAGATGATGCCGATCGCAAGATCTCCCATCCAGGCTACGTTTTCGAGGCCGACGATCTGAACCTCTGCCACGATACGCATGCCGCAGGCAAGGACGCCAACTATTGCACCGCAGAAGAGCGCGAAGAGGGTAACGAAGTCCCATGGGACCTGATCGACCTCGGCGAAGCGTTTGTGGCTGGAGAAGTAACCCGCCCTTGTTTGCATCGTGAGCGAGACAACGCCAGCAACGAGAATGGTCAATACGAGCAGCAGGTGGACGGGAATGAGCTTCTCTCCAAGCGCGGTGAAGATGGGTTGATCGGTGGTGGAGGATACCTGGTCGAGCATGATCGCATAATAGAGGCTGAGCACCGACCCGATCAATAAGATGGTGCCACCCACCTTCATGCTCTTGTTCTCTTCAGCTTCAAGTCGTTCGTCTTTTGGTCCCATGATCTGGTTGTATCGTTTTATCAAGTTCATGGCCTTCTCCTACTCCCAGAATAGATCGTCAAGCGTTTTACCGAGCGTTTTGCAGATGGCAGTGCAGAGCTTGAGACTAGGGTTGTAGCGGCCTGCTTCGATGAGGCCGATGGTCTGCCGTGTTGCGCCAACTGCGTCTGCAAGTTGCTGCTGAGAGAGCCCCGCATCTATGCGCGCTTGTCTCATGCGCTCGTTCTTACCGTTTTCCAATAGAAATACCGCCTTTGAGATAATGCAATATATATCTTGCATGACTATTATATATTGCATTTTCCTCTTGTAAAGAAGACTGTAATCCCCAAATACGGAGATCTGTGGGTTGACTGAACGTGTTCACGAATATAACTATATAACTATAAGGTTATAAATAAGCGATGGGAGGGCTATGAGAAAAGACGGTCTCGTAGAGCGCGTTTGTCTCTATAACAAAGCGATCAGCGATATTAACCGGATGAAGATGGTCAAGATCGTCGGTTCGCATGAGCCCTACAGCATGAATGTGAGCGACATCGCCGAGATCTTAGGGATCAGCCAGCCGGCTTGTACGAAGCACCTGAAGATCATGGAGGCGGCAGGGCTGTTCAAGCGCGAGCGCGTGGGCAATTCGGTGTACTACATGCTTGATGAAGAGGTGGTCGAGCAATATCGCCAGGATATGTACCATGCGTTCGACCACGCAAGTACTCCCTGTCCGTATGAATTCAAGTGCGATACGTGTCCGGTGAAGGAGACCTGCATCTGAAACGATGCGATCGCTGCGTAGAGAAGCGATGACTGCATAGCGCAACAAGAAGCGCACCAAGAGGCGCTTTGTTAATGAAGGAAAAGCGAGCTGCTGCTCGTTGAAGGAATAAGGGGTGATCAGTATGGCGGCAAATGGGGATCTGCCAGAAATGGCTGAAGGACAGCCACGGTTTCTCGATCGATTCTCCAAAGGCATGAAGGTGGGCTTCGTGGTTTTGGGATATGTTCTGGGTATCATCGGCGTGTTGATCGATTGGGCAATCGGCCATAAGAAGAAGATGATGGAATGCAGCGCCGAAGCGATCTGGTATGGACTGATCGGTTGGGGTGCGAATGTTATCACGCGTTTCATCTTGATCGCTACGGGCGTTTACGCTCATTTCGGACTTACCGATCCCGTGCAAGGGCTCTTTGGTCCTGGGGTGACAGCCTGGAATATCCTTTGGTGCATCTGCGGTGCGTGTTTCATCTTCCTTTCGATGTTGTGGATCTATGGGTTGCGCACCAAGATGAGCGACCCTGAGCGCGCGTATGTGATGAAGGGCGATGACCACTTCGCACCTGGTACGAAGACGCTACGCTACGATGGCGGCATCACGGTCAATGCGCTGCCGGAAACGATCTGGCCCTATATGCAGCAGGCAGGACAATCGAAGGGCGGCTGGTATAGCTTCGAGCGTCTTGAGCGCCTCTTCACCTTCGACATCACCAACCATTACGATTGGCAGAAGTATCCGCAGTGGCAGAACCTTCACACGGGGGAATTCCAGTGGTTCCACCAGGCACCCTGGTCGATCGGTGAATGGGTGACCGATTGCTCGAACGGAGAGAACGGCTTGTACTATTGGGCGGCCCACTCAGATACGGCGACCGATCCAACGTGGAAGGACCGCGGGCCGAACCAAGAAGGTGCGCTTCGTCTATGGTTCAAGCGTTTCGCTTGGACCTGGAATTGGGAGGTCTATCAGATCAACGAGACGCAATCGCGCTTCATCTATCGTTGCGATTGCCATTTCGATCCGTTCTTGCGCACGCCTATTCATAAGTATTTCGTGGTTTTCATCCTTGGAACGGCTTCGCTGGTCATGGGACGGTGTTGTATGGAAACCATCACAAAGCTTTCGGAAGGGGATCGAAACTTCAGGAAGCGCTATTTCGAGTAGGAGCTAACGCGTGGGGAACGCAGAGCGCGCGTGAATCGTACAAGATAGCCAGTATGTTTGTTGAAGAAAGATGAAAGCTTGGCGAAGACTCTTAGGGGGAGGATTCGCACAGACAAGATCAAGGGGGAGATCATGAAATCGCATTACGAGACTATCGTGGTGGGGGCAGGAGCTGCAGGCATGAATTGCTGCCTGGAGCTTCAGAAGAACGACCGGGAATACCTGCTCATCAGCCCGAATATTGGTGGGCGCATCTGCAATGATGAAGAGCGTCATATGAACTATGGTGCGGTGTTCTATTTTGGGACGTATAAATATATGTTGCAGTCGGGGCTCTTGATAGAGGGCGCAGATGTACTGCCGGCGCTTTCTGCGGGACAGTGCCATCACGACGATGGCAGCGCCTACGAGCCAGTTTCGCTCACCACGCTCATGGATGCCCCTTCGCTTCTGCGTTATATGAAATGGATGCGTGAAGAATTCATCCCGCGCTACAACAAGTTCAAGGACGACTGCACGATCATGGAAGTGAGCGCGGCACTCGAGCGCGACCCGATGATCAAGCAGCTCTATACCGAATCGGCAGAAGACATGATCAAGCGCCTGGATTTCGGTCCGATCGCACATGATCTGGTGAGCATGTTCGCGCATGCGTGCACGGGCACCAAGATCAAGGACCTGACCGCGCTCGATTATCTCAATACTGTTCAGCCGCTCACGATGCAGATTCCGCCCCTGCGCTTGCTCTTCGACTTAAAGCGCTTCGATTTCGATGCTGAAGGAACGAAGGTGCGTTTGAGCCAAGGATCGGGCGAAGTGCTGATCGACGAGATCACCTCGGTCAAGAAGTGCGATAAGGGCTGGAAAGTTGAATGCGCGGCGGGCAAGTTCACGGCTGATAATCTGGTTATGGCAACGCCTGCCATCGATACGCAACGGTTGCTCGAGCTAGTCGAAGAGGTCGAGCCGCTCGATATCAGGCGGGCTTCGCAGCTGACCGGTTACTTGGTGGAAGGCGAGATCAAGCCTGAATATCGCAAGCACATGCTGCATCTGTTCGACGATACGATCCCGATCATCTATGTGGCGCACCGCTTCGACGGTGATTACGAGATCTTCACGGAGGTCGATTTCGAAGAGTCACGCAAGTTCGATGAGTACTTCGATTCGTGGCGCGTGATCGGCAAGAAGCATTGGCCCTATGCGCTCTACACGCAAGCTCATGAGGCGCTGCCCCAGAATCTTGCCCCGGGGCTGATCATGGCAGGAGACGTGAACGGGCTTGGCATGGAACCTGCGTGCATCAGCGGCATCTATGCGGCGAACAAGATCATGGGCAAGACGGTGGATTAGCCGTGATCGACGAAGCGCGGATCATCGAGATCAAGGAAGATATCCTTTCCGACAACAACACAGCAGCCGAGGTGCACCGATGTCAGTTGGCGCAGCAGGGCACGCTCTTCGTTGATGTGATGTCATCACCTGGGGCGGGGAAGACCACGCTGCTGCTCAGCTTGATCGAGCGGATGCGCGACGAGGCGAGCATCGGCATCATCGAAGCGGATATCGAATCGTTCGTGGATTCCGAGAAGATAAAGCAGGCAGGCATTCCGGCGGTACAGCTTGAGACGCGTGGCATTTGTCATGTGGAGATGGACATGGTCACGAAAGCGTTCGCCGCGTTCGGGCAGGCAGATTTCGATTACGTGTTCCTTGAGAACATCGGGAATCTGGTTTGTCCTGCGGAATTCGACACGGGTGCGCATAAGCGCATCATGTTGCTTTCGGTGCCAGAGGGCTTCGACAAGGTGTACAAGTACCCGCCCATGTTCGCGGTGGTGGATGCGCTCGTGGTAACGAAGACGGACTACTTGCCGCTCAATCCAGATTTCGACATGAAAGCACTTGCTGAGCGGGCGCGCGTTCTGAACCCGCGCCTTAAGATCTTCGAAGTTTGTGCGCGCACGGGCGAAGGTGTTGATGCGTTGGTGACGTGGCTTGAAGACGCGCATGCCGCACTTGGACAAGCGCATGATTCAGCAGGAGAGGCAAGCCATGCATGAGCTGGGAGTGACGAAGAGCATCGTTGAAGTGGTGGTTCGCCATGCCGAAAGGCAGTCGGCAAACCAGGTGCGATCGGTGAACCTCATCATCGGAGAGATGCGCAATCTCGAAGAGGAATGGGTGCAGCGCTACTTCGACCGCTGCGCTGAGGGAACTATCGCTGAAGGGGCGCACGTGTCGATAACGAAGGTTCCAATGACCTTCTATTGTTCGGCATGTGGGGCCACGTTCCAACTTCCCATGGGGAGCGATCAGCATATGTGCTGTTCAGAATGCGGCAGCGAAGACTATGACATGATAACGGGTGGCGAGTTGTTGATTCAGAGCATTGAAGTGGTGTAGGAGACATCGCGCAAGGTGAAACGCGGCGGTAGGTGAATATGCGACGCGGCAGCATTGCAGTGGTGTAGAGAAGAGGGGAATCATGGAAGGAAAAACAGAAAGCAAACCAGGGATTGATTACGAGAAGCTCAAGAGCTTGGGCGTGCCTGACGAGGTGATCGCTACGCTCGATCCGCGTGATGGGGGCAATATCACGCCACAGGGTGAGGTGCTCTTCTTGGATGAGGAGCGCTTGAAACGCAGAGAGCTGCCGAATAAACCCCTGCACAAGAATCATCCGCGGGGACTGGGCATCAAGGACTTCTTGATGACGAAGGTACTTGCAACCACACCTGCTACTTGGGAGCGCACGCTTAAAGTGTTCATGCTGATCGTTAAGGGTGCGAAGTTAACAGGCAGAGAAGACCTGGCATCCGAGATCTACAAGCGCATCACGCAGTTCTCGCCTGATGAGAAGATGTATAGCCACGGTAACGTGCTGCCGCTGAATGTGGATATGGCTGATGAAGGTAAGAGCACGGTGCTTCCGATCGACCTGATCATGGACTTGATCGATCGTGCTGAATATATCGCTCAGATGAATCGCTGCATCTGCCGTTCTGCGCATGATTGTCAAGACTACGACCAGGAGTTCGGTTGCTTGTTCTTCAACATGGCAGGCGTAACGGCGGTGAACAACGGCCTTGCGCGTCCGGTCTCGAAAGAAGAAGCGAAGCAGCATGTCTACGATGCGCGTGATAAGGGCTTCATCGGGCAGGCGCTCTATGTCGAGCTCGAGCAGATGGTATGGGGCTTCGAGAACGAGAAGATGGACGAATTCATGGAAGTCTGCTTCTGCTGTCCGTGCTGTTGCGTGGCGCTCGATGTCTGTAAGAATGCGAATCGCACCATCAAGAACCGCTTCGGCGGAGCGGCGTTCACGGCGGTGATCGATCACGATAAGTGTACGCAATGCGGCTCGTGCATTGAGAAATGCCCGCAAGCCACTATTTCACAGGGTGCTGATGGGAAGGTGACGATCGATCAGGAGCACTGCATCGGTTGCGGCTTCTGTAAGAGCGTGTGCGAATTCGATGCCATTACGCTCAAGCAAACCATGCCGCTGCGCGAGAGCATCCACGAGTACTTCGAGAAAGAAGGACGCATCGACATGGTGCTTGACACGTGCAGCATGCCCATTCCGCCTGAAGATTATCAGTGGACACCGGCAGATACGTTCCCTGCGAAGGTCAAGAGTGCGGTCAAGACTGGCGCAGACAACCTCGCGCGGGACTTTGGCTGCGTTGATGCGAAGGCGTTCGTGAAATACAACGGCAAGCGTACGCTCGGCGTTATCGGCGCGATAGCCGCAGGTGCTTTCCTGATCAAGAAGCTACGGAAACGCTAACCTTTGCTAGAAACCCAAGGGTTCAGTGATGAGCTTACGTTTGAGTCATGAGCACGAGAGCGCAAAAGAATAATTCACAAAAAGGAAGGAGCCCCGAGAGGCTCCTTCCTGAAGATCGCGTTTCCATGCGCGTTTTTCTTTGGTGCGATTGTATTTCGTATCGCCCTGCACCCCGTGCCCACATGCATAAGCATTGATGTAGGGCTTGTTCGCAAGCGTTGCCTCTTCGGCGGTTTGCTTCCACACCACGTTGTCTTTCGGTGCGTGCTGATGCTTGCGTTTGCTCTGCGCACGTTTGCTGCATTTCTTCGCCATAAAGCCTCACCTCCTTCATGTTTCGCCTGATTCATGCGTGAGAGGATTATCTGCCATTATTTTGAAGGTGGCAAGCTAGTGGCGGCAGGCAGCGCTTGGATCCATGGGTGCAACCTTGCCTTCGGCGAACAGCTGCGCCACTTTGCCCACGTTAGGTTCGGTGGTATCCGAATATACCTTCACTCCTGAATTAGTGAAGCGCGTGAAGGGCGGCATGCCCATACCAGCAGCTAGGATCCCATCAACATCAAGGCCGAAAACGAAATCGATCACACCACCGCAGCCTACGGCATCATGATCGACGTTCTTGATGGATTCAACGTTTTCGATGTCCATGTTGTCGGTATAGGTGACGATGGTGAAAAAGGGAGCGTGTCCAAAATGGCCGCTGCGCATACTATCGAGGCCAGTGTTGCTTTCGCTGGGGATCGCGATTCTCATAATGGCTCCTTTCGGTTGGGCGAAGTTATTATAGCAGCTGGGTTTCGTCGAGCTTTTTCACAACGAAGCTGTTGAGCTTCGCAAGAGGCTTGTGCAGTGCGAGGCCGAATATGAGCGAGACCGCCAAGAATCCGCCCAAGCACAGCATCGAGGTCCAATACTGCATGCCATAGATGCCGGCAATGCATCCTTGGAATGCTTCCATGGAATGAGCGAAGGGAAGCCACGGGTAGATCGCTTGGAAGAAGGGCGCCGACATCTGAATGGGGAAGATGCCGCCCGATCCGCCAAGCTGCATCACAAGCCCAATGATCGCGATAGCTTTACCCACGTTCCCAAAACAGGTCGTGAGCGTGTAGACGATATTCGAGAAGACGATCGCGCAGAATATGCATGCCAGCAGATAGAGCCAGAAGTGCTCGCACTGAACACCCACGAAGAAGACGTTTCCGATGCAGAGCACGACCCCTTGCAAAATGGCGATACAAGCGAAGATACCATAGCGTCCCAAATAGACCTGGTGGGGCTTCACGTCTTTAAGGCCTTCGAGCCTGCGCTTCGTGGGATTCACGCTCGTGAGCGCAACGAGAAAGATCGCACCGATCCAGAGGGAGAGCGAAGAGTAGAAGGCACTCATCGTGTCGCCGTTGCTCTTCATCTCGTAGACCGGGTGCTTTTCAAGAACGGTCGGGGCAGACAGGAACGCAGCGATGGCTTCAGGATTGTTGCCGATGATCTTGCGAATCTCATCAATATCGCTCGTGCTGATGGCCTCTTTAAGGTCATCTCGTGTTTTAGCGAGGTTGTTCTTGATCGTACCAAGCACGTTCGCGGTGTTATCGAGGGAGCTTTGAAGCGCTTCCATGTTGGATGAGAGGTTGCTCGCTGTGCCTGAAAGGTTGTTGGATATTTCGGTGAGCGAATCGCTCAGCTCGACGCTCGACGACTTGAGCGCGGAAAGGTCTGAGGTCAAGTTCGCTGTTTGCTGCTTGAGCGTTTCTTCGAGCGAAGAGTTCATTTCCGTGATGTCGTTCTTCGCGTTCGCGAGCTCTTCGTTGATCTTGGTGCGCGCATCTGCGGTTGTCGTGCTTATTGTGCTCACGTCGGTCTTTGCGCTATCAACAGCTTGTTGCAAGCGATCGAGTGTGGCAATGGCGGCATCGATCGTATCGAGCGCGGTGCCGGAAACGCCTGCGGCCTGCAGGTCGTTCTTCATCTGCTCATACAGTGTTTTGGTAGAAGCGAGGGACCCAGATATGCTACCCAGCAGCTGCTCGGTGGCGGCAGGGTCTTGGCTTGCGGAATCAAGCGCGGCATTGATCGCGGACGAAAGTGCATCGTAGCTGCTCGCGTTCGATGCGATCGCGCCATTCACTTCATCGGTGATGTTGCCCAGTGCTTCATCGGCCGATGAAAGCCCCTTGGAAGCTTCGGAAAGGAGCTCGTTGGTGGTGTTCGTGGCGTTTTTCGTGTTGTCAAGAAGCTTGCTGCTGCCCGCAAGGAGCGTTGCGCTGTCGCCGACCATGGAAGAGAGGCCCTTCACTTCGAGCTGTGCGGCATCAAGGTCTTCGACGGCATTGTCAAGTTCATGCAGGAGCAGTGAGGCATAGTTCATGATGTTGTCGCCGTTGAGGAAATCGGTAAGGCTGCTCGTCGTCGAGAGCGCGATATTTGCGACCGTTTTCGTGAAGGTCTGGTCGATCTCGTCCTGCAGCTCGGTGGCTCCTTCGGCGGTAACGCGCGGTGCGATGGCGTTCTCTTTTTCATTGGTGTAATAGGTGATCTCCGCTTTGGTTGCGTGATCGCTGAAAACGGTCATCAGGTTCTTCGTAAAGTCCTTAGGGATGACGATCGCCGCATAGTATTCGCCCGAATGAGCGCCATCGACCGCTTCCTGTTCGCTGACGAATATCCAGTCGAAGCTGTCGTTTTCGTGCAGCGCGCTTATGACCTGGTCGCCTGCGTTTATCTTGGTCGGGATAAGAGCCGAAGAATAGCCCTCGTCTTCATTGGCAACGGCCACCTTGATCGAGCCGGTGTTGGCATAAGGGTCCCAGAAGCCGAGCGTGGTAAGCCAAGCGTATATGGGTGGAACGAGGATGAGGCCGATCGCGACGATCGCGGCGATCACGCTCGTCTTGAGCGCGAGCACATCGTTCTTGAATATGGCGAGGATATTATGCATCGTTCGCTCCACCTCCACTTCGCAGGAGGGGTTCAGGCATTTCGTGGGTTTCAAGCTGCGCTATTTTCCCTGCATCGGAGGCTGGTTCGCTTTGCGCAAGCTTGAACTGGTATTGGATATCGGCATGAAGGAACAGGATGATGATCTGGTATCCAGCCACTATGAGCGTACCGAGGATGAACCAGGAGAGCAGAATGAGCTTTTCGTTGGGAGAGCCTTCGAAGAGGATGAGCGTAGCGAGCATGAGAACGGGCATCGCGAACAGAGCGATCCAACCGATCTTCATGAGCAACGGGTATTTCGCATCGAATCTCATAGCGCGGGCGATGATCTTCTCGCGGTATTGCTTCGTTTGCATGAGCGCAAGCAGTACGGGGCGCAAGCGGAACCATTGGGCACCTTTGGGCACGGATTCGGAAGCGAATAGTTCAGTTTGGGAGAGCTTCGCATCGAAGAGCGTGTTCACGTTGTAGCCGAAGTGAACGCCAATAAGTCCGATGAACAGACCAACAGGGATGAAGCAGCCGCCTAACACGAGCATATCGATAAGGTAGTGCGCTCCATACATGCCGCCAATAGCTTCGCGCATCGCATCGATCGAATAAGTGAAGGGTAACAGCGGATTGAGTACCTGATAGAACTCGGGCATCATCTCGACAGGGAACATGCCTGATGATCCGGGAATTTGCAAGACGAGCAACACAACTGCAAGCGCTTTTCCGATGTGGCGCATACTGTACGCGAGTGCGTAGAGCAAGTTCACGTAAACGAAACCGGCCAGCACGCCTGCTCCGATGAACGCGGCAGGATTTTCGCATTGGATCCCCAGCACCAGATCGCCTATGCAGATGATGAGGCTTTGAATGATGCCGATGGTCACGTAAAAGAGCCAGCGACCGAAATAGGCCTGCGTTGCCGAGAATCTTGGCAAGCCCGCTGGATCGACGCGGAGACGCACGATGGCCATGAGGATGAACCCACACACCCAAAGCGCCAGGTTGCTGAAGAAAGGTGCTATGCCCGAGCCGTAAGGGTTGACGGGGTAGAGCGTGACCGTATCAAGCTTTACTGGGGAAGACATGAACGAAGAAACATCATCGGGATTCATGCCAAGCAGCGTGGTGAGCTCTTTGAACGAGGCAGAATTCTGGAGCGAGCGAAGATCGGTGTAGGTCGATTCGAGATTGTTCTCTAGTGCTTCGAGCGAGAGGCCTACTTCCGCACAGATGGATTTCGACTGCTCGAGCATCGAGGCAAGCTGCGTTAGGAGCGTGCTCTCTTGATCGAAGAGCGTGCGAAGCGATTCGGTTGCGCCCCGCAAGGTTCCGATCGCTGATGCGAGACTGTCGAGGCTCGTGTCGATCTCGGGCAAGATGGTGATCTGGAAATCCTTCGCGCTCTTTTGAAGGTTGTCCGCACTTGTTTTTGCTACGTTGGCCACAGTGTCCGTGGCGTTCTTGACCGCCTGCGCATTGCTGTCGAGCTGGTTTGCGAGCTGCTCGAGCGAGGTGATGGTAGAAGAGAGGCTCGCGTTCTGCGCTTCGATGTCGCTGATGGCCTTCTGCACTTGGTCGGTGGAGGCAACGGGGGAGTTGCGCAGTGATTCGAGCAGTTGGTTGTTGTAGTTCACCAGATCGCGCGCCTCGGCAAGTGCGGTATCGACGTTGGCCTTTGCTGTCTGGATATCGCCTGCGATCTGGGCTGAAGCAAGATTGATATCTACGGCTGCTTGGGTGAGCGCGAGCGCGCTTTCGGTAACTTTCGTTGAGAGCGTTGCGCTGTAATCGTTGAGCGTTTTACGGATGTTCTCGAGCGAAGTGGACGCGGAATCGAGGCGCGTATCGAACGCGGGCAGCGAAGCGACGAGCTTCTTGAGCAGGTCGTTCGAAGAATCTACCGACTGAATGGAGCTATCGATCGTAGGCGTGAGATCGTTCACCATCGTGCGATTTTGGCTGATCGCATCCTTCGCTTCTTCAACGCTGTGGGATAAGAGCGACGTGGACTGTTCGCTCTTATCGTGAACTGCGCCGCCCGTTCGTTGCGCGATCTCAACGACCTTGTCGCTTACCTGGGAGACGAACGATTCATCGATGGTGGTCTCGATCTTGGAAGCAGCCGAATCGGTAACTTTCGTTCCCGAGCCAGAAAGCTTCTCGTTAACGTAGTATTCGATCTTAGGTTGGGTGAAATTTCCGCTGAAGACGCTGATGAAGTCTTCACTGAAGTTTTCGGGGAAGATGAGCGCTGCGTAGTATTCGCTCGAATAAACGCCGTCCATGGCTTCATCTTTTGAGACGAACTGCCAATCGAGCTCGTGATCGCTGTGTAGCTCATCGACCACTTCCTGCCCGATGTTTATCTTGCCAGTATAGTTCGAGTCGGCGCCCTTGTCTTCATTTACCACTGCCACTTTGATCGAGCCGGTGTTGGCATAAGGGTCCCACATCGTTTCGATGGTGTACCAGGCGTAGAGCGCGGGCAGGATGCAGACGCCCGCCAAGATGATGCAGGCGACTGGGTTGACGACGAGCCGCTTTAGGTCGCGCACGAATATCTGCAGGATGATCGAGAGATATTTTCGCGCGCGATCGAGCATGACGTCTTCTTAGAAAAGCCTAGTCTTCATTGCGAAGTTCGGTGTCTACGGTCTCTTTGATTTCGGAATCGGCAACATTCTGTTCGCGGCGTTCGCCCTTTTCGGCGAAGTGGATCTCGTCACGCAACGTGCGATCATAGCGATCGGCATCGTGGCTTCGATCCTCACGACGCTCTTGGTAGTATTCGCCGCGGCGATCCTTGATGTGCTTGGCTTTTTCTTCTTCATGAAGATGCTCTTCGCGTTCGTCTTGACGTTCGTTTGGTATTTCGAGAGTCATGATAGATTCCTTTTCTCCTGTGGTTCTTGTTTGAATTGCTGCAGAAGGAGCTGCAACACCTATTTAGCCTAGCGGTTTTTCTGTCGAGATCGCCGATCAGCGACCAGTTGTTAATGACTTGCAATAAGCCCACTAACGAAGTGATGAAAGGGCTCAGGGAGAGTTGAGGAATCCCGCTCGTTGGCGCATCTTTGTGGCCGTATGCGTTGCCTGTTAGCGCAGCGTGCGCAGGTAGTCTTTCATGCTGGCGGTAATACGACGACTCTCGATAGCTTTTTGGATCGCTTTGCGGCGCGTCCATTCATCGAGCAGGGCTTCATCACCCTGACGTTCGAAGTATGGAAGCGCAGCGGTCTCCTGTTTCGCGAGCGCTTCAGCGAAATACCAGGCACGCATCATATCCACATAGTAGATGTCATCTTCGGTGGCGGGGTGAGCTTCGCTGTTGGGCATGCGCGTAGCTGCCACCCATTCGCAAAACCGAAGCTCGAACAGTTCGTCCAGATAAAGCCGCATGAGAATACCGATGGCAAAGCGAATCGTGTAGCAATGATCAGAAGCGAGCCAGCGTTCCACTTGGTCGAGTGTTTCTTCAGGCCGCTTCGCGAACACTTTGGTAGGAAGCTGATCACAGGTTGCCCAGTTGTCCACGAAGGGAAGGAAGCGCTCGTAGAGCTTGAGCGCTTTATCGTAGTCGCGCTCTGCGCCGATCGTGAAGGCATGTACTTGGTTCTCGTCGAAGAGCCGATGGGGGAGCGCGCGCAGAAACGTGCTAGCGTCGTCGCGTTTAGCGAGCTCTTTGGCTATCTTGCGAAGCGCGGGCGTTCGAACACCCGCGATGGTCTTGGGATCCACATTCGGTACGAGTCGAGAATGGAAAGCGCGGTAATCTAGATCGACATTCGCTTCCAAGCTGCGGCAGACGAACTCGCCAGCGGTGTCTTCGCCGAAGCCAGGAAGCTCGTTTCGAAGGATCTCCTCCAAGGGCGCATCCTTAGCTTTAGCGAGCAACGCATCTTTTTGGGCGCGATCGAGCTTTTTGAAGTGGGCTTCTGCGCTCATGGCGCGTTCTTTCGAATAGAAGCGGGCTTGCGCGATCAATCGTACTGGCGCGTGCGATTTCGTGTACTTGGCACCAGTGCCAGCTTGATGCGCGGAAAGGCGTGCTTCGACATCGGTGGTGTATCCCGTGTAAAGGCTACCGTCCCCGCACTCCAAAACGTATATGTAGTGCTCGAAAGGTTTCATGGTGGGCTAGATACTAGTAAAACGCTGGTAAGGTGCGTCCTTGTTGCGTATCAGCAAAACGAAGACGCACCTTCATTTCTGTGTCGAAACACCTACCACGTGCGTGATGCGAGCGCACGGAACTGTGCAACGGTAGGAACATGGGCATTCAATCCGCCATCTACCGTAACGACCTGCCCTGTGAAGTATTCGCTTTCGTCGGACGCAAGGTATACGCACATGGCAGCAATATCATCAGGCGAGCCATAGCGGGTAACCTCGATGTTATCAAGGAAAATGTCCTTCAGCATGTCGGGTACCTTGTCTGCGTTTTCTTCAGTGATGATAAGACCCGGACGCACGCAATTGCATCGAATGCCGTCCTTGCCATATTGCAGTGCAGTGTATTTCGTGAGCATGTCAACGCCCGCCTTTGCGCAAGCATAAGCAGTTGAGCCTAAATCGCCGCTGCAAGCAGCCATGGACCCGATGTTAATGATGGAAGCCTTATCGTTACGCTTAAGGTAGGGCAAGGCGATCTTCGTGCAGTAAAAGGTGCTACGGATGTCGCTGGCGAAGACCGCGTCCCAGTCTTCGAGCGATATCTCATCCACGCGACCATCCTTAAGGGCCATGCCGGCTGCGTTGTTCACCACCACGTCGACCTTGCCCCAGGTTGCCTCCGTGTCGGCAAGAAGCGCATCGACGGTTTCAGGCTTGGTTACGTCGAGGAAGTGATACATTGCCTCGCCGCCTGCGGCTTTGATCTCGTCGACGATAGCTGCTCCACGCTCTTCACGGCGGCCGCATACGACAACACGCGCGCCTTCAGCAGCAAACATCTTTGCGATGCCCTTGCCGATGCCACTCGTGGATCCTGTGACGATGGCGACCTTGTCTTTCAAGCGATTCATATAGACTCCTTTGTCAAAATGGTGTTTCTCCATTGTATCGTTTTTGTATTTTGAATCTGATACAGAGCATAGAGACTACTGTATGAAAGCACTTTATAGCCTGACAGGGGCATTTAAGGGGAGGGATATGGCCTGTCTAACGTGCTTTTTTGACATAAAGCATTAAGCACGCAGTTTCTTGCGAAGGTATTCGAGCGCCATGATAGGATGACGAACCATCATCCTGGGCGCAGCATAGCGCATGATGGCCCTGATGCGAATTTGAGCATCGCCGCGCTGACAGTGTGTTTCACAGTCTTGGCAGTTGCCTTCGTGCCCGTATGGACACGAAGCCGCGCGGGAAAGCGTTTGCTCTATGGTCGTGCGGCACTCCTGGCACATTCCGCCTTCATCTTTTTGAGCATCGGAGTGATTGCCTTGGCAATAGATACTCCCCATGGCTTCAAGAACGCGTCTGTCTTTATCGATCTTATCCACGTGCATCAGTATAGATGAGCTAGGAGCTTGCGTGCTAGGAAGCTCTTGAGCGGACGTTCGTTAGCGGTGCTCTTTTCCCGATCGCTCCTAAGCTGCTTGCGATGCTTCGTTGTCTCGGATCTATAGCGTTCGAGCTGCTTATTCAAAAGCTTCGTTAGGCATCGAAGTGGGCGAACGAGCGTGCTGAAAGCTTGCAGGCAACAACATTGCAGACGATGAAGATCACAAGCCCTGCCGCAAGCGCGCAGAGTTGAGCACTTGGGTCATTGAAGCCAGCGACACCAAAGGGTGCGGCGTTCGCAAGGGGGAGATAGGGAAGTACCACTGTTGCTGTGATGCAGATCGCCGCGGGGATAGAAGCGATGATGAACGGCAATCCAACCTTCAGCGGATCGCGATAATACAGGGGGTAGAATACCAGGTTGAACACACCGAACGTGATGAAACCGAGCGCAACAAGATAGAGATTCGCCGCCGTTCCCACCGCTTCTGAAGGAGGCGCGATCCCGTTGATCCCCAGTGGGCCGCGTAGCGCGATGAAGACGACCATGATGGCGAGCATGATCGTCTCGATCCCTATCATGGTAAGGATACGTGCCCTTGCCATGCTGGCGCGAGACAGCGGGAGGGAGAACGAGTACTCGAGGTCGTGCATCTCGCGCGCGTTCATTCCGTTGAAGAAGGCGACCAAAACCCCGTAGATGAAGATGGCACCATACATCCACGATGGTATGAGCACGAGCGCTCCGAGCACCACGATGAAATAGGTCGAAGGATGCACGACAAGGCGGAGCTCTTTCAAAAGTGCGGCTTTCATAGCGTTGCCTTTCGTGCAGTGTGGGTCATGATATCGTCGAGCGTTGCAGGTTCGCCGATGCCTGATCGGGAAGGGACAAGAGCGCTCTTCCCGTTGGCGGTTTCGCGTATTCCGTAGATCGGTGCATCGACGCGTTTCGCGGCATCGAGCGGTGCAACGCGATAGTGGTCCTTGAATTCGGAAAGGCTCCCTTTGCCGATGATGTTCCCGTTGTCGATATAGAGGATGTTGGATGCGCATTTTTCGAGGTCGGAGGTTATGTGTGTGGAGAACAGCACGCCTACGTTCTCGTTTCTGGCCAGCTTGAGAAGGATATCTAGCACCTCTTCACGCGAAGCAGGATCGAGCCCGCTCGTTGGTTCATCGAGGATGAGTAGCCTTGCGTTGTGAGAGAGAGCGAGCGCGAGCGCGAACTTGACGCGCATACCTTGGGACAGGTCTATGATGCGCTTCTTCTGATCGAGGTTAAAGAGCCTGCAGTAGCGAGCGTAAGCATCGTCGCTCCAATTCGCATAGAAGTTGCTCGTGATGCTCGCGATGAGCGAAAGTCGCTTGGTGCGATAGAAGTCTGCGCTGTTGAGCTCAAACCCAACCTGCTCCTTGATGGTGTCTTCGTTTCCCAGGTACGGCTTTCCGAAGTATTCGATGGTTCCGCCATCGGGGTGCACCGCACCTTCAAGACATTTCAAGGTGGTCGATTTCCCCGCGCCGTTTCGTCCGATGAAGCCCGTTATGGTGCCTGCCTCGACCGAGAAGGAAACATCGCGCAGCTTGAAGGCAGGATAGGATTTCGCGAGATCCTCGACGCGCAAGAGCGTTTCTGGCTTGGATGAGCCACTGCTATGAATTGATGGTTGGGCCATCTGCTCTCCGTTCATTCACTATTCGTCCATAGCTCTCAAGCATGGATTCCGCATCTTCGACCTTCTGCAGTGCGATACCTTGTGCTTCGTCGCCCAAAACGAGCAGTTCGGATCCTGCGTGCAGCTCGAAGATATCGCGCGCTTTCTTCGGGACGACGATCTGTCCGCGTTCTCCCATGCGCACGATGCCGAAGATGTGCTTACCGCGGGGAGGAATGGGGTAGCCCGTCGCTGCTTCGTTATGCGCGATGAGATCATCGACAGAAACACCCAGGAGCTTTGCGAGCGCATAGGCGTTTTCGAGATCGGGAAGAGATTCCCCCGATTCCCACTTGGCAACGGTCTGCCTTGCAACGCTCAGTCGATTCGCAAGGTCTTCTTGGGTGAGCCCGAGCGCCTTTCGTGCCGCTTGGATATTCTGAGAAATCATACGATTCATACCTCCTGATATAGCGTATCGTCCACTCTCCTCTTTCACCACCAAGTATAGATGGCATTTGGAGGGCAATAATGTAATGAGTTCGTGACATTTCAAGATGCTGAAGCGTAGATGTGCTCTCGCTTTGCTTTGGAGGGCGGTGCTGCTCTTTGCCCCCTTAAAGCTTTTCGTCTTGACGGCTGTGTATAGGTGTGTATATACTGTTTATATTGCATATGCACACAGTCTCGCGGAAGGACGCTTTTGCGAGACGATGCGGCAGCTGCTGCAGGGTTGCCGGAAAAGAGGACAATTGGAGATCGTTATTTCGAATTCGGGTTCGGTCCCGATCTACGAGCAGATAGAGGCTCAGATCAAAGACGCGATCATGACTGGCGAGCTAACGGCAGGGGAGCATCTCCCCAGCATTCGCTCTCTTGCCAATGATCTGCGGGTAAGCGTGATCACTACCAAGCGTGCGTACTCCGATCTGGAGGAGCTGGGCTTCGTGGTCACGGTTCAGGGGAAGGGTACCTTCGTTGCCAGTGGCAATCAGGATCTGCTGCGTGAGGAGCGCATTCGACAGGTTGAAGAGTCGCTCGAGCGCGCAATAGCAGATGCGCAACCCCTCGGGCTTACCGCGGATGATCTGCATGAAATGCTCGATCTGCTCTTGGAAGACTAGCTCGTCCGAGGAGATATACATGGACGCATTGATAAACGTAACTAACTTAGGGAAGCGCTACGATGGCTTCCATCTTGAAGATATCGGGCTTACCGTTGAAGCCGGCACCGTTGTGGGCTTGATCGGATCGAACGGGGCAGGAAAGACCACCACGATCAAGATGCTGCTCGGCATCTTACAACCCGATGAGGGTGAAGGCGACGTGCTCGGTTGCTCGATCGGGAAAGGCATGTTCCTAGAAGGGAGCGTCAAGGAGCGCATCGGCGTTGTTCTCGATACGTGCGCCTTCCCTGAAACCTTGAAGGTTCAAGATGTGGCAACGCTCGGTCGTTTCGCTTATTGCAATTGGGACGCGAAGCGCTTCGGTGCGCTGTGCGAGCGTTTCGAGCTTGCGCCCAAGAAGAACGTGAAAGAACTTTCGCGCGGTATGGGCATGAAGCTCATGTTGGCCTTCGCGCTTTCGCACGATCCTGAACTGCTCGTTTTGGATGAAGCAACTGCTGGTCTCGATCCGATGGCACGCGAAGAGGTGCTGGATATCCTGCGCGATTTCATGAAGACCGACGATCACGCGATCCTGCTTTCAACGCACATCACGAACGATCTCGAGAAGATCGCCGATGAGATCATCTGCATAGATGGTGGCAAACTCGTTTTCAGCCTACCCAAGGATGAGGTGTGCGACGTGGCAGGCGTTGCGCACTGCAGGCAGCGCGACCTTGAACTAATACGGGAGAGCGCCTGGGCAGAGGATGAACGCCTGCGGAAGCTCAAGAGCGGTATGGCCTACGATGTGCTCGTGCCTGATCGGTTCGCTTTCGCGAAGGCTTTCCCAGACATCGCGCTCGATAGCGCGAGCATTGACGATTACATGACGCTCACCTTGAAAGGAGAGCAACTATGAAAGCTATGATCTTCTCAGACCTCATCACTTCCAAGAATGCTTTTGTGCAACTGCTGCTCATATCCATTGTGATCTGCGGGTTCCTTGCATGGGGTACGGGTGAGGTGATCGTTGGCACGGCTGCAATGGCAACGATGGCGCCTTTGATGTATCTCTTCTCGATCTTCGCCTACGACGAGATGAACGGATGGGAGCGCTTCCGTATGACGTTGCCTTTGACCAAGCATCAGGTTGCCTACGGGCGCTACGTGAGCATGCTCATCGTTTCGGTGGTCTCGATGCTTGCAGCTTGGCTGATTTCGTTCGTATTCATTGCGATCATTCAGGCTTGGGGTGGTTTCGGCACAAGTGCGGAGTTCGCGGCCCCTGAGTCTCCCCTCGCTATCCTCGATTGCGGCATAGCTGGCTTTGTCTTCATCTTGCTGCTTGCAGCACTCACTCTGCCGCTTCTGATGCGTTTTGGCATGAACAAGGCAACACGCCTTTTGCCGCTTCTCGTGGTCGTGGTGGTCGTGCTTGCGAGCGTTGCGATCGGAAACGTTTCAGATGGGATCGACATGATGGCCGTGCGCACCTTCTTGAATGACCATACGGTTGCTATCGCGATAGGGGGCTGTGTGGTGTCAGTTGTCCTTTATGTTGTGAGCGCATTCATCGCCGCACGCCTCTATCAGGCTCGCGAACTGTAAAATAGATCGAAGCACGTGGCGCAAACGGAATGATCTCGTTTTTTGCGAGCGAACCTGCGCTGCTGTGCTTCGCTGTTGTTCTATGAAAGGGCTCATGATGGATTATCAGAAGATCACCTACACCGTTGAAGAGGGCGTTGCGGTCATCGCGATGACTTGCAAGGAGAATTTGAATGCGCTCGATATGCAGATGGGCGCCGAATTGCTCGATGCAATACGTAACGCGGAAACGAACGATGAGGTGAAGGTGCTCGTGATCAAAGGGCTCGAGCGTTCGTTCTCTGCAGGTGGCGATGTGGGGATGCTCCATGGTGTCTTCGAATCGGGCGAGCCGATGGATATGGCAGCCATGATGGAGAAGAACAGCATCATCACCGACAAGCTCAAGAAGATGGACAAGCTCGTCATCACCTCGGTTGCTGGGTCGGTCGCGGGAGCTGGCGTGAGCTTGGCACTTTCCGGCGATTTCATGATCTGCGCTGATAATGCGAAGTTCATCCTTGCATTCGTGAACCTCGGCCTCGTGCCCGATATGGGTCTTACCTATCTGCTCTCGAAGACCATTGGCCCTGCGCGCACGATGGACTTAGCGGTAACGGGTCGCCCGGTGGATGTAGCGGAATTCTACGACTGGGGTCTCGTGCAGCGCATGGTGCCTGCCGATATCTTGGACGAAGAGACGATGAAATTCGCACGCAAGCTGGTACGCGGTCCACTGGTCGCTTACAAGAACATCAAGAAGCAGATCTACACTGTTGAGTATGCGGAGTATCTTAAGTGGATCACGACCGTTGAAGTGCCCACGCAATGCGAATGCGCTGCAACGCAAGATTTCCGCGAGGGTGTCTACGCTTTCATCGAGAAGTGCCGCGCAGAATTCACGGGGAATTAGTGCAAGCAGAACGCATCGTTGAAGAGCATTTGTTTGAGGCTCGTGGCCTAGGAGGGCTGCGAGCCTTTTACTCGTTTGGGCCGCTACTCGAGCCTGCAGCCATCTCGGCGATGGCGTCGCTCGAGCGTTTGATCTTCGCCTCGATGCGTTCTTTTTCGTCGCCTGTTGCAGGCGTGGGCTGATAGTTATTTCGCGAGCTTACTGAAGAGATCGAACAGGGGATCACGTTCGTATTGTCGATCGTGACATCGTTGCCACGCACGGTAAAGGTTTGTTGAACGATCATGCAATCCTTATCACTGGGGTTCTTGTTGCCGCCGAAGCAGAAATTGCCCAAGCTGTAGACGATCGTATGCCCGTTGTAGTTCTCCATGCCTTGGATCACATGTGGGTGCGATCCGACCACGAGCGTTGCTCCAGCATCGATGGCGGCATGTCCGAGTTCCATCTGAACGCTGTCGGGCACGGTCTCGCGCTCGGTTCCCCAGTGGAAGAACACCACGATGATCTGCGCTCCCGCCTCTTTGGCAGCGTTGATGTTGTTCACCATCTCGTCTTTGATGCCAGCGCCTTCGGCAAGTTCGTACGTTCCGACGAGCGCGACCTTCACGCCTTTCACATCCAGATACGCGATGCGATCATAGCCGAAGGTAGGAATGCCCACGGCCTCGACCGCTTCGATGGTGTCGGTGTAGCTTTGATCGCCGTAGTCGCGCGAATGATTGTTCGCAAGCGATGCTGCATCGACGTTGCCCGCCTTGAGTATCTCGGCGTATTCGCGCGGCGCTTTGAACGCGAAGGTCTTATCGGCGCGCGTAGTGGAATCGGTGAGGGTGCCTTCCATGTTCACGATCGTGGCATCGTCGGCGGCGAAGATATCGGCCACGTTCGCGAAGAAGTAAGCGGGGTCGCCCACTTCGTTGTATTTTGCGTTGAAGCTCGTGGAGCGATCGAAGCCTTCGTCGGTGCCGAGCGTGCAATCACCCGCGAAGGAAAGCGTGATCGTTTGGCCTTCGGGGGCGGCTTTATCCGAAGCGGCAAGCGTTCCTTCGCTGTTCGATTCGGTAAAGGAGCAAGAGGTGCAGGAACTGAACGCGAATGCGACTGCGATAAGGGCGATGAGCGCGAAAGCGATCCAGATGGGGAGATGGCGTTTGGAGTTGCGCATCTGATATGGAGGATGAGCTGCGTGGGTGGTTGGTGGCATAGTACGGTGCTGCTCTTGATGCACCTTGTTGTTCATGCCCGTTTCGCGCGTACGAGGTGCACCCGAGCGAGCGGTTTCTCGCCTTGTGCCGTGTGTGGCCGTGCGCCTTGCAGGGCGATCGGTACGCTTCGTAGGCTTTCTATCTTGCTTTTTATTATGTTGATATGGCATATGCCACCTTTTTCTTAGTAAGCTAGAGAAATAGTAACAAAGACTGCGCCATGATGACCAGGGAAGAAAGGCGTTTGGGCATGATAATCAAGAAATCGCCGCGCGATATCGATGCTATGGCGAAAGCAGGGGAGCTCTCTGCGCGCGCGCTTCGCGTGGTTGGTGCTGCGGTGAAGCCGGGCGTGACCACGCTTGAGCTCGATCGTATCGCCGAAGAGACCATCCGTCAGGGCGGTGGCATTCCGGCGTTCAAAGGCTATGGTGGATTCCCAGGCTCTATCTGCGCGTCGATCAACGAGCAGATCGTTCACGGCATTCCTTCCGATGCCATTGTGCTGCAAGAGGGCGATATCATCTCGATCGACACGGGTGCTACCGTGGGCGGCTGGGTTGGCGATAACGCCTGGACCTTCCCCGTGGGAAAGATCTCGCCGAAGAAGCAGCGCTTGCTCGAGGTGACCGAGGAGAGCATGTGGGCAGGTATCGACGCCGCACGTGCGGGGAACCATCTGGGCGATATCGGGCACGCGGTTCAGACGATCGCTGAGGATGCGGGGTATGGTGTCGTGCGCGAATATGTGGGGCATGGGATCGGCCGCGTTATGCATGAAGAGCCGAATGTGCCGAATTACGGGCGCAAGCATACGGGCCCGTTGCTCGAGGTGGGTATGGTGCTGGCGATCGAGCCGATGATCAACATGGGCACGCGTAAGACCAAGCAGCTATCCGATGGTTGGGGCGTGATCACGCGCGACGGGAAGCCAAGTGCGCATTTCGAGAAGACGGTAGCTATCACGGAAGAAGGGCCGCGGCTGCTCACGATCGAGCCGGATTTCAAGCGCCCGGTCGAATAGCGTTCGTTTGAACGGTGACTACTCGTGTGTGTTGAGCGTTGCGCCCATGCCGAAGCGGTAGCTGCCAGCCGTGGCTACTCGTGCGCGCGAGGGTGCGCGGCGAGATATTCTTCCTTCAGATGCGACATTTGCACATGGGTATAGATCTGCGTTGTGGCGATGTCGGCATGTCCGAGCATGTCTTGGATCGAACGCAGATCGGCGCCTCCCTCGAGCAGGTGGGTTGCGAACGAATGGCGTAGCGTATGAGGGTGAAGGTTCTTCACGCCGATGCTCATACCAGCGCGCGCTACGATCGCATGAACGCTTTGCCGAGACAGGCGGCCTCCGCGGGCGTTCAGGAACACTGCCGCGGTGGCAGGGGCTTTGGCGCTTTCAAGTTCGGGGCGCACCTCGTTCACGTATTCGATCAGCCGTTCGAAGGCGAGGCCTGAAATGGGTACGATACGCTCCTTGCTGCCCTTGCCGAACACCCGCAAAAAGCCTTCTTCGGAAAGGATGTTCGCCCGGTCGAGGTTCACCAGCTCGCTCACGCGCAAGCCGCATCCGTAGAGCACTTCGAGGATGGTCGCATCGCGTTTGCCCGTTGCTGTTGAAGTGTCAACGTTGTTGAGCAGATCGTTCACCTGATCGATCGAAAGCACATCGGGAAGGCGGCCGGGCTTCTTGGGAAGAGGGATCGCTTGAGCTGGATCGGCATCCACGTACCCTTCGCGCAAGGCGAAACGATGCAATCCCTTTATCGCTGAAAGCCTTCGCTCGAGAGTCGAGATGGCAAACCCCTGATCAAGCTGGCTCTTTTGGAACGCAAGGATATCATCGCGCTCTATATGGGCAAGATCGGTCTTGCCGCGCTCTTCAAGGAACGCGCGGTAGGTTGCAAGATCCTTGGCGTAGGCATCGATCGTGAGCGGAGAAGAGCCGCGTTCGATGGCAAGATAGGCAAAGTATTCTTCGATGATCTGTTCCATGGCTTCATTGTAAACGCCTTGGGGCAACCTGTCTTATTTGGTAGTTTTTGTTGTCGTTTGGTTCGGGTTGTTCAGGTAGTTCCCGGGAAAATCTTCAGCTGGTGCTCCGCAAGCTTGTACGCATCGCCATGCAAGCACATCGAGCGCATCGATTATGGGAAGCGATCCATAGTAGTATCCAAGACCTATCAGCGATAGTTCGGTGCAGCCGAGAATGATGCTATCGGCACCCGATGCGATGATCTTCGCGCATGCCGTTCGAAGCATCTTGGCGGGCATGGTCTTCCCTGCTTTTAAATAGGCGTAGATCATATCCATTATGAGGACTTGCAGCTCTGCCGAGGGCAGGATGCAATCGATTCCTTCGTCTGCGCAGAGAGATTGGAAGATGTTGCTTTCGATCGTGCCAGTGGTAGCGAGGATGATCGGGCGCTGGCAGCCAAGAGATGCTACGAACTGGATCGTTTCTTTCGGCATATGAAGGAATTGGGCGTGCGGGGCTGCTGAAGCGATCTCGCTATAACCTGCATGGGCGGTATTGCACGACATGGCGAGCACTTCGCATCCGAGCATCTCGAGCAGCTGTGCTTTTTCTCGCAGGATGGGAACGAAGTCGCGCGCGTCGGTCGAACCGCTCAAATATGATGTGCGATCAGGCACTGAAGGATCGGAAAGAAGGATCGTATCGATGTGCTCCTGGTCGGTGTGCGCGGCGGTCATCTCGGTAACGCGCGTGAACAAGCGTGCGCCCGCAGCTGGCCCCATTCCTCCTATGATTCCCAGGCGTTTCATTTCCTACGTACGATCGTTTTGGTAGATGTGCAGAACGCGCGGATTTACCATGAGAGGATTGATATCTGCGGTCGCTCTATCGCCGATATGTGCTGGTTGATCGGTGACATCGACCATGCAAAGCGACATGTCGACAACGCCAAGAATAGGATAGTCGACCCCTTCGATAGCAACGGTTGCGTGCTTGCGGAGCGCGCATTGCTTCGCAGTGGAGAGCACCTGGTGAAAACGGGGCTGGGGGATAACTTGCAGTCCGAATCCGTCTTGTGTTCCGATCGGTACTATAGCAGCAAGGGTGTCGCGCTTGGTGCGATAGGTTCCATGGTAGCCAAGCGCGCTGCCTTTGGGAAAATGTTTGAGGTCGATCACGGCGCTCTCAAGAACTCCGACCCGCTGCAGCCTATTCTCTTCGCGAGTGATGATGCGTCCGGTGAAGCCTGATCCGATGCGCACCGCATCAAGTGCTGAATTCGGCACATTGAACAGCCCTGCCGAATTAGCCATATGACGGATACCAGTATCGAAGCCTCTATCTTGAAGCGAAATCACGCACTGTTTGAAAGAGGCAAGCTCTTGTGCGCAGGTTTCTGGGTGGTTCAGGTCTGAAGCATCTGAAAAATGGCTGTAGATGCCTTCGATGTGAAACCCATCAAGCGAAAAGCAAGAGGCGATGCTTTTGATCTTTTGCGGTGCGAACCCGTATCGTCCTAATCCTGTATCGACCTTGAGATGCGCTCGCGCCTGAATTCCGAGCCGGCTGGCTGCGAGATCCAAGGCGTGTGCTGCCGCACTTGATCCAATGGTCGCGATGCAATTGTTCTCTATGATGACCTTGAGCTCTTCGTAGAGGGCGGTCGATCGAAGCATCAGGATGTCTGCATCGTTGCCGACCGTCTCACGTAATGGTGATATGTCGGCCAGTTCGGTTATCGCAAACTGCGTTATGCCAGCATCCCGCGTGGTTTTCGCAAGCCATTCAAGCCCCAATCCGTAACCGTTATTCTTCACGACTGCAATAAGGGGTACGCAAGCTTTGCGCTGCAGTGTTTGGATGTTTTGTTCGACCTTGTGTGAATCGATGGAATAGATGGTCATATGCTGTCTCGTTTTTCGTTGGCGGATAGAAAGGAAGCGCTACTTATATTGATGTCCGTCGGTGTCCCAAAAATAACGTTTGAACTTACGGATCTGGTTGTAGTACATCGTCATGGCCCAGAAGTTGTGAAGCAGGCTGTCTTTGGTATAGAAAAGCGGGTAGGGCGACCTTGTCTTTTTCAGCGTTGCGAGCACTCTTTGTAGCAACTCCTTATCAAAGATCGAGCGTTTGAGCACATAGGGCGGAACGCAGTTGTATACGAAGGGTCGATAGGCTTCTCGATAAGGAAGCTGCTTGCCGAGAACATACTGGTCGACAACGAGCGAAACGAAATCGATGCCACCTAAACTGGTGAAATACGTGCTTCTTCCTGCACGTACATTGATCTCGAAGAAATTGTATTCGCCGGTGCGTGCATCGTATTTGATGTCGAAGTTCCCATATCCTTGATACTTCGTTCTCTTCAGGAATTTGCGGGCGTATTCGATGATGGCGGGCTCACGTTCGCCCAAAATGCAGAGTGGGTTACCAAGCGCGGTGGGGCTGTGGTCTTGAAGAGCGGTGATGCCGCCCGAAACAGCAACCAGGCTTCCTTCTGCATCGCTGAAGGTGTTGAGAATGCGCAGCGCTTCGTCGCCACCGGGGATGAAGTCCTGGATCAAGAAATCGCCATCGTAGTCGGAAGTGCGCACGTCCTGCCACACCTGTGCAAGCTCTGCGGGTGTTTCGATCTCGTAAGCTTTTCGTTTGTGGGCAACATCTGCATTTTGGAACTTCGTGGTGTCGGAGGGCTTCGCTACACAGGGGTAAGGGAAAGTATCGAGCGAAAGTGTTGCAGGGCCTTCGCTGCCTGCGCTGAAATACCAGGTTTTAGGGTGCGGGATGGAAAGCTCGTCGCACAGCTCATAGAAACCGCGTTTTTGAGAGATGGTTTCCAAGAGCGCAAGATCGTTGCAGGGAACGAGGTATCCTGCTTCTTCAAGACGCTCCTTCCCAGCCGAGAACATGAGCGCGTGGCGATCGTCGCAGCCGAGGAGCAAAGGAATAAGGGAGGGGTCTTCCTCATGTAGCTCGCAGGCGATCTTCTCGAGCGCACGATAGAGCCCTTCAGGATGGGCCGCATCTTCGACGATGTGGCATTCGGCGAAGCGGCTGGTCGTGAGCATTTTGACATCCTGCGTGAGTACAACGATGCAGCGTGTCGTGCCATATTTGGCATGGAACTCGCGAATGTAGGCATACGCGAGAAACGTGCCGCCGATAATGACGGGCACGATCTTCCTGCCAACTTCCTGCTCCTTGATAAGGGGAAGCGTGCGTTTTCTTTGTTGTCCAGGCATGTTCTGCTCCGTTCTTGCTCTTTACTAGAATCAATGAGTGGTTTTGTGCCTCGAGCCCTGTATTCCGCGCTGTGAGTTGTGCGATCAGTGAGCTGCTTCTGTTTCATAAGGCGACGTGCGCTCGACGAAATACATGCGATACCACATCAAGAACATCCATACGATGAAGATCTTTCGACTCCGATCAGCTCCGGCAAGATGCTCGTTCAGCAATCGGTCAAGCTCGTCTTTGTTGAAGAACAGCTGCGCTTCGGGACCCTCGAACCACGTTTTCACGCGCCGGGCATTAGCGGGTTCACGCAGCCAAGCGGCAACGGGGACGGGAAATCCTAACTTTTCCTTTTGCGCCCAATCTATGGGGATGGCGGTCAAAGAGGCTTTTCTCAAGGCAACCTTGGTCTGTTCAGGAGTTACTCGCATGGCAAGCGGCAGCACGGATGCCGCTGCGAATACTTCCTTATCGAGGAAGGGGACGCGGCTTTCAAGAGAGTGAGCCATCGCCATCTTGTCGGTTTTGAGCAGGATATCTCCCACGAGCCAGTTGCGAATGTCCACGTATTGCATCTGGGTCGGCTCGTTGAAGTCATGATCTTGGGCTTCTTGGTAATCGGGGGAGACGACCTCCAGCGGATCGGGCGCCTTCACGGGATTCTTGAGGATTCGCTCGCGTTCTTCCACTGTGAAGGAAACGCCATTGGCGTTGGTGTAATACCACTCCGCTACAGTTTCGCTCGCACGCTCTAGGAAGTTCGCGCCGCGTATGCCGAGCTTTCGCAAGAGCGCTGCGCTTGCGCGAAGAAGCGGTTTGGGAAGCTTGCCCAATCGATCGGTCGCCATAGGCGCCTGATAGATCTTGTATCCGCCGAAGAGCTCATCAGCTCCTTCTCCCGAGAGCACGGCCTTCACTTTTTCGGAAGCGATCTGGTCGACGAAGAAGAGCGCAACTGCTGAAGGGTCTCCCGAAGGCTCATCCATGTGCCATTGCACATAGGGCAAGGCTTTCCAGTATTCATCTTGGGTGATGTGCTTGTTCGTGTTGGAGACGTTCAGTTTTTCTGCAAGCTCGGCTGCCCACGAGATCTCATCTCGCTCACCTTCGTATTCGCTGAAGCCAACGGTGAAGGTTTGGACCAGGGGATTTTCTTGTGCGAGCAGTGCCGCCATATAGCTTGAGTCGATACCGCTCGACATAAAACTGCCCACTTCAACATCAGCCACGTTGTGGTAGTGAACGCTCTCGCGCATCGCTTCTCCTACGCGCTCGGCTGCTTCGTGGAGCGTGCAGCCCTCGCTAGCTTCGTTGAAGAGGGGAGACCAATACTGCTTCATTTCTATATGGCCATCCGGGTGCACGATCATGGAATGCGCGGGCGGCAGCTTGTAAATTCCTTTGAAAAAGGTTTCAGGAAGCGCACTGAACTGAAAGCTGAGATATTGCTCGAGAGCCTCGCGATTGATCTCGCGTTCGTAGGCTGGATGCTCGAGGATGCTCTTTATCTCTGATGCGAAGATGAACTGTTCTTGCGAAACGGTGTAGTAGAAGGGTTTGATGCCGAAGAAATCGCGTGCACAGAACAAGATCTGCTTCTGCTCGTCCCAGATTGCGAAGGCGAACATGCCACGAATGCGGTCCAGTATTTTTTCTCCCCAGGCAATATAGCCCGTGAGCAGAACTTCGGTATCTGATGTGGTCTTGAGTGCCCAGCCTTCTGCTTTAAGCACAGCAGCAAGATCGCGGTAGTTATAGATCTCACCATTGAACACGATCGCATACTCGCCATTTTGAGACATTGCGGGGATATCGTCTGGCTTTTTGTTGGTGCCGAGTGCCTGGCCAGCGCTGATGAGTTCAGATACATGATGATTCGACGTGCGCACCATCGGTTGATAGCCGCCTTCAAGATCGATCAAAGAAAGGCGACGGTGGCCGAGAGCAACGCCGTTTGCAAGATAAGCTCCTTCGCCGTCTGGTCCGCGGTGCGCCATGATGTCGCACATGTTCTTCAGGACCTGAGCGTCCTCGGGTTGAGCATGGGTGAAGCCGCAAATTCCGCACATGAGCTAACACCAGCCCATCTTTTTTCTGAGAATTCGAGCAATTGATGAGTGTGAAATACTGTTTGGCGCACTGTCCACAACAAGATCCTCCTTCGGGGTTGTTCCGGAGGGTGGATCCTCATATCAAATTGTCTTATGGAAGGCCGTTTGAAGAAGGATGTCCACCCTATGTCGCCAAACAGTCCTAACCACGCAAACACGCGTCGCAGGGGGCGGACACCCTTCTGCAAACCCGTGTTTGCGGGTACGTGGTTTTTATTAGACTGTTTGGCACGAAAAAGGATAACACACTAATGTGTGGGTTTTCTAACAGTGCCAATAGGTGTCCTGGCATTATGCGGAATAGAAAGAGGATTTGAGCCATAAGAGCTGCATTTTTTGTACATGACGAAATCCTTTCTTCTCTGTTGGATGGGTCGATCATGGTGGATTTGACTTGGCGTTATCCTATGATTCGAGAAGGGTTCCTGTCCCATAACAAGGCATGAACTTATTCTTAAGGTTTTCTTACTAAGCCTTTGAACTGGACTTATGCGTACTGGAGCGCGATAGGCATGCGCGCATGAAAAAAGCACCGAACATGATCGGCGCTTTTATGCGTTGGCAACGTGGCATCGGGTCTGCGTTTTAACAGCGAACAACGGTTTTGTAAAATCCTGGATTTAATCCCATATTTTCACACCCTCGCATTGGTATTGAGGACTTTTTTTACTGTTGTTTACTGTTCGTGCCAAGTTGCGGAGCAGCGGTAACATATGGGATGGTTGCAACACCCTTATTTAGTAGAGAGATCGTATTTTGCTCAGGTATTCTTGTATGGCTCCATCCAGGCCTTGATGATCTCGAGTGCGAGACGGTGCATCTCGTCCAATCCGCCTTCAAGTAAGCCTGCATCGAGATAAGTCTGTATGCAGTTCTGGTGGTCAGCTGCTTGACTATCGCTTGGATCGCTGGCGTAGTTTCCTAAAAGGGTCTTCGCTATTGATCGTTCGTTCTCAATCGGAACCGCTCCTTGTTCGCATACAATCTGTTTCATCTTACGTGTGCGCAGCCGATTGGCAACCGCGAACCCGTCTAGCTGATCTGCGGTATAGCGATTAAGCCAGCTGGTAGGGTCTTTGCATTGTTCGTGCAGGCTTTCGAGTTCCTCTTCTGGACTTGTAGTGTTGAAAAGATACACAGCAAGCACCTCTGGATGCACGGGATGGATGGCACCGTTACGTGGGCGTACCGGATGTGCGAAGTGCTTGATCGCATCAGCCCAGATACATCCTTCAACTATGATGCTCTTGTAATCAGAAAGCATTTGTTCGGCATATACCGAACAAGCACGAGCGACCTTTGAATCCCTGTCTCGACAAGCTTGCACAAAACCACTGGCATCAGTTGCCCAGGTGTCGGGATCGATCGGAAGAAAGCTCATTCCAGCGGATGCAAGGACGCGTCGAATCGCATCGCCTGAGACTGCATCGATTCCGTAAGTTAGCATGATCTCATGAGCCAGCGTGCTTTTCCCGCAGCGGGGTGGACCACCTATGATCAATAGTTTCGGATGAGATGGTAACTTGTTTAGGTGCAGGATCCTATCCCAGTCCATGGTCTCTTCCTTATGGTTGGTTTCTTTGTGGTCATCTTGGTTTGATCTCAATTATTATAAGAGAGAAACGAAGAAAACGAACTCGAGCTTGTGAAGAGACAGCGGGGCGACCATGATCGATCAGATGCCTGACGATTTCGAGATATTGCAAGGCAAAGGACTCGTTATGCTCTCTGCGCCCCATGGCGTTGAGCATACGCGTGCGGGTAGGGTCAAACCTGCCGAAGTGCAGACGAGCGATCTTGCACGCGATCTTCATCGTTCGCTGCATTGTCCCGTCATCATCAAGACGAAGAGCAACGATGATGATCCGAACTACGACGAGCATTCTCCCTATCGTGACGCTCTGGTTGACTACGTGAAGGAAAACGATGCAAGAGTGGTGTTCGACTTGCATCAGCTCTCTTCCGAGCGCGAGGCTGCTTTTATCCTCGGTACGGCGGATGGCAAGAATCTGCGCGACGATATCACGTTGTCGACGCTTTGCCGTTGCCTGGAGAACCTGGGAATAGGAGTGGTGCTTGTAGATGAAGTGTTCAAGGCGAGCGGCCCAAATACGGTCGCGGCTTCAACAGCAAAGAGAGCTGACGTTTCGTGTATCCAGATCGAGATAAATTCGAAATATCTCTGTAAGGATTTTCCTGAATACGCCTATGATCGGATCCAGGATGCGCTTGAAGAATGCATCACATCTCTGAACAGCAATTTTGCCGATCATGTTTACGATAGTGGCTCAACGTTGGTGAGGATCGTTGATGAGACGCTGCCCGTTCAAGATGGTTGTCTCTATAGTGTTGGTGTTCCTTCTGTATTCTATAAAGAAAATTATGTGACTCCGTTTCAGCTGGAATGTCCTAAACAGGGTACTTTGATGGATATCAGTATCGTTCCACAAGATTCGCTTGGTGTTGGTCAGATCGCTATAACGAAGCATGTGCAGCGAACCTTGAAGATAGCGGATCATGCTGATTACGAGGTTTTCATTCGGAAAGCGCCCTATGCGCGTTTCGACAAGATTCGTGTGCAGTCGATCGATAAGGTCAGCTCGGAAGATGTGGTCATCTCCACGAAGATGATCGAGGGAGGAGCAGTTCAAGAACTGCTTGAAGGCGCGGATCTCTTCGGAATAAAAGACGTGGTCACGAACCAGAGCTTTATCGTAAAAGCCAACCACCTTGTTTTTGATGATTCGCTGGATGCGGGGGTTATCAAGCTAAACCGCAGGCAGCGTATACTGCTAGGCGAGCGCTTGCCCTGTCGACTTGAAGACGAGCTGCGCCAGCAAGTGGTTGCGTATATCAAAGCCGAAGAACAGGTTGCTGGAACGAGTGAAGAGCAACCTGCGTGTGAAAATACGATGCAAGCCGCTGATCAGGAGAAACCGCGATCGCTTGATGGACTGGCGATACTCGAAAAGACCTATCCTGCTCATGAGCCCATTCGCCAAGAGGGCCTCTCACATCCTGAAGAGGCGTACTTACGCAAAGTTTTCGAGCGCTGCTTCCCGCCCAGTATTGTCATCAAGCCGATTGTGCTCAGGAAGAAGAGACGCAATATCTTCAAGCGTATTGGCCGATGGATCGCGAATCTGTATGTGGGCAAGAGTACGCTCTCGCTCATGTGTCGGCGCCCTTATGCCAATGATGAGAACGATCGTGCGGTTCGCATGACGAAGGACAATATGGCGCATTTGGGCATTGATGAAATGGACAATGTCATCATCTCTTACAAGGATAAAGAGTGCATCTGCCAGGTCTTTCCCATTGAAGATGAGAGCAAACTGCAGGCGAACAATCTCTATACTCCCATCGATATGACGATCGGGATCCCGTTGCCGATCCGCACTGAACTTGGCATAACCGATCTGGATTCGACGGTGAAGGTGGATCGCGACACCGCGTTCATCATGAAGAAATGCGCCAACGAACAGGTTATCCCCGTTCTACTGGCGCTATTTTCCATGAATTTCTTGCAAGATTGTCCGTTCTATGTGCCCATCATCATCTTCTTGGTTATCGCGCCGATCATCATCTACGTGAACCTCTCCTCAAAGCGCAATTCACGTGGGAAGTACTAGAAATGGTGAAGACCAATACCGTTAGATAGGAGACAGCATCATGCTCATGAAAGAAATATCTCAATCGATCGCTGCGTTCGCATCGGACGCGCCGACTATGGACCAGTTGATGTCTGCTCTTCGATTTGAAGGGATGCATCATTCTGAAGATCAAAGATGGGTTGCATTGGAGTTCGTTGCTGGTTTGGTTTCAGAGAATGCTACCCGCGCATTTTTCCCCGATGATTTACCGATCGTTACGTTCGATCCTGAGGAAAACCTCGTTGATGTTTTGCAGCGATGCGTAGAACTTGCTGATCCGGCGCAGTTCGACGACCTATCAGCAAAGCATGAAGCCAGTATGACCTGCCAAGGACTTGAAGAAATGATCGGGGCGGCAAAGGAGCTGGACTAACGAGTGACAAAATGCTTCTATGCTTGAATCGTGAGTGGGCCGAAGACTAGTTATATATCCATTGAAGAGCAGATTCGCACGCAGCCAGATCGACCGCATCGATAGCGAACACGCCTTCGTTGGGATTATTCAAGCATTGCTTTATTGACGCGCAGCGTTCACGAACCCTACGAAGAGCGGATGAGGTTTGGTGGGACGGCTCTTGAATTCGGGATGACCTTGACTTGCCACGAACCACGGGTGATCGGGGATCTCGATCATCTCGACCAAGCGCTCGTCTGGCGAGACGCCCGATATCGTAAGCCCTGCTTTCGTGAGCGTGTCGCGATAAGCGTTGTTCACTTCGTAGCGGTGGCGGTGACGCTCATAGATGAGCTCTTCACCATATGCTTCATGTGCGCGTGAGCCCTGCAAGACCTTGCAAGGATAAGCCCCGAGGCGCATGGTGCCACCTTTGTCTTCGATGTCCTCTTGCTCGGGCATGAGGTCGATCACGCGATAGGGGGCCTCATCGTCGAACTCAGCAGACGTTGCCCCTTCTAGGCCAGCCACATTACGAGCGAATTCGCAGACAGCTGCTTGTAGGCCAAGGCAGATTCCGAGGAACGGAATGCCGTGTTCGCGTGCATAGCGCGCTGCTTCGATCTTGCCTTCGAAAGCACGTTGCCCAAAACCGCCAGGTACCAAGATGCCCTGCATTTCACCGAGCAGCTTGTCGGCATTTTCAGGGGTGAGCTCTTCGCCATCGATCAGGTGCACTTCCACATCGGTGCCTTGTGCGATGCCTGCATGATGAAGTGCTTCGATGATCGAAAGGTAGGCATCAGGTAGACTCACGTATTTGCCTACGACCGCGATATCCGTCTTGCCTTCGCAGGCGGCGCGCGCGTCGAGGAACGTTTGGAGAGGCGAGAGGTCGATCGGGGTAACGGGTAGGTCGAGCTTCTCAAGCACCTGCACGTCGAAGTCTTGCGCGGCGAGCATGATAGGCACCTCATAGATTGAAGGCGCGTCGGTGCAGGAAAGCACTTCGCGCGGTGCCACATCGCAGAAGAGCGCGATCTTCTCACGTACGCCGCACGAGATCTCGTGATCGGAGCGGCAGACGATGAAATCGGGCTGAACACCTAGCGAGCGCAGTTCCTTCACGCTGTGCTGGGTAGGCTTGGTCTTCACCTCGTGAGCTGCAGCGATATAGGGTACGAGTGTCACGTGTACGAAACAGACATCGTCGGCAGGTCGTTCGCGCATGAATTGGCGCGCCGCTTCGATGAAGGGGAGCGATTCGATGTCGCCGATCGTACCGCCGATCTCTGAGATGACGATATCGGCATTCGTCTGATCGGCAATGCGGTAGAGCCGTTCCTTGATCGCTTCGGTCACGTGTGGAATGACCTGCACGGTACCACCGAGAAAATCGCCACGACGCTCCCGTGCGATGAGCGTTTGATAGATCGATCCTTGAGTGAAGTTGGATTCCTTGGTGAGGCTTTCGTCGATGAAGCGTTCATAATGTCCCAGATCGAGGTCGGCTTCTTGACCGTCGTCGGTAACGAAGACTTCGCCGTGCTGGAAAGGAGACATGGTGCCAGGATCGACGTTTAGGTACGGATCCATCTTTTGCATGGTCACTTTGTAGCCGCGTGCTTTGAGCAGATGCCCGAGCGATGCTGCGGTAATGCCCTTGCCGAGCGATGAAACTACGCCGCCCGTAACGAAAATGTGCTTAGCCATGATACTCCTAACGGTGAACACCCTACGTGGAAGACGTTCGAGCTTCCACGGGCCGACCTCTGTCCAACCGTTATTCAATTTTAAGGAGAAAATGCGCGCAGGACGAAAAACGAAACGTGCGTTCACATGCTTGTAATCAAATTGAAATAGAAGCGCGTAGATGATCGAGCTATTCGCGCGCTTCGCAAATCGGCCCGCGTTCGCTGATTGAGGCAGGCTTGTCCCTTATTGCTTGAAGAAGGTTTCGGCGGCGTAATCGTAGAAGGATTTTGCCTGATAGCGCAAGAGGAGCGTGGGCTCTTCGCCAGTTGCCACGACGATTTTGCGGATAGGGGAGTCGAACGTGATGCGCTCGCCATCGATGAACAGCGTAGCGGCACGGCTTGCTGGCGAGCTATCCAGGTCGATCTCGACCACGTCGGACGAGCCAGTGAGCAGCGCGCGCGATTGAAGCGTGTGCGGTGCGATAGGTGCAACGATAAGCCCTTGATAGCTTGGATCAACGAGCGGTCCGCCCACAGAGAGCGCATAGCCGGTAGAGCCTGTGGCAGAAGCGACGATAAGCCCATCGCTACGCATATTGGCGATGAGTGAATCGGAAACGCTGTAGCTGAACCCGATCATGCGGCCTTGATCGCCTCGTGCGATGACCATCTCGTTAAGGGCGAAGAAGCGCTGCGGTTCGCCTTCGCCTTTGAGGATCGGGTCTGCGGTATGGCGGTCGCAGGAGCCTTCGCTTTTGGTGGATTCGTCAACAAAGACTGAATGCGCTGATGGATCGGTGCTTTCAGCCGAGGGAGCCTTCGACTTCTCATGGATGAGCGGATAGACCTCGAAATCATCTTGCTTTGTTGCGGCAGCATCGAGGTCGTTTTCGCAATAGACCTCCACTTGCAGGTTGGTGCGTGCTTCATAGGATACTTCGCCAGCGAGCGCCTCGCTTACGATCTGGATGATGCCCTCATCGTTGGGGTTGGCCATGAAGCCGAGGTGCCCGAAATTCACGCCGAGGATGGGGATACGGCGCGTGCCGATCTGGTTGGCGGTGCACAGGATCGTGCCATCGCCCCCTAAAACAACCGCTAGATTGAAAGCTGGTTCTTCACTTGTGGGGAATTGGTCGATAATAGAACAGTTCGACCGAAGGTCGTCACGATCGAAAGTCTGATAGTCGATGTGCTGCTTATCAAAGAACGCTTCGAGCAAAAGGGATGCTTCGAGCGCTTTTGGATTGTAGTTATTGCGAACGATCAGAACACGCATGTGACTTCCCTTAGGCTTCCCTTACTATGGTTGATTGAGTCTACTCATTATAGTCGCACAAAGAGGACCTGTGGCAAACGATTCAAGCTCGAATATCATCAAGAACACCAGCCTGATCACGCTGGCAACGCTCACTTCGCGCGTAACCGGATTGGTGCGCACATGGGCGATGGCATTCGCGCTGGGCAATACGGTTTTGGCCTCGGCGTATAACATTGCCTACAACATGCCGGCCATGATCTACGAACTTGCCGCAACCGGCATCTTGGCCACGGCATTCCTGCCGCTTTATCTACTGCAGAAGGAAAAGAACGGCGATAGCGGGGCGCAGACGTTCGCCTCCAACATCCTTACGCTCACTACGATCGTGCTCGGGCTTCTGGCGCTTGCCTGCTCGATCTTCTCTGCGCAAGTCATCGAGACACAAACGTTCGCCGGGGGAGACCCAGCAGCGAAGGAGATGGCCATCTTCTTCTTCCGCGTGTTCGCCGTGCAGATCTTGCTTTACGGATTGGGTGCGGTGATCACCGGCATCCTGAATGCGGAGCGTTCGTATTTGGCACCTTCGCTCGCGCCCGTGCTCAACAACCTGGTGGTCATCGTGACCATGTTCGGTTTCGTGCCGCTCTCTTCGTGGAATCCCACCTTCGCCATGTGGTGGTTGGCGGTGGGAACATCGCTCGGTGTGCTCGTGCAGTTCGGCGCTCAGATCCCTGCGCTCATAAAACGCGGTGTGCGCTTGCGCGCGTATGTGAATCTGCGCGACCCCATGCTGGTCGAAGCGCTGAAAGTGGCTGCGCCGATGTTCCTCTATGTTGCTGGTACGATGATCACGTTCTCCTGCAAGAACGCTTTCGCGCTCCAGGCCACGCCGAACGGCCCTTCTACGTTGAACTACGCTTGGATGTGGTATCAGTTGCCCTATGGTGTTATCGCGGTATCGCTTGGCACCACGCTCTTGACCGAGCTTTCGGATTGCGCCGCGCGTGACGATTGGCCGGGTTTCCGTCGCTTTGTTTCGAGTGGCTTGCGCAATACGTTCTTCCTCATGATTCCGCTCGCTGCCATGGTGTGTTCGCTGGCTTTCCCGCTCATGCAGATGTTCCAGGCAGGTGCGTTCTCCGCTGAAGATACGCAGAGCGTCGGCATCATCCTTATGTTCTGGACGCTCAGCTTACCCTTCTATGCAGGCTACATGTATATGTATCGCGTGTTTGCCGCCATGCGCAAGTTCGTCCAGTTTGCGCTCGTGGATTTTGCGCTGCGCTTCGTGCAGGTCTTCTTCTACTGGTATCTCTGTTCTGGACCAGTGGGGTTGGTGGGTATCCCGGTAACGGACTTCTTCTTCTACGGCATCATGTTCGTGGTGTGCTCACTGATCGTGCGCAGCAAGGTCGGCTCGTATGGCAACAAGCGTATCGCGAGCATTTTCGTAAAGACGCTCGTTGCGAGCATCATCGCTGGTGTGGTGGTGTTCTTCGTGTCGCAAGGCGTGCTTGCCGCATTCCCGCTTGGAGGAGCAGCAGCTATTTTCGAAGCGGTCGCGATCGTGTGCGTTTGCGGTATCTTAGGGCTGGTCGTCGCGTTCGGGCTTTGTAGGGTGTTGCGCGTTCCCGAGTACCAGCTGCTCGGCTCGATCTTAGGTAAGCTCAAGAGCAAACTTCTCCGCCGCTAAGCGCTCTCTTTTGTTCGCACGGATGCTTTCGGCAGCAGCTAAACAACGCTTCTCCTAGGGCCTTCGCCCGCCTGCTTTTGGACGTTCCCACTTTGCTCCCACCTTGTTCCCGCTTCGGGCCATTTTCGTCTGAAAACTGAAAAAACAAGCGCAAAAATGGCTTTCAGAACGCCTTGTGTCAGCAAATCTCCAAAAAACGCTCCACTTTGCTCCACCAACGGCATAACAAAATCTAGCTAAAAATGAAATAACAGACCACAACATATAGTGCCAAGTTCAATACTTGTACCAAAAGTGGTGGTAAAAGTGGGAACAAAGTGGGGCAAAAATGCATTTTGTGTTGCAATGTGGGGCTGATGGACTTAAAATACATTGCAGCGGAGAGTCTTATTTTGAGAGGAGGAGGAGTGAGCGAACTCTTAGGCGAATACCGTCACAAGATGGATGCCAAGGGACGCCTGTCGCTTCCTTCATCTTTCAGGAAAGTGCTCTCACAGGATCTCAGGATCACTCCTGATCCGGAAAACCAATGTCTGTATGTCTTTGAAGTAGATGACTACTCGAATTGGGTAGAAGGACTCTTCGAAGGCGAAGGTGGTTTTGACGTTAGCAGCAAACGTAAGTCTGCTCTACGTAAGGTACTCAATTCTCGCGTGAGGAACTGCGAGATTGATAACTCGGGCCGCATCCACCTTACCCCCGCTCAGCGAGAGATCGCCGGGCTGGACAAAGACGTGGTGTTCGTCGGTGATGAAGATCATTTTGAGATCTGGGACGCGAAGCGTTGGGATGATTTCGTCGGCTCTGTCGATCTGGCATCGCTGATGAGCGAATCCTAGAGCTTGCACTGTGACAAACGAATATCGGCATATACCTGTTCTGCTCGATGAATGCCTCTCAGGTTTAGAGCTTTCAGCGGGCAAGACCTTTGTCGATGCGACGCTTGGTGGCGCGGGACATTCGCTCGAAGCAGCCAAGTTGATCGGGGCAACCGGTCACCTCATCGGCATCGATCAAGATCAGGTAGCACTCGATGCAGCAACTGCACGGCTTTTTGCCTTGCCAGACGAGATACGCCCAGAAATCGATGTCCTCTACGGAAACTTCGGTATGCTCGACGAATTATTGGTCGAAGCGGAAGTTCCACAGATCGATGCGATCCTCTTCGATATCGGCGTTTCCTCTGTGCAGATCGATACGCCTTCTCGCGGCTTTTCCTTTAAGGAAAATGGCCCACTCGATATGCGGATGAATCCGAGTAAACACACCATAACCGCAGCAGAGATCATCAACACCAAAAACGCAACAGATCTCGCTCGGATCATCCGGTCATATTCAGACGAGAAATGGGCTAACCGCATCGCGGAATTTATTGTGAAAACCCGCGAAAAGGCGCCTATCACAGAAAGTCAGCAGCTTGTCGAGATCATCAAGGCTGCGATACCCGCCTCTGCCAGAAGGAGCGGCGGGCATCCAGCCAAACGAACGTTTCAAGCGTTGCGCATCGAAGTGAACGGGGAGCTCGACATGCTCCGCAGTGGATTGGAAGCAGCGATCCGTTGGCTTGCTCCAGGGGGACGCATCGCGGTCATCAGCTATCACTCGCTCGAAGATCGCATCGTCAAAGATACTTTCAAAGAGTACGCCAAAGGTTGCACCTGTCCACCCGACCTGCCCGTTTGCGTGTGTGGAAACAAGCCGATACTCGAGATCATCACCCGCAAGCCCATCGTGCCGAACGCTGAAGAGGTTGCCCGCAATCCCCGAAGCAGGAGCGCGAAATTGCGCATTGCAAAGCGCCTTGATGAAGTATCCTCATGAGCACGCAGTCCACTCACATCCTGCGCGTTCGCTCGTATAGAGATATAGTGCCGAAAGGTTGGTGAGAACTGTGGCAGGAGCACCCGCATATCGCTACGATACTGCCGTGCAAAGCCTGGTGCGTGAACACCAGCAGCCTCCCGTTCATGTTGTACCGGGGCGTAAGCATGAAACCCAACATGGTCTTACCGACTTCCATGTTCTTATCGTTAAAGTCATCGTTGCCGCTTTGGCGGTGGTGCTTTGCATCGGCTTCATCCAAGTCGGGCTTGCTTCGGCAGCGTATAGTGCAGCATCTGCTTCGAGCGAATTGCGCTCGGAGATCGCAACCATGCGCTCCGATGGTCAATCGCTCGCCGTTCAGAAGAGCCTTATCGCATCACCGAGCAATCTGCGCACCATCGCTGCAGATCAGCTTAAGATGGCTGCTCCCGCAACTGCTTCAACGATCACGCTTGAGCCCGATGTGGTGGCCTTCGATGCGAGTGGCAATATCTCTCTTACGGAAAGCATCGCAGCTGTTGCCGCATTGGAGTAGGTCCTATGCCGTATTCGAAGAACCCCCGTTCGGGAAAATCTTCTCGTAACACTTCGCCTCGCATGCGGCGCAAGGCTCAGATGCCTGCGCCTTCTTCGTATACCACGCATGCTGCGGCTACGTTCGAGACGAGCCCGCACCGTTTGAGCATCTTGCTCGTGATCGTTCTCGCGATCGCGATCATCGTATTCGGACGTTTGGTTTGGGTGCAGATCGTCGATGCGCATGCCATCGAGCATGCCAGCGATTCGCAGCGTACCGTTACGGTAGATGTCGAACCGCGTCGTGGAACGATCTACGATCGTAATGGCGTGGTGCTTGCGACCACGGTCGATGCGTACAATTTCTTCTGTCATCCACATAAACTGCAAGACTCTGAGCAGATCGATAAGCTTGTAAGTGCACTGGTGCAGGCATGTGGCGGCAGCGCCTCTGAATACCGTGAGAAGATCGAGCAGGACACCAATTTCGTCTATCTGTTCAAAGGAGCGGATGAAAAGCAGCTCGAAGCGGTAAAGGATCTGGGGATCGATGGCTTCGACTACGAGAAGACCAATAAGCGCATCTATCCGTGCGGTTCGATCGCTAGCCAGATCATTGGTGTGGTGAACAACGAAGGCGAGCCCATTTCGGGTCTTGAGCTCTACTACAACGACATCCTTGGCGGAACGCCGGGCAAGAAGACCACCATGTACAGCAAGGAAGGCGTGCCGGTTCCTGGTGCAACGAAGATCGAAACTGAAGTGGTGAATGGCCAGGATATCGTTATCTCGATCGATGTCGAACTGCAAGAACGCGTTGAAAAAGCGGTGGTCAAACGAACTGATGAGGTTGACGGCAAAACGGGCTTCGGTGCAGTCATGAATGCTGAGACGGGTGAGATGCTCGCGTGCGCTTCAGCACCCACCTTCGATATCACCGACCTGTCTTCGGTGAAAGAAGGCGCAACGAACCTTTCCGGCATCTCGCTGCATTATGAGCCAGGTTCGGTATTCAAGCCGATCGCGATGCTCGCTGCGCTCGAAGAGGGAACGGTGGAGCCAGACAAGAGCTACTTCTGCCCTGCTGTTCTTGAAGTAGGGGATCATAAGATCACCGACTCGCACGAACGCCCTGACAAGGACATGACCGCTACCACCATCATGGCTGATTCGTCGAATATCGGCATGTCCATGATCGCGAAGGAGCTCACCTTCTCGAAGTTCTACGAATACCTACAGAAGTATCGGATCGTCGAAGATACCAAGATCGACTACCCCGGTGCGGTGAACGGCTACTTAGCGCCGCGCGACAAGTGGACCGAGGTGCAAGGCTACAACATCAGTTTCGGTCAGGGTGTTGAAATGAGCCCGATCCAGATCATGCGCTTCTACGGCATGCTCGCCAACAATGGCACGATCGCGCAGCCGCATTTCTTGATCGATGTGCCATCTAAGAGCGAGGAACTCGAATATTCTACCGAGAAGATCGTGGATAACGATTCGGCGATCGATAAGCTCGATGGCATGCTCGAGGCGGTCGTCGAAGATGGTACCGGCACGCAAGCGCAGATCAGGGGCTATCGTGTGGCTGGCAAGACGGGTACGGCGGAGATCGCTAGCCCGAACGGAGGCTATAAGAAAGACGCGTACAATATCTCGTTCGTTGGATATCTGCCCGATGCTTCAACGAAACTCGTATGTTTCGTTGGTGCGAACGAAGTGCCCGGCGAACGGAAAACCGTACCTGCCTTTCAAGATATAATGGAATTTGCGATCGATCGCTACAACATCACGCAAGACTAGGACGGCTATGATAGATCGAACCTGCGCAGAACTCTTCGACCACACACACGCTACGATCATCGGCGACGCCGATCGACCCGTCTTGGGGGTTGCGTATCGCAGCGATCAGGTAAGACCCGGAGATGCGTTCTGTTGCATCGTTGGCTTGAAAGCCGACGGGCACGCCTTCGCGCAGGATGCCGTCGATCGTGGTGCAACGGTATTAGTGGTCGAGCGCATGCTCGAAGTGAAGGGGGATAACGATGTTACCTTCATCCTCGTTAACGACACGCGCAAGGCAATGGCTCATCTTGCGGCTCACTTCTATCGAATGCCAACTCAAGATCTTTCTCTCGTAGGGATCACGGGAACGAACGGTAAGACCACGACCGCCCATCTGGTCGAGCACATCGCTTCGACGCTGGGGAAGACCACCGGCATGATCGGCACAGTGGGGATCGATATCGCAGGCAAAGCGCTGCCCGCCGATCACACCACCCCCGAATCGTGCGACTTGCAACATATCTTCGCTGAGATGCGCGATGCAGGATGTGAGGTGGTGGCCATGGAGGTAAGTTCGCATGCGCTCGATCTTGATCGCGTGTGGGATTCGATCTTTGCGGTCACTGCATTCACTAACCTTACGCAGGATCATCTCGATTATCACAAGACATTCGAGGCGTATTTCGCTGCGAAACGTCGGCTCTTCTCTGCAGACTATCCTGCGAAACGCGTTGTCAACATCGATAGCACGTGGGGAGAGCGACTCGTTGCCGACGTGCTCGAACAGGGCGATGAAGTGATCACGACCGGATTTGCCGAGAACGCCGATATCCATCCGATCGAGATCGCCTATGATGTTGCGCGCACCCGCATCGTGCTTGGTGTGTGTGGGGAAGCGATCGCCTTCGAGTATCCGCTCGTGGGAAAATTCAATGTGGAGAACGTGATGACCGCCTTTGGTATCGCGCTCGAACTCGGCTTCGCGCCGCATGATATCGCACGCGCCTTGAGCGATGTGCCGCCGGTGCCAGGACGCATCGAGCACGTGATGCTTGGTCCAGGCGAAGGCAGCGATCGCGCGCGTAAGATCGCGGTGTACGTCGACTACGCCCACACGCCCGATGCGATCGAGAAAGCGCTCGCGTCGGTCAAGCAGCTTACGAAGGGCAAGACCATCGTCGTGTTCGGTTGTGGAGGCGATCGCGACGCGACCAAACGTCCGCTCATGGGCAAAGCTGCGCTTGCGGCGGACTTCGCGGTGGTCACGTCCGATAATCCTCGTACCGAATCACCCGATGCGATCATCGCCGACATCGTTGCTGGCATGCAGGAATGCGGCGAGCGCTTCAGCGTCGAGCCTGATCGTAAGCGCGCCATCGAGCATGCGCTCTCGCTCGCGCATCCGGGAGATTCCGTGCTCATCGCGGGCAAGGGCCACGAAGACTATCAGATCATCGGTACGACGAAGCATCCCTTCGACGACCGCAGCGTTGCGCGTCAAGCGCTCAAGGAGCTCGATCAGTAAACGATGAGGCTCAATTCCAAACAGATCGCAGAATTAACGGGCGCTACCGTGATCGTCGAAGCGCTCGATCCCTCGCAGCTTGCGCTCGGGATCACGTGGGATTCACGCGATGTGGAAGAGGATTTCGTCTATGTGGCGCTTCCAGGAGCGCGTGTCGATGGGCACGATTTCATCGATGAGGCGCTGCGGAAGGGCGCTCACATCATCCTTTGTATGCAGGGGGTGCCCGAGAGCACGTGCATCCTCGCACACGAGATGGGTGCTGCGATCCTTGAAGTGAGCTCGACCTTCTCCGCTATCACCGATCTTGCACGTGGATGGCGCGGCTTCATCAAGGGCACCGTGGTCGCGCTCACCGGTTCGACCGGCAAGACCACCACGAAGAATCTCTTGCGCGATGTTCTTGCGAGCACCTTCAAGGTGGTGGCGACCAAAGGCAACCAGAACAACGAGCTTGGCGTGCCCAAAACGCTTTTGGATGCGAATCCCGAAACCGATTTCGTAGTCGTTGAGATGGGCATGCGCGGATCGGGGCAGCTGCGAGAGCTCTGCGATTTCGTGAAGCCTGAGGTCGCGCTCATCACCAATACGGGCGAGTGCCACATCGAGCTTTTAGGCTCGCGTGAGGCGATCGCAGCGGCGAAAGCTGAAGCGGTCGAAGCGCTGCCTGCAGGAACGGGGCTTGCGGTCCTGAACTATGCAGACGACAACACGCTTTTCATCTGCGAGACTGCACAAACAGCAAAGCGCAGCATTCGCGTGATCTACTTCGATGGCTCGGGAACCTTCGATGCTCAGACCAATGAGGGCGTGCCTTGCGTATGGGCAAGCGACATCGAGCTCGATGGTGCTGGCTGTGCGCATTTTTCGCTCCATTTCCCCGGTGAAGCGAAAGCGCTTGCCTGTGAACTGGGTCTTCGCGGTGTTCATAATGTCTCGAATGCGAGTGCGGTGGCAGCGCTCGCTTGGCAGGCAGGGGTTGATCCGGCTCGTATCGCTCACGCACTCAAAGCATCCGCACCCGAAGCGGGGCGCCAGGAGATCCTGCAGGGCAAGGGTGAGATCACGATCATCAACGATGCCTATAACGCGAACCCCGATTCGATGCGTGCGTCACTGGCCATGTTTTCCGCGCTTAATGTGAAGCACAAACGCTATGCTGTATTAGGTGATATGGGCGAGCTCGGCAGTTTCGCCGAGGCTTGTCACGAAGCGGTCGGCGCGTTCGCTGCTACGCAAAAGCTCGACTACCTCATCTGTGTGGGGGAGTTGGCACGCTCTATCGCTCGTGGTGCGCTCGAGGCGGGTTTTCCCGCTGACCATCTCGTGTCGGTCGCGACGCGGGGAGAGGCGCTCAACGAATTGGATACCCATCTCGAACCAGGAGATGCCGTGCTGGTCAAAGCGTCTCACTCCATGGAGTTGGAACGCATCGTCAGGGGGCTATTAGCATAATGCTTGCAGTATATGCACAGTATCCGACCTTCACCGTGTTCCTTGCGGTGTTCTTGGGTGCACTCGTTACGATGGTGCTTATGCCGTTTTGGATCAGGGGATTGAAGAAGCACCTGATCGGACAACAGGTCCGTGCCGATGGTCCCGAAAGCCATCTGGTGAAGCAGGGAACGCCCACCATGGGTGGCGTGGTCATGCTCGTGGCAATGGCGATCACGGTATTTTTGCTTGCAGCTCCGGAGCTCGATACCACCTTCATCATGCTGGCGATCATCCTCACTGGTGTGCTCGGGCTTATCGATGACGCTTCAAAGGTAGCGAAGGAGCGTTCGCTCGGTCTCACGCCGAAGGCAAAGCTCATTGGGCAGTTCCTCATCTCGACCGCGTTCGTGCTCGCGGTGGTCAATTGGCTCGGTGTTCCACCCACCATCGATATTCCCTTCGTTGCCACGCTCGATTTCGGCATCCTCACTACCACGCTTCCCTTCGACGTTCCCGCAGGGCAGTTCAGCATCCCGTGGCTCTATCTGATCTTCTGCGACATCCTGCTCATGGGGCTTTCGAATGCGACCAATCTCACCGATGGCCTCGACGGTTTGGCTGCGGGCACGGTCATGATGGCGATCCTCGTTATGGCGGCAATCGCATATCGTTTGGGTATGCTCGATGCGGCGCTCGTGGGTGCGGCTATCGCAGGTTGCTGCATCGGCTTTCTGTGGTTCAACGCCTATCCAGCCGATATCTTCATGGGTGATACGGGTTCGCTCGCGCTCGGCATGGCGCTCGGCTGCATTGCCATCGTCACGAAGACCGAGGTCATCTCGCTTATCATCGGCGGGCTCTTTGTGATCGAAGCGCTTTCCGTCATGATCCAGGTGTTCTACTTCAAGCGCACGAAGAAGCGCTTGTTCCTCATGGCGCCGCTCCACCATCATTTCGAGAAGCGCGGATGGAGCGAAGTGAAGGTGGTCGTGCGTTTCTGGATCATCTCGGCATGCTTCGCTGCTGTCGGATTCTGTATCTTCTTCGCCCAAACGATGGTAGCCTAGAGACAGGCATCATCTGCCCGAGCGAGAGGAAGGATCGTCCATGAGCGAAAATCCATCGATGTGCGTGAACCGAAAAGCGGCTCCTGAAATACTGGGCAAGGTGATGGTGCTCGGTCTCGGAACGACGGGCCGGGCGGTGTGCGATTACCTTCTCACCCAGCAAGAGCGCCTTGAGGCGTTTTGCGTATATGCAGGCGCTTCTTCTGAGGACGCGCGCGCGTTCGCAGCAACGCTCGAAGCCGCTGGCGCTCAGGTCTTCTTCGACACGATAGAAGTTTCTGGTAGCTTCGATCTTTGCATCGCGAGCCCTGGTATCTCGCAATTCTCCGATTTCTACCAGAACGCGGCTGCTCATGCGAAAGAAGTGATCAGCGAAGTTGAATTCGCCTGGCGTGAGAGCGCTGTCGATTCAACCTGGATCACCATTACCGGCACGAATGGCAAGACCACTACCACCGCGCTCTGTGCCCATCTTCTGCAAGTTCAAGGTTGGCGCGCGCAGGCAGTGGGCAACATCGGTGACACCTGTATCGAAGCGGTGAGCAAGGCCGAGACTGACTATTATGTAGCCGAAGTGTCCTCCTATCAGCTTGCCTCCACCAAAGATCTTGCGCCTGATGTAGCGGTACTGCTCAATATCACGCCCGACCATTTGAAATGGCATGGCAGCTTCGAGGAGTACTGCGCGGCAAAACAGCGTATCTATGCGAACCTTGCGAGTAGCGGCGGAGTGGCAGTGATGGATGCGATGAACGATATCGTGCGCGGCTATGTGCGTCAGCTCAAGAGCATTCCTGCTGAAGAGCGCGGTTTCTCCTACATTCCTATCGGTACCGCTGAAGGGCTTTTCACCAGCATGGTCGATGCTTGCGGTTCTGAGAATGCTGCCTTCGTGGATGGTGCGGAGCTCGTCGTTGAATTCGATGGAGCAACGTATCCTCTCATCAAGATGAACGAACTGCAGATTCCTGGTGAGCATAACATCTCTAACGCGCTCGCTGCTGCAGCCGCAGCACTCGTAGTGGGTGTTGAGATCGATGAGGTGCGTGCGGGCCTGAAGAGCTTCACTGCGCTTGAACATCGCATCGAGGCATGCGGCGTTGTTGGCGGTGTTGAGTGCTATAACGATTCCAAAGCGACCAATGTGGATGCGACCCTGAAGGCGCTCGCTGCTTTTGCTCCGCGTAAGCCTATCGTGCTCTTGGGTGGCGATGACAAAGGGACTGACCTTGCTGAGCTTGTTGAAGTTGCGAGCGCGCATTGCAAGGCGGTCGTCTGCTACGGAGAAGCGGGTCCGCGCTTCTTGGAAGCATTCGCTGCTTCTACGCTGCCTCATCATGAGGCACCGCACATGGCTGAAGCGTTCGATAGAGCGCTTGCTCTGGCGGAGCCAGGCGATATCATTGCGCTTTCGCCAGCATGCGCATCATTTGACGAATTTACCTGCTTCGAACAACGCGGCGAGATATTCAAAGAGCTCGTAGCAGCTCGGGCGCGCGAGCGGGGAGGTTCGGCGTAGGTTATGGCACGGGCGCAACAAACACACTCTCATCGCACACCTTCGCCCCCTCGTTCTCATTTGCAACGCGCTTCGAAAGAAGTGATGATCCCGCGTTTGATGGTCATCCTTTCCACGGCTGCTCTGGTGGTGCTTGGCCTGGTGATGGTGTTTTCGGCATCGTCGGTAACGGCATTCGTCGAGCAGGGTGATGCTTATGGCGAGACTATCAAGCAGATCATCTTCGCGCTCATTGGCGTTGCGATTTGCGTTGGTGTGATCATCGCTTCCAAGGCGTTCGGATTCGAATTCATGACCTCGAAATTCGTTGTTTATGCCTTCTGGGGGCTTTGCGTTTTAGGTATTCTCGCTACGGCTGCATTGGGCAAAGAAGCGCTCGGTGCAAAACGCTGGCTCTATATCGGACCCGTTTCCATTCAGGTTGCCGAGTTCATGAAGATCGCGCTCGTGCTCATGAGTGCGCGTATCATGATCGAATTCAACGAAGGCATGGATGCGCTCAAGGTGTTCGTGCGCTGTGCGATTTTCATCGTGGCACCACTTGCGCTGCTCTTCGTGCTTCAGTCTGATTTGGGCACCACGGTCATCTGCTTGGTGGCCATCTTCGCGATCCTTATCCTAGGCGGCGTGCCGGCTCGTTGGATCGTACTGTTGCTCGTGCTCATCGCGGCGCTCGTTGTCGCGGCGATCGCGGCTGCTCCTTACCGTATGACACGCTTTCTCACTTTCCTCGATCCGTGGGGGAATGCTGAAGGCGATGGCTATCAGATCGTGCATTCGCTTCAGGCGCTCGCATCAGGCGGGCTCTTCGGTGTGGGTTTGGGCAATTCCTATGAGAAGCTCCAATACCTCCCTGAAGCAGAGACCGACTTCATCTTCGCGATTATCGGCGAAGAGCTCGGCCTTATCGGTGCGATGGTGGTGGTCGCGCTCTTCGTGGTGTTTCTTTATGGGGGTTATTGTATTGCGAAGGATGCGTCCACGAATTATGGCATGCTCATCGCTGGTGCGCTCACGACCATGCTCGTAGCGCAAGCCTTCATCAATATCCTATGTGTGATCGGCTTCTTCCCGATCACAGGCAAACCGTTGCCTTTCATATCATCGGGTGGTTCGTCGCTTATCAGCTCGCTGTTGATCGTCGGCATCATCCTGTCGGTTTCCTTCACGAGCGAGCCTGCTGAAACGCCTTACCAGGAGCGACGTGAAAAGCTTCACGTTGTTTCTTCAGTCGATGGCGGGGGATATCAACGCTCGAAGAGGCGATAGTAAGGAGCGCATATGCGTATCGTGCTTTCAGGTGGTGGTACCGCCGGTCATATCAATCCTGCGCTCGCGCTTGCTGAGACGCTGGAAGAGCAAGGTCATGAGGTCTTCTATGCGGGCACGCCGCAGGGCGTCGAGGCGCGTCTGGTGAAAGAAGCGGGATTGCCGTTCAAGGCTTTCGAGGCGAGCGGGTTCGACCGCGCTCATCCGCTCACGTTGCCCAAGGCACTGCGTACCATCCAGAAGAGCACGAAGCGTGCGAAGGAGTGGTTCGCCGATATCAAACCCGATGTGGTGGTCGCGTTCGGCGGATATGTGTGCATCCCAGTGAGTCGGGCGGCAGAAGCGCTCGGTATTCCGCTCGTGATCCATGAGCAGAATTCGGTCATGGGTATGGCCAATGCGTATCTTTCGAAGGGGGCTGCTTGTGTTGCGCTCACCTACGAAGTTGCGGGCGAGCAGGTGGCGGATAAGAGCAAGATCGTGGTTACGGGAAACCCTGTGCGCAAATCGATCTTCACCTCTACGCGCGAAGAAGGACGTGCGTATTTGGGCATTCCTGAAGATGCGCTCATGCTGCTCGTATTCGGGGGAAGCTTAGGCGCGCGCCATTTGAACAGTGCTATCGCCTCTCTCAAGGACCGGCTTCTTGCCCTCGATGATCTCTACATCATGCACGTTACCGGCCCGAAGGAACTGGAGGCGGTCGAAGCTGCGCTCGATCTGAGCGAGGCAGAGCGTGCACGTTATCAGGTGCTCGGCTACCAGGATCATATGGGTGAGGCCATGGCGGCCTGCGACATGGTCGTGTCGCGTGCTGGAGCCACTTCGCTGGCAGAGATCTCTGCGCGCCGTATCCCGGCGTTGCTCGTGCCGTTTCCCTATGCAACGGCCGACCATCAAACTACCAACGCGAAGGCCTATGTCGAGCGCGGTGCGGCCTTGATGATCGCGGACGCAGACGTAGAATCGGACGAATTCGCTACGCTGGTGTTCGATCTTGTAGACAGCGAAACATTGCGCGATTCCATGCGTGAGGCGGCAGCGACCTTTGAGACGCAGGACGCAGCCGCGAAGTTAGCAGATGTGGTATTGGCGGCAGCGAAGACGCGCTAATCCTTTACAATGTGGTGCGGATGAGGAGGCAGTGCGTGAGTCATTTCGACAAGAAAAAGATCCATTTCATCGGCATCGGTGGTGTGGGCATGAGCGGCATCGCTCATGTTGCGCAGGAGCAGGGTCATAGCGTATCTGGCTCCGATCTGCGCGAAAGTCGCTATACCAATCAACTGAAGGATGCTGGCATCCGCATCTTCATCGGTCAGCGTGCTGAGAACATCCCTGCTGTCGATCCTGATATCGTGGTAGTTTCCACGGCGATTCGAGAAGATAATCCTGAACTGAAGGCCGCGCGTGAGGCAGGCATCGAGATCTGGCATCGCGCCAAGATGCTCGCAGCGCTCGGTGTGGGCAAATCCACGCTTGCGGTAGCGGGTACGCATGGCAAGACCACATCCTCTTCCATGCTCGCATCGCTCATCGATGGGATCGGACTCGATCCAACGTTTCTGATCGGCGGCATCGTGCGTGCGTACAACTCGAACGCGCATAGTGGCAAGGGTGAATACTACGTGGTCGAAGCCGATGAGAGCGATCAGTCGTTCATCCATCTCGACCCGAGCGCAGTGCTCATCACGAATATCGAGGCCGACCATCTCGATCACTACGAAGACCTCGATGAGATCTATAAGCTCTTCAGCGATTTCATGATGCTCGTGCCTGAAGATGGCTGTTGTGTGGTTTGCGGTGAAGATGAAGAGTTGGTGCGGGTTGCACGCTCTACTGGTCGCAAGATCTACACCTATGGATTCGGCGAAGCATTCGACACCACCGTTTCAAATTACCAAACCCATGGCCTGGCTACTTCGTTCGATATTGCCTTGCCCGATGGTAGTTCATATAGCTGCCAGATCAAGCAGAACCCTGGGCGCCACAATGCGCTCAATGCGGCAGGTGTGCTCACGCTCATGTGGGCGCGCGGATTCGATATTGCGGCAGCGGTTGAAGCGTTGAAGGATTTTGCGGGCGTGCGTCGTCGTTTCGATCGCGTAGGTGAGGCGGATGGTATCACCATCGTGGACGATTATGCGCATCATCCTACCGAGATCGCTGCCACGATCGAGGCGGCCAAATCGCTCGATTTCAATCATGTGCACGTGCTCTTCCAGCCGCATCGCTATTCGCGTGTGAAGCTCTTCACCGAGGTGCTGCGCGATGAATTCGGACGTGCCTTCGATAAGGCCGATCGCGTCACGTTCATGGATGTGTATTCGGCAGGCGAAGCACCGGTCCCTGGTGTTACGGGAGCAACATTCATGCAAGTGGTGCTCGATCATGAGGGCCATCCCGAGCAGACTTCGTTCGTTCCGCATCGCATGAAGGTGGTGCCAGCGCTGCTCGAAGTGCTCGAGCCGGGCGATCTGATCATCACGATGGGAGCGGGCGATGTGACCGCGATCGGACCTGAGCTGCTCGCTTCTCTCAAAGAACGTGAATTGGAGGATCGCGACTGATGGCGCGACACGCTTCTGATCTTGAATTACTACGGTTCGAGGAGAGTTTCGACGGTGAGATCCGCTTAGATGAACCGCTTTCCAAGCATACGAGCTATCGCATCGGTGGTCCTGCGCGTGCCTATATCCTCGTGAATTCGCCAGCGGCTCTTTCGGCGGCGCTTGCTGCTTGCAAAGCTGATGAATGCCTCTGGGTCGTTGTGGGCAAGGGGAGCAATCTCCTTGTTTCCGACGCGGGCTTCAAGGGTGCGGTCATCGCGCTTGCCGGCGAGTTCAGGAACTGGAAATTCGACGAAGAGAATGCACGCGTGGTCGTGGGTGCCGGTACCACCTTGTCTCGCTTGGTCCAAGAGGTCTTCCATCGAGGATACAGCGGCATGGAATTCGCGGTCGGAACCCCAGGGAGCGTGGGCGGCGCGGTGCGTATGAACGCGGGGACGAAAGACGATTGGATCGGTTCGCGTGTGGTATCGGTTACCACGTTCGCACCTGATCAGGGCTTGAAGCGCTATGCGCCGAGCGATATCGAATGGGCTTATCGCTCCACATCGTTCGCGCCCGACGAGATCATCGTCGAGGTCGAACTGCAACTCACCCCGGCGCTCTCAGGCAACATCCACGATAAGATGCGCACGCTCCTCGAGCGACGCAAGGCTTCGCAACCCCTCGAGTACCCTTCTTGCGGAAGCGTGTTCAAGAATCCTGAAGGTGCTTCAGCTGGTGCTCTTATCGATGAAGTGGGGCTTAAGGGGAGTATGTGTGGAGGCGCACAAATCTCGGAAAAACATGCTAATTTTATTGTGAACAAGAACAAGGCTTGCGCATCTGACGTGCTTGCGCTCATCAAGCGCGCACAAGAAAAAGTGAAGGAACACTATGGCATCGAACTTCAACCGGAGGTCAAATTCCTTGGGTTCGAAGAAGAATTCAAGAGCTGATAAGACCTCAGCCTTGCCTTCTTCGGTCAAGGGACGTCCGAGCCAGGATCGTTCGGTGCGCATGCCTCAGAACAATCGTGCAAGCGCCAAGAAGCAAACTGCTGCTCGGCCTCCACAACGGCGCGTTTCGCACAGTGCTTATCGCGATGCGAACGTATCACTTCCTTCGAATCGCGCGCGCAATACGCGTCCTGCTCCCGTTTCTTCGCACGCGAATTCGCGCCGCACATCGAGTTACGGGTCAAGCCTTCCTAATGTCGATAGCAGCTACCTTGCAGGTCAGGGTTCACGCTCGCAGAGGAGCAGCGGAGCGCGTCAGACGTATCGTAACGAGCCGTTGCGTTCAGTGAGCGTTTCTCAGGTGCGTTCGAATCGCCGTCAAACTCAGCAGAAGAAATCGCGCAAAGGGCTCATCATCGGCATCGTGGCGGTCATTATCGTGGCGGTGCTTGCGGTGGGGCTCTTCATCTTGAGTCGCACGGACTTGTTCCCCGTGAACAAGATCACCGTTTCGGGCGTGCATCATCTTACCGACCAGAAAACCGCACAGCTCGCAGCGGTTCCTGAGGGAACGACGTTACTCAATGTAGATACCGGTGGCATCGAAGGGCGTCTGGAATCGAACCCTTGGGTCTTGGATGCTTCTGTCGAGCGCCATTTTCCTGACACGCTCAACTTGAACATCACCGAGCGCGATATCGTGGCGGTGGTCGATGTGGTGATCGACGATAACGACAATCAGCAAACCTGGGCGCTCGCTTCGGATGGTACGTGGCTCATGCAGATTCCCGATCGCAACAGCGAAGAGGGTCAGCAGCTCGCACCACAGGTCTATGAGGATGCTGATGCGGCGCTGCATATCTCGAGCGTGCCGTACGGTGCGGTTCCTGAGGCTGGTTCGCAATGCAACAACCCCAACATCTCGAACGCCCTTGCTATCATCGATGGCATGTCGACGGAGCTTGCCGACCAGGTGAAGTCGGTCTCTGCAGCAAGTTCTGATTCGACCGCGCTCACCTTGAACAATGGGGTCGAGATCGCGTTCGGCGATTCATCGGACATTCGCGATAAAGAACGCGTCTGCCTGGAACTCATGCGTGAGCACCCCGGCAAGATCGCTTATATCAACGTGCGCACGGTGAATAAACCGATCTGGCGTGCAGTTTAGTTACATTTGAGCAGTTTATTGTTTTCAATCAATCGGCTCTTGTGTACAATTAATCCAAGTATTCGCGGGTAGGCATTCCCGTAGGTATGATTTCTTAAATATTGAAAGCGGGCATGTTATGCAACAAATATTAGGCGCTGATAATCTTGCAGTCATCAAGGTTGTAGGAGTTGGCGGCGGCGGCACGAACGCGGTAAACCGCATGGTTGAAGCGGGCGTGCGCGGTGTTGAATTCATCGCAGTGAACACCGATCGCCAGGCACTGCTTCTCTCTGATGCAGACAAGACCATCCACATCGGCGAAGAGCTTACGCGCGGTTTGGGTGCAGGTGCGAATCCTGAGATCGGTTGCCAGGCAGCAGAGGAGTCTCGCGCAGAGATCCGCGAAGCGCTCGCTGATGCCGACATGGTGTTCGTTACTGCTGGTGAAGGCGGCGGCACGGGCACGGGCGCTGCACCAGTCGTTGCCGAGATCGCCCGCGAAGAGATCGGCGCACTTACGGTAGGCATTGTCACGAAGCCTTTCAGCTTCGAAGGCCGTCTCCGTCGTAACCAGGCAGAGCAGGGCATCGACTTCCTTTCCATGAAGGTCGATACGCTCATCGTCATCCCGAACGATCGCTTGCTCGAGATCGTCGACAAGAAGACCAGCATGCTCGATGCGTTCCGTATTGCAGACGACACGCTGCGTCAGGGCATCCAGGGTGTCACCGACCTCATCACCATCCCGGGTCTCATCAACCTCGACTTCGCGGATATCCGCACGGTCATGAAGGATGCCGGCACGGCTATGATGGGCATCGGCATCTCCTCGGGCGAATCGCGTGCGCTCGATGCGGCTCAGCAAGCTATCAATTCCAACTTGCTCGAAACCTCCATCGCAGGTGCTTCCCGCATCCTCTTTTCCATCGCGGGCGGCCCGAGTCTTGCGCTTTCCGAAGTGGACGAAGCAGCGCGCGTGGTCGAAGCAGTGGCCGACGAGAACGCGAACATCATCTACGGCCAGATCGTCGATCCGGAAATGCAGGAAGAAGTGCGCATCACGGTCATCGCAACCGGGTTCAAAGCGAACACTGCGCAATCTGCCATGGATTTCTCTCGCAAAGATAACGTATTCAACTCCACTACGCCGCGCAATGGCGCGCAGCAAAACCAGGCTCCTCAGCAAACGCAGAGCACTTATCAGCAGCTCTACTCCAACGAGCCACGTTTTGCCGACGAGGATTACATCCCCGATTTCCTGAAGCGCCAGTAAGCGCATAAGAGAGACGCACATATCGCGTCTCCGCCTGAAAGGTTTGATATGACAGCCCTCATCTTGCCACGACCAACGCTCGATGAGGGCTGTTTTGCGTCTGTGCCTGTTTTCACCGATGAAGCACTCTTCGAAGCGTGCGGCGTGCGCATCGCGTTCACTATGCGCGAAGGCGGCGTGAGCGAAGGGCCTTATGCTTCGCTCAATCTGGGTTCGCATGTACAAGACGATCTTGATAAGGTGCTTCAGAACCGTGCATTGCTCTTCTCTGCGCTAGCCTCTTCACTCGAAGTATCCGAAGAGGCACTTATCGTTCCAAAGCAAGTGCATGGCGATACGGTGCTCACGGTTGAGGCGGCACGTGAGGTTGTCAGTGTGCAGCGGGCAGCGGCTGAAGGCGCCGATGGGATCATCGTTTCCGCGCGTGAGGTGGGAGCGCTCTTGTGCTTTGCTGATTGCGTGCCGGTTATCATCGTGCTGCCTACGGGCCGTTTCGCGGTCGTGCATGCAGGTTGGCGCGGCGTTGAGAACGAGATCGCAGCGAAAGCGCTCGATCTCATGCTCGACCAAGAGTGCCAGGAGCACGGCTTTAGTCGAAGAGAACTCGCAGACCAAACCAATGTCTATATCGGTCCTTATATCCATCGCGAATGCTTTGAAACGGGCGCAGATGTTCATGCCCTTTTCGTTGCCAAATTCGGCGAGGAGTGCCGTTTCGATGAGAAGCATATCGATCTGGGAGCTGCCTTGCGCGTTCAGCTCGTTGAGCGCGGCATTGACCCGGTGCGTATCTGCGATCTGGGCTGTTGCACGGTATGTGAGAATGATCGTTTCTTCTCCTTCAGGGCGCAAGATGGTGTGTCGGGGCGCCACGGTGCGTTCGCGATCCGTCTCTAACATCGTTTACGGTTCAGCAGCATGCCCGCGCCCTTTTCCCAGGTGCGGTATAGTAGGATAAAGACGATACGCAACTTCGAAGGAGCATCCGGTATGTCAATAAAAGAGCGGTATGAGCGTGTGCGTGCTGAAGTGGACCAGGCCTGTGAAAAGGCAGGTCGCAACCCGCGTGAGGTATTGCTGCTCGCAGTTTCTAAGACCGTTGACCTCGACCAGGTGCAGGAGGCTATCGAAGGTGGTGCGCATGCATTCGGCGAGAACCGCCCCGATGAACTTCTGCGCAAGCGCGCGGCGTTTCCCCAAGAGACGTGGCATTTCATCGGTAATATCCAATCGCGCCGCATCCACGATATCGTTTCTGCTGCAGACCTTATCCATTCGGTGTGCAAAGCAGAGCATCTTCCCAAGATCGATAAGGCAGCGGCAGAGATCGATAAGGTTCAACCGGTTTTGCTCGAAGTGAATGTTTCAGGCGAGGAATCTAAGAGCGGCTTTCGTCCTGATGAGGTGTATGAGGTCATCGTGCAGGCGGCGAATCTTCCCCATGTGCGCATCCAAGGACTCATGACCATGGCGCCACGTGCCGATGAAGAGGCGATCGAGCTATCCTTCGGCGGGCTTGCGAAACTGCGCGATGAATTGCAGGCGCACCTTGATCAAGCAGGCGTTGATGTCACGCTGTCTGATATTTCTATGGGTATGACCGAAGACTGGCCTCAAGCAGTCGAGCGAGGCACTACTATAGTAAGGGTTGGACGAGCGATATTCGATCCCTCGTTCGAGTAGGACAGAGAGTCGTGTGCTTCAGTTGGTGGAGCGCAAGGCTTGTAAAGGAAAGGCTTTATGGATTTTCCCAATCCTTCAAAATCTGCAGGAAGCTTCGTTGAAAGCATAAAGGACAAACTCAACTTCGGGTCGCGAAATGCCGAGAAGGACGATTACGCGCAAGAAGAGTACGATTACGAAGATTACGCGTACGACCCGAATTTCGACGATTATGGCGAATATGGCTACGATGAATCGTATGCGGTCGACTCTTATGGCGATTCCTATTCCGATACGTACACCACGCGCGATCCTTATCGCACGCGCCCGGCACGCCTTGTCTCACTTGACGATATCAAGAGCACGACCTCGGCCTATGGGGTGATGACGCCTGAACAGCCGCGGAATTATAGCGTGCCTACCTCGTCGTCGGTCCCAGGATATCTCTCCAGTACGGCGGATTCTCGCTTTGGCACGCGTTCGAGCAGCCGCGTGAGCGTGAGCGCCGATCTCGATTCCGACCCAGCCGATACGATCGGTTTTGATCGACCTGAAACGGCGTATCGCGATTTCGTTTCGCCGTATCAGCGTCAAGATGCTGCGAAGACTTCGGTGATGCCCTCTACGGGTTCGAGTGGCCTTGATGGCCTGTTCGCTTCGACCGATCCTTCCGCATCGAGTCCCGCTCCTGCCAATCGCGGCTCAAGTGTTGGCGGGCATTTCACCCGTAAGGTAGAGATCTTCGAGCCGAAGAACTTCGAAGAAGCGGTCAATATCGTCACCATGCTCAAAGAGGGGAGCGTGGTCATCTTGAACCTCAAGTATGTGAACGCGGGCCTCTCGAAGCGCATTCTCGATTTCGCATTCGGCGCGGTCGCAGCGCTCGATATGCAGATCACCTATGAAGCACCGCAGGTGTTCTCGATCATAAAGGATGGGAAGCTCACGCTCGTTGAGCGCGATCAACTGCGCCTCAAGAAGGTGCTCTAGCGTTTTGCCGATCGGCCGCTTCGGTGAGAGGGTCGGGCTGGTCGTGGATAAGGAAGGAAAGGATACAACGTGAGCTGGCAGTACATTCTCATTTCGCTTTCAGATGCCTACAGTTTCGTCATCGTCATCTATGTTCTGCTCTCGTGGTTCCCGATGGGCGGCATCATTGAGGAGATTCGCAACGCTCTTGGTAAGATCTGTGATCCTTTTTTGAATCTTTTTAAACGACTTATCCCTCCTATTGGTGGGATGGTGGACATTACCCCTATTATCGCGTTACTTGTGTTACAGTTCGGGGTGCGATTTATAGTATCATTGTTCTAAAGCGCGCATATTTACCAGGCAAGAGAGGTTGTTATGGCGATTACATCCGAGGATATTCAGCAGCAGAGTTTCAAGATCGAGCGTCGTGGATACGATGTCGATGAAGTAGACGTCTTCCTTGAGCACGTTTCCGATGAGATCGATGCGCTCAACGATGAAATTGCCCACCTGCGTGCCCAGCTCGCTGAAGCGAAGAGCACGCCGGCTAGTTCGAACCAGCAGCAGCAAGCGGCTCCTTCTTTGGAGGATTCAGCTGCTCTTGCTGAGAAGGATGCACGCATCGCAGAGCTCGAAAGCCAGCTTGGCGAGCGCAAGAGCGAAGACAATGCCATCGCGCAGGCGCTCATCATCGCGCAGCGCACGGCCGATGAGATCGTTTCAAAGGCGAAGACCGATGGCGAGAACATCCGTCGTAATGCCGAAGAAGAAGGTCAGCGCATTCTCGATAAGGCTGATGGCGAAAAGCAGCGCATCATCGAGCAGATCAGCGAACTCACGGTCAGCCGCGAGAAGGTGCGCGAGCAGTATCAGGAGATGCTCAAGGACTTCATTGCTGCATCTACGAAGCGCCTTTCCGAGATCGGTGGCGATAACACGTCCGATATCGTTATTCCTGAAGGCTTGATCGATGAAGATGCAAAAGCTGAACCTGTTGCAAAGAAATGGTCTCCTTCTCCTTCAACCGCAACCTACACCACGCCTACGGTCAATCCTGCCGTTGCCAGCCCGGCACCTCCGAAGCCCTCGCAGTCTTCGAAGGATCTTTCCGGCTACGGCGACGCGGATGATTCCTTCACCTTCGACGAGATCGACTAAGGTCTCATGGCTGGTCAACCGTATAAACTTGCACTACGTCTCACGCCCCGCTCGGGGCGTGATGCTGTTTTGGGCATAAAATCCATCGAAGGTTTGGATGAAGTGCAGGCCTGCGTGACCGCACCGCCCGATAACGGCAAGGCGAACAAAGCGCTCTGTAAGCTTGTCGCTTCTGAGTTGGGGATCGCGAAATCGAAAGTAGAGGTGGTGCAAGGGCAGACAAGCCGCCACAAGCGCCTTGCCATCGATGCCCCCGAACCTCTCATCACTGCTTGGCTTTCCAGCCTGCCTGCTCTCTAATCTATAAGGTTAAAGATCGGCGAAGCCTGCGAGGTACAAAGTGACCCGTTTCCCTGTTCGCGAATCTGCATTTTGCAGATTCGCTCATGCGTCACTGCTTTTCTCGGGTTTTATTACTAACTAGAGTGTCGGAAAAGAGTCACTTTGCTACCTCACTGCCTTCGCCGATCTGGCAATGAACGCTTGTGGGCTTGGCTGTCCTTGTAGAATAAAGAAAGGGGAGTGAGTCTATAAGCCGGGTTCTGTGATCGGCAACCATTTATCTCGACTTCCTGTTACCAAGAAGCTCTAGCACGCAACCCGAATGCACGGAAAGGCAACCGTATCGCACTCCTATTTGCGCTTGCTTCAGATGGGGTTTACCAAGCCATACTGTTACCAGTATGCTGGTGCGCTCTTACCGCACCGTTTCAGCTTTTCCACAGCCTGAGGCGCCTCAGCACATCATCTCAGCGTTCAGGATTCACTCACAGCGCAGCCAAGGCTGCTCGTTCATACTTCACGCAGATCTGAAGCGCTGAATGCGCCTCAGAATCAACCAACATCGCAGGGAAATACCTGCTGATGATGTCTTGAGACGCCTCAGACCAGGAGTTTTCTTTTCTGTGGCACTATCCGTCGGGTCACCCCGCCCAGCCGTTAGCTGGCATCTTGCCTTTTGAAGCCCGGACTTTCCTCACCGCATGCGGCGCGGTTGCCCGACTCACTCCTATGGTATTCTAGCAAACATCACCAAAGCGCGAAGGAGCATCATGCATTCTTGCTTGCTGGTAGGGGGCGCACCTACCGAACATAAAGGCCTCGATTTCGTTCTCGAGAACTTCGCCTTCGATGCGATCATCGCGGTCGATGCAGGATATGCAGCGCTTGTAGAGCGAGGGATCGCACCGCATCATGCCTTCGGCGATTTCGATTCGCTCGGGTTCGTTCCGCAAGAAGCGGAAGGCGGTGTGTGCGTTCACCCTTTCGATCCCCACAAAGACTTCACCGACATGGACCTTGCGCTCAACTTCGCGATCGAGGGAGGATTCACGCATATCGTCATGTGCGACGGTCTCTATGCACGTCTCGATCATTCGCTCGCTAACCTGCAGTTGATGGCAGCTGCTGCGCGCAAAGGTCAGCGGGTGTGGGGCGTTACCGAAGAAGAAGTTGTCGTTGCGCTCGATGCAGAAGGTGAATTGAATCATCTTGAGATCGCAGCAGGTTCACAAGGAATCTGTTCAGTGCTCGCTCATTCCGATAGCGTTTCAGGCGTGTATGAAACAGGTTTGGCATATGGTCTTGAAGATGCCCGGCTTACGAACTGCTTTCCGCTGGGCATCTCGAATGAGCTCACTGGTCAGGCTGCGCGTATTTCGCTGGACGCGGGAAGCACCTGGATCTTTCTTCCGCTACACGAGCTCAAGAGCATTTCATACGCTGGAGAGTCCTTCATCAAGTAAGTGCGAACGAAAAGCTAAAGCAAGAAGCCACACCGCGTGAATGCAACGAGGCGTAGCATCGCAGTCTTGTTCGCACTGAGCACAGGGCGAAGAAGCTAATCCGTTTTCGTAGGACAAGCAGGGATCGTGCCGCTCCCAGATTTCCAGCCGCATATGACCAACACGATCGAAAGCGCAAGCATGACCGCAAGCGGCAAGAACCATGACCCTGATAGATCGACGAGCAGCCCGAGACACGCCGGACCGATGGCTGCCATAAGGTAGCCGAATGTTTGCGAGATGCTGGAGAGCTTCGAGGAATCTTCGGGGTTCTCGGTGCGCACGCCGAAGTAGTACATGCACAAGCAGAAGGGCGCGCCAAGTGCGAAGCCCACGATAACGGTGGCTACGATCGCTGTTGCATCGGCATTCACGAAGAAGAGCGCTACGATGCCCACTACGCAGATCATCCCAATGCTCGCGCCGAACAAACGCTGTCGCTTGAGACGTTGGGCAATGGGCGGAACGAAGATCGTGCAGGGAATGCCCACAATAGGGAAGAGAGCAACGCAGGTGGTGATCGCCGATGCGCTCACTCCGCCTTCAGTAAGGATGGCGGGAAGCCAGGCTACGAGGCTGAAGAAGAGGATCGATTGAACGCCGAAGAGACCCGTTATCCACCAGGTAAGAGGCTGCTTCAAGAGATATTGGCTGATCAGGTTCGCGGGATGCAGGCGGAGCACCCGACGCTCGGGCGCGCTCTTCGTCGGTCTCATCATGCAACGCGCTGCGATCCAGAGTAAGAGTGCGATCGCGGCGAAAGGAACGACCATCGTCAAGACCGTGCGCCAGTCGGAAGAGGCGGCGACGAGCGCGGAGCTGAATCCTGCGATGCCTCCAGCGAAGACGCTGATAGTGGTGGTGTAGAGGGCGGTCATCACGCCTACATGGGCAGGAAAGTTGTCACGCACGACCGAAGGCAGCAGCACGTTTCCTGAAGAGATGCCGAACCCGAGAAGGATCGTGCCGAAGAAAAGGCCGAACGGACCCGCGAACGAACGCAGAAGGATCCCGATGATGATCGCCGTGCAACCAAAAGCAAGCACGCGACTTTTCCCAAAGCGTTCCGATAGTGCGCTCATGAAAAGTGCTGAGGCAGCGAACGCAAGAAGGGGAAGCGTGGTCACCAGGCCCATCGCTGCAGATGAAAGGCCAAGATCGTTTTGCACCTCAACGCACAGCGCACCCATCGAAGTAATAGGAGCACGTAGAACTGCAGCAGTGAACACGATTGCTAAGGCAACAACGATAAGGAAACGCTTATCCGCTTTGAAGCGCGGCCGATTCTTATCCATATTTCTGCGATGGAACATCATGGTTATCCATGATACGGCATGCGCAACAATTTGGTAGCGCGATCAATGCCAGCCGAAGGTGCATCTGAATGAGCTATACTTTTACGTAGTGGTTTGAGATGCCACGATTACATACGGGGAGCTTGCGCGTTGCAGGCTGAGAGGGAGCGGTGCTCCGACCCGATGAACCTGTCTGGATAATGCCAACGAAGGGAATGCGATCATGACGATCACGCAAATCGATGCCGCTCGGCAAGGAATCATCACTGATGCAATGAAGCGCGTTGCAGAGAAGGAGCGCAAGGCTCCTGAAGAGATCCGCGCGGGCGTTGCTGCGGGAAGCATTGCGATCCCGGCAAATATCAATCATAAGAATCTCGATCCTGAAGGCGTGGGCACGGGCTTGCGCACGAAGGTTAATGTCAACCTAGGAATCTCAGGCGATCTGATCGACATGGATGTCGAACTTGAGAAGGTTCGCGTTGCGCTTGAGCTGGGCGCGGAAGGCATCATGGACCTATCGAACCATGGCAAGACCCAGGAGTTTCGCAAGCAGCTGCTCGAGATGGCTCCTGTTATGATCGGCACGGTGCCCATGTACGATGCGATCGGTTATTTGGAGAAAGCGCTCATCTCCATCACGCCGCAGGACTTCCTTGATGTGGTGCGCCGTCATGCTGAAGACGGGGTGGATTTCGTGACCATCCATGCGGGCATGAACCGGCGCGTGATCGAATCGTTCAAGGAGACGGGCCGCTTGATGAACATCGTTTCGCGCGGCGGTTCGCTCATCTTCGCCTGGATGGAAGCAACGGGCAACGAGAATCCGTTCTACGAATACTACGATGACGTGCTCGAGATCCTACATGAATATGATGTGACGATCAGTATTGGTGATGCGATGCGTCCTGGCTGTGGGTATGATGCGACCGATGCTGGGCAGATCGCTGAGTTGATCGAGATCGGTAAGCTTACTAAGCGCGCGTGGGATGCGGGCGTTCAGGTGATGGTCGAAGGCCCGGGCCATATGGCTATCGATGAGATCGCAGCCAATATGAAGCTGCAGAAGCGCTTGTGTCATGATGCGCCGTTCTATGTGCTCGGACCGCTCGTTACTGATATCGCACCAGGGTATGATCACATCACGGCTGCTATTGGTGGCGCAGTGGCTGCGAGCAGTGGTGCGGATTTCCTTTGCTATGTTACACCTGCTGAGCACTTGCGCCTTCCCGATGTGAACGATGTGCGCGAGGGGCTGGTGGCAACGAAGATCGCAGCACATGCGGCAGATATCGCTAAGGGAATTCCTGGTGCGTGCGACCGGGATAATCGCATGAGTGATGCCAGACGGCGCTTCGATTGGGAAGAGATGTTCGCTCTGGCGCTTGACCCAGTGAAACCGCGCGAATATTTCGAGAGCGCGCCGCCAACGAACGAGGAATCGTGCACGATGTGCGGCAAGATGTGTGCGGTTCGCACGGTCAATACCATCATGGATGGTCTCGTCATCGATCTTGGTGATGAATACTAGTTTCATGCGAACGCGGAGCAAAGAAGAGATTCGCGATGCCTTAAGGCTCTATGCGGTCACGGATCGCTCGTGGCTTCGTGGGCGTCGGTTCGAGAAGGTCTTGCAAGTGGCTCTTTCCGCAGGTGGGATCACCTGTGTGCAACTTCGCGAAAAGCACGCCGCGCCCGAAGAGAAAGAGGCGCTTGCACGCGAGGCGCAGGAATTGTGCGCACAAGCTGGTATTCCGCTTTTGATCGATGACGATGTCGAGCTCGCTTTGCGCATTGGCGCTGATGGTGTGCATATCGGCCAAGATGATATCCCCTGTGCTGAAGCGCGTCGTACGCTTGGCGGCCAAGCGATCATCGGCGTTACGGCAAAAACGCTTGAGCAAGCGCGTAAAGCGGAGGCTGAAGGTGCCGACTATCTAGGGGTAGGCGCGGTGTTTCCCACCTCGACCAAGCAAGACACGTGGACGATCGATCATGAGGTGTTGCGGCAGATCTGCGCCGCGGTTTCGATCCCTGTGGTGGCTATTGGAGGGATCACGGCAGACAATGCGCGCGAACTTGCGGGGACGGGCATTGCCGGAATCGCAGTGGTTTCAGCGATCTTCGCGCAGGATGATCTGGCAGATGCGGTCAAGCATTTGTCGAAGGTGGCCGAAGCGCTTTGAGGCGCTGCTGTGCGAAAAAGACAGCGCTAGGTAAGTATTCAAGAGTAGGGATGAGGGCGGTATGAAGAGCGTAGTGACCATAGCGGGTTCGGATTCGAGCGGGGGCGCAGGAATCCAGGCAGACCTGAAGACCATGACGGCGCTGGGGGTGTATGGTCAATCGGCCATTACGGCGCTTACTGCGCAGAACACCATGGGCGTGTTGGGAGTGCAGGAAACCACACCCGGATTCCTTGCCGAACAGATCGAGGCGATCTTCGCCGATATTCGCCCTGATGCGGTCAAGATCGGCATGGTGGCGAACCCTGCGCTGATCAAGGCCATTGCAGAATCGCTACGTGCTTACCGCGCGGAGAACATCGTGCTCGATCCTGTGATGATCGCGACGAGCGGGGCATCGCTGGCAACTGACGACGTGGCGCAAAGCTTGGTTCGCGAACTGTTCCCGCTGGCAAGTGTGGTCACGCCCAACTTGATCGAGGCAGAGGTCTTCAGCGGGATTGCTATCACGCAACCGCAGCAGATGGTTGAGGCAGCGCGCGCTATTCAGGCGCTTGGTGCACGAGCGGTGCTCGTGAAGGGTGGCCACCTTGAGAGTTTCGGGAGCGTGGAAGAACCGGTGCGCTTATACATTTCAGGATCAGAGGTGGTGTGCGATCACGTCTTCGAATCAGGACAAGCATATGATCTGCTGCTCGCTGAAGACGGCACGGAGTTCTGGCTTCGCGAGCTGCGCATCGAAACGCAGAACACGCACGGTACGGGTTGCACGCTCTCTTCGGCGATCGCATGTTATTTGGCACAAGATTGCGAGCTCGTTGAAGCGGTCAAGCGCGCGAAGTTCTATCTCACCCAAGCACTTGCACATGATTTGCAGCTCGGCAGCGGTCACGGTCCTGTGAACCATAGTTGGCGCCTCGACGCCTCTATTGACCCTGCATGATCTTGTTTACGAAAGATGCCTCCTGTGGCAATCGAGGGCGAAGGTGAGGAGGGCATCGTGATCGAGGGGCAGGCGCTCTTCGATCACCTCTTGGAACGTTGCTCCGAGCGCTTCGCCGATAGCGGGGCCTTCGGGTATACCTGCTTCGATCAGATCCTTACCTGAGAGAGGCAGGTCGCGCAGCGAGAACACTTCATCTTCAGCGATCATCTCGTCGAAGAGCGCTTCGAGCTTGTCGATCTCGTTCACGCGCTCGTGGTATTCGGGAGCTTGTGCGAGTGAATCGGCACGCATCAGATCGCACATGGCGTGGAAGAGATACTCCTTATTCTCGAGCTTGGCATACAGCCGGCGAATCGACTTCTTCGTAGGCGCTGGACGTGTATCGTGATAGCACACGAGCAGCGCAAGATCGCTCGTGAATGCGCGCGAAAAGTGCAGCCGTTTCGCGATGCTGTGCAGGTGTTCAACGCTTACCTTTGGATGGCCATACATGTGACCCACGCCTTCTTCATCGGTGAAGAAGGTATCGGGCTTGCCGATATCATGCAAGAGCGCCGCCCAACGTGCGAGTGGGGTGGCGGGCGAGTAATGCACCACCCAAGCAGTGTGCTCGTAAACATCGTAGATGTGATACTTCGTCTTCTGGTCGAGACCCTCCATGGCGATGAGCTCGGGAAGCACCACATTCAGGATCTCTGTGTACTCCATGAGCACCTGATAGACGTTCTTGCCACACAAGAGCTTGGTCAGCTCGTCCTCGATGCGCTCATCTGCTATGAGAAGCAGGTCTTTGCGCTGATCGAGCGCAGCATGAGCGGTTTTCGGTTCCAGGGTGAAGTCTAGCTGGGATGCAAAACGCAGCGCACGCAAGATGCGCAGCGCGTCTTCGGAAAAGCGCGCATTCGCATCTCCTACGCAGCGGATCATTCCCGCACGCAGATCCGCTTGGCCACCGAAGGGATCGAGGATGCCGCGTGCTGGATGGAACGCCATCGCGTTCACGGTGAAATCGCGGCGGGCAAGATCCTCTTCGATCGAGTCCGTGAAGATGACCTCCGAAGGGTGACGATGATCGAGATAGGTACCCTCGGTGCGGAAGGTGGTGATCTCGAGCACGGTGTCATTCGCAACCACCGTGATGGTCCCATGCTTGGTGCCGGTCTCATGTGCTGCGTAGCCCGCAGCAATGCAGAGTTCTTTCACCTGCTGCCAAGGAGCTGCAGTGGTAAGGTCGAAATCGTGAAGCTCCCGCTTAAGTAAGAGGTCGCGCACGAAGCCGCCCACCAGCCACGTCTCGTAACCTGCGGATTCAAGCAGGTCGATCACTGAGACAACGCATGGTGGTATCAGCTCACATGCGCATGCAAGCGTTGTGTCTTCGAGCAACGAAGACCGATCATGTGACCGGTCTTCGTTCTCATTCGAATGGGTATGTGACACGCTTTGTTCGTGAGACATTGGCTGCCATTCGTTCGTTAGCGACCTGTCCAGACAGGTTTGCGCTTCTCGGCGAATGCGACCTCGCCTTCGTGAGCATCGGCACTCGCGCGCGTGATCTTCTCATATTCTTCGAGCACTTCCCAACCAGGAGATGGGTAGATGAAGTTCGAGCCGAAGGATTCGATGACGGTCTTCTTACTGTACTTGATGGAGAGGGGAGCGCCGAGTGCGATCTTTTCTGCCAGCTCGACCGCCTTATCGACCACCTGATCATCGGGCACGACATAGTTCACCAGACCCCATTCGTTGGCCTTTTGTGCCGAGATGGGCTCTGCCACCAGCAACAGTTCCATGGCGAACTTCATCGGGATCTGTTGAGCAAGGCGCAACAGCGTGCCGCCACCAGCAGCGGTAAGGCCGACGCGTGGCTCGGGCAAGCCGAAGATCGATTCATCGGAAGCAACTGCCAGATCGCATGCAGCAACGATCTCGACGCCGCCACCTAATGCTTTGCCGCGTACAGCTGCGATGAGCGGCTTATCGAAGTAGCGCTTCGTACATGCAGCGAAGCCCCATTTTTCGCGTCCTTCGGGCATCTCCCAGGCATCTTCTGCCAGCTCCTTCAGGTCAGAACCCGCGCAAAAAACGTGCCCGTTATTGGTGAGCACACAGGCACGCAGTTCATCGTTCTTATCCCAATAATCGAGCGCATCAGAGAGCTCTTTGGTCATGAGGTTGTTGATGGCATTGCGCGCTTCCAGGCGGTTGAACGTGATAATGAACACGCCGTCGCGCTCTTCGGTCAGGATAGTTTCGAATTCCATAGATCCCCCTTAGTCTTTCCCCTTGGTTTAGTTTAGTGCATTTGCTTCTTTCAAATCTTTTCGATCGTATGTTTTTTGAGCAAGTTCTCACATCTGACAGGATGTTCGATAAAACCACAGCTCGTTTTCAATTCTGGTTTTCTTGGCGGAAGCTGCTCTCTTTTCGCTACCCTTTTGATGAACAGCGCTGGATGTGGGATACCTGCAAGCTCCTGCATCGAAGCCGATCTTGTGTTCAGGAGGAACAAGCGATGCCAACATTCAAGCAGTTGATGAAGCTTGCCCAAGTGACCGTCAACGATAAGACCTCTGGCAAGCGTGCGAAAGAGATACTCGAGATCGTGCACAAGGACCAGGTTATTCATGGCATGGATCCTCAAAAAGCCGTACGCTTCTTGGAGGATCTGGGTCCCACCTATGTGAAGATCGGGCCGCTTGCTTCGAACCGCGCTGATATCTTGCCCAAGGATTATTGTGAAGCCTTCGCCGAGTTGCGCAGCAATGTCGATCCGCTTGGTTTCGCCACCGTTATCGCGTGCATCGAGGAAGACTTCGGCCATCCCTGGAATACTGTGTTCGCGTCGATCGAAGAGAAGCCGCTGGGGTCTGCCTCGATCGCGCAGGTGCACAAGGCCACGCTCTTGGATGGCTCGGTAGTGGCAGTGAAGGTTCGTCGCCCGGGGATCAAGGAGGAGATGGCTGAAGACTTGACCCTGCTGCGGCATCTTCTCACGTTTGCTGAGGTAGGGACCATCGAACATAAGGAATTGGTAGGAACACTGGAGGGTCTTTTGACCGAGCTCGAGCGCACTACCGCAAACGAACTCGATTTCACGATCGAGCTCAACAATCTGATGCAGTTTCACCAGGAGCTTGAAGGAAGCGAAGGGGTCACGTGTCCCTGTCCGTATCCCGAGTATTCTTCGGAGTCCATTCTGGTGATGGAGTATGTCTCGGGGCCAGAGATAAACGACCATGCTACGCTCATCGCGCAGGGAAACGACCTTGACGAGCTTGCGAACCGGTTGGCGCAGAACTACATCATGCAGGTGATCGATGCGGGATTCTTCCACGCCGATCCGCATGAAGGCAACATCATCGTGCGGGACCAGGAGATCGTTTGGATCGATCTGGGCATGACCGGCTCGCTCAATTCCTCTCAGCGTGCTCTCGTGAATCAAGCGTTCGCGGCTATTGCTGCGAAGGATCCCTACGAGCTCAAGGAGGCGGCGCTCGGTCTTACCTCTATCAAGGGACCGGTCGATCAAGGGCGGTTATTGCAACAGATGGCAGAATTGCTGAATTCGTACGCGAACGCCAATCTGGAGGACATCAACATCGGCGAAGCATTCATGGATGTCATCGAGATCCTGCGCTCTCAAAATTTGGTGATCAATCCATCGTTCACTATGCTTGCGCGTGGATTCATGACCATCGAAGGGGTGGTCGCTGATCTTTCACCTACCACGAATATCGTCGAGATCGTTTCTGATCACATCCAGAAGAAAACGCTCACGCTCAATGCGATGCTCCAGAAGATGAAGGAGATGGGCATTCAGAGCGCCCGTTCGCTCGATGCGAGCACGAAGCTGCCGACCCAGCTTTCCCATACGCTCGATATGTTGAACGAGGGAGAGATCAGTCTTGGCGCCGAGATGAACATGCCGAAGGATCTTAAATCGACCGTCTATTCGCTTACGGGCTATCTTGCCTTCGCCCTCATTTCGGCAGGACTCTTCATCGGTTCGAGCATCATCTGCACAACGGATATGATGCCACGATTCTTAGGCGTGCCGCTGCTTGGGATAGTTGGCTATTTGAGCGCGTTCGTGTTGGGTGTTTATGTAGTTTGGCAGATGATTTACGCGCGGCACAAAACACGCAACGACGAAGACATAAAGTAAGGGCATCGATATAATCGATTCGATCGAAGCATTGGTTCGAGGGGCGCAACAGCGTCTGTGGGCATCACGAAAGACGCGCTCTTGATCGTGAATCGACCAGCTTATTCGTTGCTGGAGAAAGGCCTACGTATGCTCGATGAAATGCATATTGCCAATGTGGCACTCATTCGTGATACCCTTTTTCAACCCTCAAGTGGCATGACGGTGATAACGGGCGAAACTGGCTCGGGCAAGACCGCTTTATTGAATGCGCTCAAGCTTTTGGTGGGCGAACGCGCGAATGCGGGAATGATCCGCGAAGGCGCGGCTGAACTTGCTGTTGAGGGACGCTTCTTCCTTGAGAGCGCTGAGGGTGATGAGCAAGAAGTGCCCGCTGAACAGAGCGGATCTGCCCAACAGGGGGTATCAACTGAGCACAGCGGATCTGTCGAACAAGAGATGCGCGTATCCTCCGAGGATGGCACCGTGGTTTGTCGTCGGGTGGGGCTCAACGGTCGTTCGCGGGTGACCATCGATGGGTCGCTTGCGGGCGTGAAGGATCTTGCTTCGGGGGTTGGCGCGAGCATCGATCTGTGCGGCCAACATGAGCATCAGCAATTGCTCAATGCTTCCTATCAGCGAAAGCTGTTCGATAGATGGGGTGCTTCGAGCATCGGCCCTGCGCTCGAGCGCTATCAAGAAGCGTTCGATGCGTGTGCGGCTGCGCAGGCGGAAGTCGAGCGTTTGCAGAAGCTGCGCGAAGCGGATTCCGTTGCGCTCGATCGAGCGCGTTTCACGGTCGAACAGATCGCTGCGGTCGATCCGCAGCCTGGCGAATACGAGACCCTGCTCCAAGAGCTTCCGTTCTATGAGAATGCCGAGATGCTGGCTGGCGAGACACGATCAGCCTATCAGGTGCTCACTGCCGAAGGTGGCGTGCTCGAGAAGTTGCAGGATGCCCAGGTGTCGATCGATAGGATCGCAGGCGTTGATGGGGCGGTCGAGGCACAGCAGAAAGCCGTGCGCGAAGCGTATTTCTTGCTCGAGGATGTGGGTCATGAGCTTGCGCGCTATCAGGCGAGCATCGATTTTTCGGAAGATGAGCTCGAGGTGCGGCAAACGCGCCTTTCAGCGCTTCAAGGTATCATGCGCGGATATGGTCCAACGATGGATGAGGTCTTCGCAACCTTCGCTGAAGCGAACCAGCTCATTGCTTCTTACGATTCGTGCGACGAATTGCTCGCGGAAGCGATGCAGGCGCGCGAGGAAGCTGAAGATAGGCTTGTTTCGGCGGCTGATGCGCTCGCGGCTGCTCGCGAAGAGGTGGCACCGCGCTTTTCTGCTGCGGTCACCGCTCAGATGGCTCGTCTTGAGATGGGGAGTGCTTCTTTGGTGGTGGAGCTTCAGGATCTTGCGCGTGAAGCATGGACGCGGTGGGGAACGCAGGCGCTCGATTACCTGTTCGTTCCTGGCGCAGGGCTTTCTCCACAAAAACTATCGGCTATCGCTTCAGGTGGCGAGGTCAGTCGTGTGATGCTGGCACTCAAGGTGGTGCTGGGCAGCTGTGATGATGTCGATACGCTCGTTTTCGATGAGATCGATGCGGGTGTTGGGGGTAAGACCGCGCTCGCATTGGCGGCTGTTTTGAAAGATCTGGCGCAGACACACCAGCTCATCGTGGTCACGCATTTGCCGCAGGTTGCGGTAGTCGGAGATGCTCATTATCTTGTCGAAAAGCACGAAGTGCCCGAACTTACCACAGATATCAGAGCACTGTCCGCTGAAGAGCGGGTTGCGGAAGTTGCCCGCATGCTTTCCGGACGTGTAGATGAAACCTCTCTTGCGCATGCAAAAGAGCTGCTCGCATCTGCTCATTAATACGATAGAGGTTTGTTATGCAACAAGAGTTGATCATCGGATGCCACCTGTCTTCAGGAAAAGGTTATGAAGCGATGGCGAAGAGCGCGCAGAGCATCGACGCAAACACGTTCGCCTTCTTCACACGCAACCCGCGCGGAGGGGCCGCTAAAGCGATCGACCCAGAGGACATCAAACGCTTCGAACAAGCTTGCAAAGAGGCGGGCATCGATAAGATCGTTGCGCATGGCTCCTACACGATCAACCCGTGTTCAGCGAAGGAATCGGTGCGCGAATTCGCTCTTCAGGCGCTCGTGGATGATCTTGCGCGTATGGAGTACACGCCGAACCAGCTCTTCAACATGCATCCTGGCTCGCATACGGGGCAGGGGAGCGAAGTTGGGATCGAGCAGATCGCTGAAACTTTGAATCAAGTGATCACGCCCGATCAGACCACCACGCTCCTTCTTGAGACGATGGCAGGAAAAGGATCAGAGGTGGGATCGACCTTCGAAGAGATCGCAGCGATCCGCGCGTGCATGGACCATCCTGAAAAAGTGGGCGTTTGCCTGGATACCTGTCATGTGTGGGATGCAGGGTACGATATCAAGGACGATTTGGATGGCGTGCTCGATGAGTTCGATCGTCTGATCGGTCTCGAGCATCTGAAGGCGCTCCATATCAACGATTCCCTGAATACGTGCGGTGCGCATAAGGATCGGCATGCCCGTATCGGAGAAGGCCAGATTGGTGCAGAGGCGCTCGTGCGGGTGCTCGAACATCCTGCTTTGCGGGGGCTACCGGCCATTCTCGAAACGCCGAACGAGCTTCCTGGCTATGCCAAAGAGATCGCCTTCTTCCGCGAAGCTGTTGGTCGATGAGAGCAAAAAAGATCAGCGTGGTTAATCAGCATGGTTAGATTCATGTCGCGTTGATGCGAAGAGGTCTCGTTTTCACGTGCAGCATAGGTGTGCAGTGCGCTTTCGTTCTTCTGCGGTTGATTCTGCAAGTTTCCTGATTGTTGCTTGCGTATCGCGGATTGATTGTTTACGATGAAAGCGTCTTTTACATCCCCCTCATTTTGCATATCGCGCAGCCTTCGTGCTCGCATACTGCCAATAGGTGTACCAGTCTAAGGAGGACATGGTGAAATTCTTTTTGGATACCGCTGATCTTAAGGAAATCGAGGAGGCGAATAGCTGGGGCGCGATCGCTGGCGTTACCACCAATCCTACGCTCTATTCGCGCGTCGGTGGCAAGCTTTCCGATTTCCATGAGCATATCAAAGCTATTTGCGACATCGTGCAAGGCCCCGTTTCGGCCGAATCGGTCGCGATGACGCGTGACGAGATCTTCGCCGATGGCAAGAAGCTCCACGCGATCGATCCAGAGCATGTGGTCGTTAAGGTCCCGACCATGATCGAAGGCCTAGCTGCAACGAAGATGCTCGCAGCTGAGGGCATTCCGGTGAACATGACGTTGTGCTTCACGGTGCCGCAGGCGATCCTTGCTGCACGTAGTGGCGCTCGTTATATCTCTCCGTTCGTTGGTCGCTTCGACGATATTTCTGAAGATGGCATTCCGCAACTGGTGAATGTGGTCGAGGCCATGGCGAACTATGATTTTGGCCACGAATGCGAAGTCATCGCTGCGTCGATCCGTAGTGCGAACCATGTTACTCAGGCGGCGCTCATGGGTGCTGATATCGCTACCGTGCCCTTCGGCGTTCTGAAGAAGTGCATCGAGCATCCTCTTACCGAGCGTGGTCTCGTTTCCTTCCTGAACGACTGGGAGAAAGTAGCTAACGCATGAGTGAAGACGTGCTCGAGCAGACCTCAGAAGCTATGACCGAGGAAAAACCGAAGGCAAAGCGAGGTCGTCCTCGTAAAGCGGACGCAGAAAAAGCGGCTGCGGATGTAGCTAAAGCTTCCGAAGAAGCGAGCGACTCACCTAAGCGCAAACGTGGTCGCCCGCGCAAGAATCCGCTTTCCGAAGAGGCGGCCGCTCCTGCAGTGGAAACAAAGCCTGAACCGAGCGCTCCGAAAGCGGAAGCGCCCGCAGAGCATGAGTCAGCTGCCAAGTCGTCAGGCGAGCGTACGCTCGATCGCGCTGAGCGCAACAACAATAACAATAATCGCCGCAATAATCAGAAGAACAACCAGAAGAACCAAGGCAAGCAGAACAACAACAGCCATCGCCGTCAGCGCCGCCAGCATGGCAATAACTACCATCGCGAGCCGGTCGTTCCCCAAACCACACGGGAAGATCTCGAGAAGCTCAAGGTTGCTGAACTGCGTGAAAAGGCTGATGAGCTAGGCGTTGATCACAAAGGCCTCAAGAAGGCCGAGCTTGTTGATGCGGTGCTCGATGCGAGCGTGAAAGCAGAAGGTTTCGTTGAGACCGCAGGCGTGCTCGACATCCTTTCCGATGGGTATGGCTTCTTGCGTACAGGCGGTTATCTGCCTGGGGAGAACGATGTGTACGTGGGTCTGTCGATGATCCGTCGCAACGGCCTGCGCAAGGGCGATTACATCAAAGGAACGGTTCGCCCCGCACGTCCGAACGAAAAGTACGCGGCGCTGCAAGAGATCGAAAGTGTCAATGGCACGCCCATCGCAGAGCTGGGCAAACGCGTGAAGTTCTCAGACCTCACTCCGGTATTTCCCGATGAGCGCTTGGTCATGGAGCATGGCAAGAACACGCTCACTGCACGCGTGATCGACTTGTGCTCACCGATCGGCAAGGGTCAGCGCGGCCTCATCGTTTCGCCGCCGAAGGCTGGCAAGACCACCATCTTGAAAGACATCGCTGCTTCCATCACGGCGAACAATCCTGAAGTTCACCTCATGTGCTTGCTCGTCGATGAGCGCCCTGAAGAGGTCACCGATATGCAGCGTTCGATCCGTGGCGAGGTGATCGCCTCCACGTTCGATATGCCGAGCGAGAACCACATCGCCGTTTCCGAAATGGTCATCGAGCGCGCGAAGCGCATGGTCGAAGAGGGCAAGGATGTGGTCATCCTGCTCGATTCGCTCACGCGTCTTGCACGTGCCTACAACCTGGCGCAACCAGCATCGGGCCGCATCCTTTCCGGTGGTGTCGATTCGACAGCGCTCTATCCGCCCAAGAAATTCTTGGGCGCAGCACGTAACATCGAAGGCGGCGGCAGCCTTACCATCTTGGCTTCCGCATTGGTCGATACGGGCTCGAAGATGGACGAGGTTATCTTCGAAGAGTTCAAGGGCACCGGCAATATGGAAGTGAAGCTCGATCGCGCGCTGGCAGACCGTCGCATCTTCCCAGCCATCGATCCGGTCGCTTCTGGTACGCGTCGCGAAGACCTGCTGCTCGATCAGCAAGAAGCGCCGCTCATTTGGGCTGTTCGCAGGGTCCTTGCGAGCCGCAACAGTACGGAGAATGCGATGAACTCGCTTCTGAAGAGCCTGCAACAAACCAACAGCAATCAAGAATTCTTGATCCGCGCCGCTAAGAAGTGGCAAGGTCGTCAATTGGAAGATGTCGAACTCTAAGCTTGTGCGCTCAGAGTGCGAAAGGGAATTCAATGTCTGAAAACTCAGCTACCCCTGAAACAACTTCGCCCACGCCTCCTCCTCCGGCAGGTCAGCCTTATGGCATGAACCAGCCTTATGTCGCAAAACGCGTGAAGAAACGAAAAGGGGTGCGCGTCTGGGTCGTGGTGCTCCTGGTGATTCTTGGCGTTCTTGTCGGTACGCTCGTAGGGAATAACGTCCGCGCCAATCCGTATTTCACATTCCAGGATTCCATTGGCGTGATCGATCTTGATGGCACGATCGGCCAGGATGATGGCGCGAATACGCCCGAAGGGCTCCTTGCTCAGCTGCAAAGCGCCGCAAACGATCCGTCCATCAAAGCGGTCGTGCTTCGCGTGAATTCAGGCGGAGGTGCCGCGGCAGCTGGTGAAGAGATGGCGCAGTACGTGAAGGATTTTTCGAAGCCGATCGTGGTCTCGACCGCTTCGGGCAATGCTTCGGCGGCTTACCTCATTTCCTCGCAGGCCGACTATATCTATGCCAATGAAGCCTCGAGCATCGGTTCGATCGGCACGGTCATCCAGGTTACCGATTACTCGAAGTTGCTCGACTTGCTCGGCATCGATGTGCGCACCATTACCTCTGCAGATAGCAAAGACGCTTCGTATGGGAATCGTCCGCTCACTGATGAAGAGGTGAAATACTTCCAAGCTCAGGTCGATCAGATCAACAAGAGCTTCATCGAATCAGTCGCTGAAGGTCGTGGTATGGAAGTTTCTGCTGTTCAGAAGCTTGCTACTGGCATGGCGTTCACGGGTGCCGATGGTGTGGAGAACGGACTTGTCGATGAGATCGGCACGTTCAAAGATGCGTGCAATAAAGCCGCTTCTCTTTCTGGTGCAAGCTCATATAGCATCAAGTATCTCGGTACGAAAGACCTGGGGCTTGTCGATGTCCTTTCGCTACTTTTAACAGCTGAAGAAAAACAACCGCAGGAATCAACGAACACGATCTTAGAAGGGGCTTCCACCAATGGACAGCTATCCTAGTCGCAACATCGTTTGGCCGCGTCGTGCGGTCGTGACCGCTGGCATGCCGTATGGCAATAAACCGTTGCATTTCGGGCATGTTGGCGGGGTGTTCGTGCCCGCTGACTGCTTCGCGCGCTTCCTGCGCGATAGGATCGGGCACGAGAACGTATGCTTCGTTTCGGGGACCGACTGCTATGGTTCGCCGATCGAAGAGGGCTATCGCAAGGAAGTGGAAGCGGGAACGTTTTCCGGCACGATCAAGGAATACGTGAAGCGTAATCACGACCTCCAGGCTGAAACGCTCAAGCGCTACGACATAAGCCTTGATATCTACGAGGGCAGCGGGCTAGGGCATGCCGGGGAAGTGCAGCACACCATATCTGATGCCTATGTGAAGCGCCTTTACGATCACGGCTTCCTTCATCTCGAGAGCACCCAGCAGTTCTACGACACCAAAGAAGATATGTTCTTGAATGGTCGTCAGGTGGTGGGGCATTGCCCGGTTCAAGGTTGCAAGAGTGAAAAAGCCTATGCCGACGAATGCGATCTGGGCCATCAGTACGATCCTGCTGATCTGATCAACCCTATTTCGTCGGTTTCGGGCACGGTGCCTGAGATGCGCACGGTGAACAACTGGTATTTCGATCTGCCCAGCCTTGCTTACATCGTGAAGGACTATGTCGAAGCGGCTGAACAGGACGAACAGGTTCGCCCGCTCGTTCCTAAGACCATCAAGGAATTCCTCGTTCCGCCCATCATCTATATAAAGGTGGAGCTCTACGATGCTTATACGCAGATCGCCGATAAGCTTCCTGCGCACGAATACCGTGATGCAGCCAAGGGCAAGCAGAGCTTCGAGCTCGAGTTCTCCTCGGTAGCTGATCGCGATCAGGCGCGTGGCGTGCTCACCGAAGCGAACATTCGCTTTCGAACCGGTAAGGCGCTCGTGCCGTTCCGTATCTCGGGCAATGCTTCGTGGGGCATTCCGTGCCCAGAGATCGATGGCGTGAGCGGTCTTACGATCTGGTGCTGGCCGGAAAGCCTCTGGGCGCCGCTTTCCTTCACCATGGCGCGCAACGATGAGCAAGGGTTATCGCGTGCGCTCTGGCGTAAGTTCTGGTGCAGCAAGAACGCTCATGTCTACCAATTCATCGGGCAGGATAACCTGTATTTCTATGGCGTTGCCCAGCCCGCGCTCTTCGCTGCGCTCCAGGAAGAAAAGCCCGTGGTGGAAGATGCGCCCGATGGGGAATTGCAGCAGACCAAGCTCATCGCGAACCACCATATCCTCTTCGGCGATAAGAAAGCCTCTTCGTCTTCGGTGGTGAAGCCACCGACGGCAGACGAGTTGCTCGAGTATTATACGGTCGAACAGCTGCGCGCGCATTTCTTGGCGCTTGCGCTCGATCAGAAATCGGTCGGTTTCAAGCCGAAGGTCTTCGAGCAAGATAGCGCCAAGCGCGACGATCCGCGTGTAGCCGACCCTGTGCTCAAGGAAGGAGCGCTGCTCACTAAGGTATTCAACCGTCTTGCGCGCAGCTGCTTCTACGAGGCGCAGAAGAACTTCGAAGGCTACATGCCGCTCGGCCGGGTGAGCAAAGAGGTGCTCAAGAAGGTGTACAACGTGATGTGCGCCTATGAAGAGACTATGTATAGGGTCGAGCTTCATTCGATCATGTCGCAGATGGACGAATTCATCCGCTATGCCAACAAGTACTGGTCGAGCCACATCAAAGAGGCCGATCAAGAGGGAAGCGAAGAGCTGCGCCGCCAGACGCTTATCGATTCGTTCTACCTGCTGCGCATCGCCACGCTGCTCATGCATCCGATCGTGCCGCGTGGCACCGAGAAGATCTGTGATTTCATGAATTTCGATTTCGATGAATTCTTCAGTTGGAACTACGATTTCGACAGCATGGAAGAGCTGTGCAACGCTCACGAACTTGAAGCAAAGCGCCATCGCGTGCGCGATCTTCCCCCTCGCACGGACTTTTTCAGCTTTCATCCCTCACAGAAGAAGTAATGTGCTACTATAGCTAGGCTCATTTCGCACTTGGTCGGAAACCAAGGCACTAGAAGGAGACCAACATGAAAAAAGATATTCATCCCGATTATGTCGACTGCACCGTAACGTGCACGTGCGGCAACACCTTCCAAACTCGCTCAACCAAACCTGAACTCCGCGTCGATATCTGCAACGCGTGCCATCCGTTCTTCACCGGCACCCAGA
>CABQIW010000003.1 GCA_902464295.1 uncultured Eggerthella sp.
ATCGTTTTTCACGTTTTTACACATTTTCTTAATAAATTGTTGAAAAAGCTGAAAATACAAGATGAAAAGGTAATAAAAAGCAGAAATACAATGAAACCTAAGTTGAATCTTGTCGATATTTACCTAAAGGACCCTATATATTCACTTAAACACGTATTATTATGTGAAAACTCGTGAAAAAAATTGGAAAGGCTCAAGGAGCAGCCATTACCATGGATAAACCTCAAGATAGACCTATCAGTACGAACGGAGGGATCGACCCCTACGGTTCAATCGATAGGTCCGCTTCTTCAGCAAAGCAAGGAAATGCTATAAACCCTGAGACTGATCCATCCGATTTCAATTACGACTATATCGACACGATCGCATGCGTAGCTATCTATGACACGCTCACCAGTACGCCTCAGATCATTCAGATCCCAGGTGGTCCAACGCATCAATTCATCGAGAATATCGCTTCAACCACGTATAAAGAAGCACAACAACGAGGCGGTATGATCCCTTATACGGTTATTCGCGAGGTCACGGAGAACTTCATCCATGCTAATTTCAGCGAACCGGTCGTCTCTATTTTCGATAAGGGCAACACCATCCGTTTTGCTGACCAGGGCCCAGGAATCCAAGATAAAGACCGTGCTCAAGAGCCAGGATTCACTTCTGCAAGCGAACCGATGAAGAAATACATTCGTGGTGTTGGATCTGGACTTCCATTAGTGAAAGAAGTACTGAGCTTTTCCCATGGCACTATCAAGATCGAAGATAATATCGGACAAGGATCCGTAGTGACCATCTCTCTTTTACGTGATCTGAATAATCTAGAGCAACCTCAAACAATTGAACTTCCTTCATTGACCGACAATGATAAGAAGGTATTGCTTACCCTTATGCCCCATAATCAACTAGGCGTTACTGATATCCACAATGAAACAGGTATGCCGAATGCAAGCATTCATGCATCTTTCAAAAAGCTTGAAGGAGCAGGTATTTTAGAGAAAATCGGCAAAAAAAGACAACTTACGAACGAGGGAAGGCAAATCACGCTTTCGCTCTAAATTCCGATCTTCTCTTACTTTTCCACAATTACTTGCTAAGATAAAACCCCATCTTAGACATGTGGAAAAGAAAGGAAGGACATGGATATCCAAGAAGTTTGGGATAAGCTCATCTCAACTATCAAGAGCTATCCAGGTGTTAATCCTTCTCAGCTCGATGCTTTTTTCTCTCGCATTCAAATCCAGGCAGTTAGTCCTGGTTTCATCATGCTCACCTCGTGCACGGCATTCGTGAAAGAATGGGTAGAACGACACTATATGAAAGATATCCAGCGTGCGCTCGAAGATATCTATCATGTTGAATTCTTTGTTCAGATCGAAGTTGATACCACTGCTGAAGAGGCAGAAGGAACTAATGGAGAGAATGCACAACAAACATCGAATCCTCCTTCTGAGCAGCATATACCAAGCACAGCTACACTTTCGGAAGCAAGTTCACAACCAAACACTCCAGCTTTGCTTTCGAATCAGCCAAGCATTTCAAACCCGATTGAGAACCCTTCTTCGTTGAATTCATCAGGTTTGGTCGGCAGTGCTGTGGTATCACAAGAAGCTTCGTCTCCGTCAGCTCCTCAGATACCTCCTGTTTCACCTGATCAAACGAATGTAGATCAACGATCATCTTCAAGCGATCCATCAGCTCGGTTATTGACGTTCGATTCGTTCGTTATTGGAGATTCGAATCGCCTTGCTTACGCGATGGCAACTGAAGTTGCTGAACGACCAGGAACATCGAACCTCAATCCATTGTTTATCTATGGACGAAGCGGAGTGGGTAAAACTCACTTGATGTGCGCGATCAAGAATTACATTGACGAACAGTATCCTAATCTGAACGTACTCTATATCGACTCGAATGAATTAGCAGAACGTTATACTGAAGCCGCACGCGAGAAATCCGTCGATAAGTCTTCCTTCAAGAACTTCGATAACTTCCTCAAAAACGCTGATGTATTGCTTGTCGATGATATTCAAAACCTCCAAAGCTCTCCTGGCACGCTTGGAATCTTGTTCCGCATCTTCAATGCGAACATCAACCAAGGAAAGCAATTCGTATTCAGCGCTGATCGTGCGCCGAAGAATATTGATCTAGATGAGCGTTATACCTCTCGTTTCAATTCAGGTGCAACGATCGACATCCAACCAGCCGATCATGAAACGAAGCGTGGCATCATCAAGAACTTCGTTCAGCAATATCAGCAGGACGAAGACTTTAATTTCGAACTTTCTGACGAGATCTTGGATTACGTGGTTGAGCACTCCGGTACGAATATTCGTGAACTGAAGAGCGCTATCACGAATGTGATGTATGCCGTCAAGATGAAGGGCGAGAACAGCGTTACCACTCAAGATGTAAAGGATATGCTGGCCAATCATTTCATCAACGAGACCGGTACTCGTTTCACGATAGAAACGATCCAAGCTGCAGTTGAAGACTTCTATAAAGTTTCACATGCCGATCTTGTAAGCAAAAGTCGAAGCCGATCGATCGCACACCCCCGTCATGTTGCGGTCTATCTTGCGCGCGAACTGGTGAACACCACCTATAAGGATATTGGCAAAGCGTTCAATCGCGATCACTCCACTATCATGCATTCATTCGACCTTATCGAAAAGGGCCTGAATGAAGACAGGAACCTACGTGAAGAGATCGAAGCGATCCGAGGAATGTTGCGTTCGAAAGAATACTAAACGCACCTTCGCGACAGATTTATCAAATTACCCTTGTTAGAAATGGTCGAGAGACCACTCACGGCACTATTTCTTCATAAATGAAAAAGTTTTTTAGTGCATAAGCGGTTGAAATGTCATATCAAAACATGTCTGAAACTAAGGGGAACATAAGGATAAGTTTTTCGACTGCTTTTCCTTGTGGAAAACGAAAGCATTTCTCAACAAGATATTCCTCTTCTGTTTTTCATGGTTCACCAGCAGAAAACTTCGTTATTCACATTTCAACCATGCCTATTACTATTACTACTGAGATTTATTTATAAAAAAAAGATTAAATAGAAGAAGGCTTTTTCGTGGCGTAATTTTCGTTCGTGCGGAATGGAAGAGCAAGCTATAATCAAACCGTTCTCAGTTGCCGATCTTGAATGCTCAACGGTAACTTCTTGAACAGAAACCGTTATCAAGCGATGTTCGCATATCAGATTATCTTTGGTATTCAGTGAAACATTGCTCGTTAGATAAGAATGTGAGTTCACTCTATGAAGGTAAGCGTCAATCAATCTGAACTATCTCGAGCTCTTGCTACCGTGGTCAAAGGATCTTCAAGCCGTTCAACGCTATCGATCCTTTCAGGGATCTTGATTCAAGCACGTGATGGTGAGATCGTTCTCCAAACAACCGATCTTAAGCTTTCGATCAGGATCATTTTGCCGGCGTTGGTGGAGGAAGCAGGAGATACGGTCGTTCCTGCAAAGCTATTCAGCGATATTGTGAAGAATCTTCCCGATATGGCAGTGAGCATTACGACCAATGATCAAACAGCAACGATCTTCTGCAATAACACTACGTATTCCCTCAAAACGCTGAATCCTCTCGATTTTCCTCTGTTTCCTGAGGTTGAAGCAGAACAAGAGATCTCATTTCCCTTTGACACCTTTGCTTCGATGGTGAAGAGCACGGCTAAAACGGTTTCGCGTGATGAAAGCCATCCTGTTCTCACTGGTGTTCTCATCACTCAAGCAGAGAACACGCTCAAGATGGTTGCTACCGATTCCTATCGTCTTGCGGTAGCTGAGGTTGAGCTCGATTCTATGCCCCCTCGTGAATTCGAAGCGGTAGTGGCAGGCACTTTCTTGCAAGATATCATCGCATTGCCCTCGAGTTCGGATCCGGTGACCCTTGCCTTCAACGACAATCAGATCGTTGTTACCTATCACAATGCAACCTTCATCAATCGCCGCATCGAAGGGGTGTTCCCGAACTATAAGCAGCTTCTCTCAACGGATTTCACGACGAAGATCAAGCTTTCTCGTACTGAACTTATGGATGCGATTCGTCGTGTTTCCCTATTGAGCAATAAAGTTTCTCCTGTTCAAATATCAGTCGATGCTGAAGCGGGAGTGATCACCCTCATTTCAACTTCCCAAGATGTGGGCAATGCGCAAGAATCGCTTGTCTGCGATGTTGAAGGTGCATCGATCGATATCGCTTTCAATTATTCATTCATGCTCGATGGACTCTCTTCTATCAAGACCGATGAGATATCTTTCAATCTATTAGGTGAGATGAAGCCCGGTATTATCGAGGCATTAGGAGACGAACAGTTCCTCTATCTCATCATGCCTGTGCGCTTCTAGAACGTTTTACCTACGCTATTTCACTCAACAAGAGTATGAACAGGTAATATTCCGTTCATGGGATTGAAGATTCAACAGATTCATTATCGTAATTTCCGTAACTACGATAATTACGAGCTTACTGATATTGGTGATGTTACGTTGTTCGTTGGACCGAACGCGATCGGGAAGACGAATCTGGTCGAGGGAATCCAGCTCATAACCGCTTTCAATTCTTTCCGTAACTCTAAGACAGAGCATCTCGTACGGTTCGGAGAAGATTCTTCTTTTGTAAGAGCAGTGCTTGTCGATGGGGTTCGCAAGCTTGATATCGATTTCACTATCCATGAAGGAAAACGCTCGTTCTCACTGAATGGAAAACGGAAGCGGATCAAGAATTTGCGCGGTATTCTCCCTTCAGTGGTCTTTTCGCCTGATGATCTGAACTTCATCAAAGGGTCTCAAAGCATCAAGCGCGCTGAGATCGACAACCTCGGGTCCCAACTCTCAGCGAACTACAGCAATGTGCGTCATGATTACGAACGTATCCTCAAGCAGAAGAACCGGTATCTCAAGGAAGATACGACGCACACGTTCCTTGAGAGCGTTAATGAAGTGCTCACTACGATCGGCTCCCAGTTCTATGTATTGCGTACCCGGCTTGTTCAAGAGCTCATTCCTTATATCAAGACCTACTATGCGGAGCTCTGTGTTGGTAGGGAAGAAGTCTCGATCGCATATATCCCTTCATGGTTGAAATATGAGGATCCCTCACTTCAAGAGCTTATAGATTCTCAGCTTTCTCGAGATGAAGTGAAAGAGCAGCTTGATACGGTGATCGAACGAGAGTTCTCTCGCGAACATCAGCGAAGGCTTTCTTTATTCGGCCCTCATGCAGACCAGATCGTATTTCTTATCAATGGCAAAGATGCAAGCCATTTTGCAAGCCAAGGCCAGCAACGATCGCTCGTTTTGAGCTATAAGATGGCAGAAGTCGCACTTTTGCGCGATCGCTTGAATCAAACCCCCGTGCTCTTGCTCGATGATGTGATGTCAGAGCTTGATGAACAGCGCCGTACTCAACTGATCAAGGTGATATCCCAGGATATTCAAACCTTCATCACCTCAACGAATCTTTCCTATTTCGACGATGAGTTCCTTTTGAATGCTGAGATCATCGAGTTATCTCAAGAAGGGGAGAGGTGATATGAAAGGATCGCAGACCCACGTTTCAAACTATATGAATGCCTTCTTCAACCAGCTTCCCGAAGAGCAAAAGAAACGCGCACGTATCGATCGCAAGATTAAACAGGTGCATGCTCAATTCGCCGCCTGTGTTGATGAGTTCATCCTCGAACATATCAATTCGGTCTATATGACTAAAGAAGAAGGCTCGGATCCTGGAGATGTTTCTCGTGAAACACATCAGATACTTACTGTTTACGTTGATAATTCCCTGGTAGCAGCAGAACTCAATGCGCAGCGGGAATTGGTCATTCTAAAATATCGCGAGCAATTCGACGTGAAGGTGGATAGATTCGATATTAAAATATCGTGCGGTGCGTACCGAGAAAACTATCCTTTCAAGAAGCCGCAATATCAAAAAAATTTACCCACCCCTCACAAGCTAACTGCCGAAGAAGAACGAGAGATAGAGACGCGCGTCTCTGGTATCGAAGATAAAGATATTCGCGAATCCTTTCGGCGTGTTCTAAAAGCGACTAAAGAACACCCCCTTAAAAATTAAGTATTTTCTCAAAAATATCGATATACCCGCTCATACGCGCTTACAACCTCTTGTGGATATATCATAAGTAGAGGTACATAAACCACCATATTTTGTGGTAGAATGAGCTGCTGTTCATAGGAGCGTTCTGTGTGCTTCTTCATACCAATAAAACGCTGTTTAAAAAGGAGCAAGATTGGCTACAAAAGATTCTCACTATGATGGTTCCGACATTCAAATCCTTGAAGGACTTGAAGCGGTTCGTAAACGTCCTGGTATGTATATCGGTTCAACGGGCCCTCGTGGGCTTCATCATCTCGTATATGAGGTTGTTGACAACGCAGTTGATGAAGCGCTCGCTGGCTATTGCACCGACATCGTGGTAACCATACATGAAGACAATTCGATCACCGTTGATGATAATGGACGCGGTATCCCTGTTGATAAGCATCCAAAAGAGAAGATTCCAACGGTTGAGGTCGTTCTTACGATCTTGCATGCTGGCGGTAAATTCGGTGGTGAAGGCTATAAGGTTTCCGGCGGTCTTCATGGTGTGGGCGTTTCGGTAGTGAATGCTCTTTCGACCAAGGTCGTTGTACAAGTTCGTCGTGATGGTACGGAATATGAGATCTCATTCGATCACGGCAAGACAAAAGAGAAGCTCCACAAGATCGGTTCAGCGAAACATACCGGAACTACGGTCACGTTCTGGCCCGATCCTGAGATCTTCCAAGAGACTACGGTCTATGACTACAACACGTTAGCAGCGCGTTTCCGTGAGATGTCCTTCTTGAACAAGGGACTTAAGATCACGCTCATCGATGAACGTACCTTGAATGAAGATGGTAAGCCCACTAAAGAAGTGTTCCAAGCGCTCGGCGGCTTGCAGGATTTTGTCAAATATATCAATACCGGCAAAGAAACGCTGAACAAGCCCATTTACTTTGAAGTGGAAAACGCTGATGGTATGGTCGAGATCGCTATGCAGTGGACCACTTCCTATTCAACGAATTCGGTGCTTTCTTTTGCGAACAACATTCATACGATCGATGGCGGCACGCATCTTGATGGTTTCAAGCAGGGTGTGACCCGTACGATCAATGATTACGCCCGCAATAAAGGCATCCTGAAGGATAAGGACGCGAACCTTTCTGGTGACGACACGCGCGAAGGTCTTGCAGCGGTCATTTCAGTGAAATTGCGCGACCCGCAGTTCGAAGGCCAGACGAAGGGCAAACTTGGCAATACCGAGATCCGCGGTCTTGTTCAAGGTGCGGTTACACAGGGGTTGGCAGAATACCTTGAAGAGAACCCCGCTCCAGCAAAACGCATCATCAATAAGGCATCCCAAGCATTCAAAGCTCGTGAAGCTGCACGAAAAGCACGCGAGATGACCCGCCGCAAAGGGGTGCTCGATTCTTTCTCACTCCCGGGCAAGCTCGCAGACTGCTCGTCGAAGAGCCCGGCTGATTCTGAGATCTTCATCGTTGAGGGCGATTCTGCAGGTGGTTCCGCAAAGATGGCGCGCGACCGAAAGTACCAGGCTATCATGCCTTTGCGTGGCAAGATCTTGAATGTCGAGCGCGCTGGTCTTAATCGTAGTCTCTCTTCGGATACGATCTCTTCGCTCATCACGGCGATCGGAACGAATATCGGCGCAGATTTTAATGCGGATAACGCACGTTATCATCGCATCATCATCATGACCGATGCTGACGTTGACGGCGCTCATATTCGTTGTTTGCTGCTCACGTTCTTCTATCGTTATATGCCTGAGCTCATTCAGCGTGGCTATATCTATATCGCTCAGCCGCCGCTGTATGGTCTTAAGAAAAAAGGCGGTAAGAAGCTCGAATATATCTTCAATGATGATGCCCTTACGAAGCGTCTTGAAGAGATTCCCGAGAAGGATCGCGATAGCATTTCACTCCAGCGCTATAAAGGTTTGGGCGAAATGGACCCCGAGCAATTATGGGAAACCACCATGGAGCCGAAATCCCGTACCCTTCTGCAAGTGAGCATCGAGGATGCTGCTGAAGCAGAGCGTGTGGTGAGTGAATTGATGGGCGATCAGGTTGAACCGCGTAAGGAATTCATCCAGAAGCACGCTCACGATGTTCGCTTCCTCGACTTCTAAGAGCGCAGCTCTTCACGAGATTCCATCCGTTTTATTCATTTGTTAAAGAATGCCCTGGTTAAGGAGCTTTTGTGGCTGATAATAACGAAACAGAGGTCGAAGAGACCCAATCAAATATTCTTTCCGCTGAACTGAGCAAGGAGATGCGCACATCGTTTCTTGAGTACTCGATGAGCGTTATCGTTTCTCGTGCACTGCCTGATGTGCGCGATGGCTTGAAGCCCGTTCATCGTCGTATCCTCTACGCGATGAATGAAAGTGGCATCACGCCGCGCCGTCCGCATGCTAAGTCGGCACGTACCGTTGGTGATGTTATCGGTAAATATCATCCCCATGGTGATACTGCGGTTTACGATACGATGGTCCGCTTGGCCCAATGGTTCTCGATGCGCGTTCCCCTGGTCGATGGCCATGGAAACTTCGGCTCGATCGACGGCGACTCAGCAGCTGCTATGCGTTATACCGAAGCTCGTCTCGATAAACCGGCGATGGAACTGCTGCGTGACCTCGATAAAGAAACGGTCGATTTCCAGCCGAACTACGATGATTCGCTCGAAGAACCTGTTGTCCTGCCGGCGCGTTTCCCGAACCTGTTGGTCAATGGGTCTTCTGGTATCGCCGTTGGTATGGCGACGAATATCCCGCCGCATAACTTAGGCGAGACCATCGATGCTACCTGCATGATGCTCGACAATCCTGATGTGACCACCGAAGAGCTCATGACCGTACTTCCCGGACCAGATTTCCCAACGGGTGCGATCATCATGGGTCGTGAAGGTATCAAAGAAGCCTACGAAACGGGCCGTGGAAGCCTTACGATCCGTTCGAAATGCCGTATCGAAGAAGGGAAGAACGGCAAGAGTTCGATCGTGATCTCTGAGATTCCCTACCAGGTGAATCGTACGAACTTGCTCAAGAAGATCGCCGATCTGGTGCGCGATAAGAAGCTGCCAGAGGTTTCGGCTGTTCACGATGCTGCGGATCGTAGTGGTATCGATATCATCATCGACCTCAAGCAAAATGCGATTCCGCAGGTCGTGCTGAATAAACTTTACAAGCATACGCAGCTGCAGGTTGGCTTTGGTTGCAACATGCTCGCGTTGGTGAATGGCGTTCCCCGCACGCTTTCCTTGAAGGAAATGCTGCATTATTACATTCTTCACCAGGAAGAAGTTATCGAGCGACGCACGCGCTATGATCTGGCGAAGGCCGAAGCGCGCGCCCATATCTTAGAAGGTTTCGTCATCGCGCTTGACGATATCGATAAGGTGATCAACATCATCCGCTCTTCCGAAACCGATGTTGAGGCTAAAGAGCGCTTGATGGAAGCATTCAAGCTTTCAGAAAAACAAAGCGAAGCGATCCTTGAGATGCGTCTGCGCCGTTTGACCGGACTCGAGCGTGAGAAGATTGAGAATGAACTGGCTGAACTGCGTGAATCGATCGCCTATTACAAGCAACTCTTGAATGATACCGACATGGTCCATGGAGTCATCAAAGACGAATTGCTCGAGATTAAGAGCCGTTACTCCACGCCGCGCAAGACGAAGATCACGGGCGCAGTGAAAGAGCTCGATGTTGAGGATCTTATTGCTGAAGAAGAGGTTGCGGTTACTGTTACGAAGGCCGGCTACATCAAGCGTTTGCCCGTTTCGACGTATCGCCAGCAAAAACGTGGCGGCAAAGGCATGCAGGGCGTGAACCTGAAAGAAAGTGACTTCGTTGAGCATCTCTTCATCGCCTCAACGCACGACTACATCTTGTTCTTCTCGAACAAGGGCAAGGTCTACCGCCTGAAAGTGTACGAGATCCCTGAGGCTTCACGTCATGCACGCGGTAATGCGATCGTGAATCTTTTGCCGTTCGAAAAGGGTGAGAAGGTTTCTGCGGTCATCGCTACGAAGGATTTCCCTGAAGACGAATATCTCATGTTCGCCACCGCTGGCGGCATGGTGAAGAAGACCGCCATGAAGCTTTACGATCGTACTCGTCGTGATGGCTTGATCGCTATCAGCCTGAAAGATGGCGATGAGCTCATTTCCGTCCAGCGCGTTGCGACTGGTGAGAAGGTCATGATGGTCTCATCTGCTGGTAAGGCGATCCAATGGGATGAAGAAGAAGTGCGCGCGATGGGTCGTGACACACAAGGTGTACGTGGTATGAATGTTCAGGCTGATGCCAAAGTGTTGGGTATGGAGATCGTTCGCCCCGGTTCTGAACTGTTCGTGATCACCGAACGTGGGTATGGAAAACGAACTTCGGTCGAGGATTACCCCATTCATCATCGTGGCGGCCAGGGTGTGTTCACCATTACGATGACCGCGAAGAAAGGCCTGCTCGCAGCCATGAAGATCGTCGAAGAGAACGACGAGCTCATGATCATCACCGAGGAAGGCGTTGTGGTCCGTACGCCAGTCGAGGGCGTTTCGCAGCTTGGACGTTCTACCCAAGGCGTTCATATCATGAACGTTGCCGACAAAGACAAGGTAACAGCGGTAGCGGTTACTGAGAGCACCTCATCGAAAAAATCGAGCAAGAAAGAGGTTTCAGAAAACCAGACTTCGTTGCTCGATGAATAGCGACTCTTACACAGAAGCATAACAAGTGCTTCCTCGAAAATTTGCCGATCGCCTTGGTGCTGGAAGTTATGGAGTGCCAAGGCGATTGTGTCTTTTCAGCTACGGCACAACCACAGAGATGTGTCTTTTTAAGGTTTGCGCTCTCGTATGAGAAAAAAACACCTAAGGTGAAGGTAGACCAGATAAGCACACGGGAATAAGAAGCACCTCATGGTTCGTTGCTATATACAGACGCTCATCATCTCGCAGGCCGTTTCACCTTCGGTGCTTGTGCTGCGCCCGTATAGCGATGAGCCTGTTCAAGACACCTGTCGCGTGCTTCCCATCTGGATCGGGCTTACCGAAGCAACACAGATGGGGCTTGCAATCGAGAACATCCGCCTTCCACGTCCTGTTACCCATGACGTATTTCTCGATGCACTCACGAACTTGAATACCTATGTCGATCATGTACTCATTGCAGGCGTGAAGAATGAAACGTTCTTCGTGCGACTCTATTTACGCCATCATGGAGACCTCATCGACCTTGACGCGCGCCCAAGTGATGCGATCAATCTTGCGGTTCGTCAAAATGCGCCGATCTATATCGAAGAGGATGTGCTCGAGAAGGAATCGTACCCGTTTATCATCAAGAAGAACCATATTTTGAACGAGAACGATATCGAGCAGTTCCATACCTTTATTAAGACGATCGAACCAGAAGACTTTGAAGAAGAGAAGGATTAAACTCCGCTCGCGCGTAAAATCTTCCATTTTCGAAAATAACTTGAAAAAAAGTGAGGGGTTTTATATATTAAATGGGCGCGATTTTCGGGCCCATAGCTCAGTTGGTTAGAGCGCACGCCTGATAAGCGTGAGGTCAGCAGTTCAAATCTGCTTGGGCCCACCATTTTTTGTGGATAAACACTCCACCGTGAGCCGAGTTAGCCGGTGGAGTGTTTATTATAAAAGTTCGAGGATCCAATAGATCCATCGCGTATGCAACGGAAGTTGCTATTTTTTTGGGGCATTAGCTCAGCTGGGAGAGCGCGGGCTTTGCAAGCCTGAGGTCAGGGGTTCGATCCCCCTATGCTCCACCATTTAGATCAAGGTCATCCACAACGGATGGCCTTTTTTATTGGGTGACTTATACGGATCGAACCCCGCGAGGGCGCAACAGTCCAGTGGACTGTTGCGTAAGGAGGGCGAAGCCCAACGTAGGAAAGCACGCTACATAGAAAGCGCACCCGAAAATGATCAGTGCTTTCTTGGTTCACTAAAACAAGAGCGGGTGCGTTTCTCACCCGCTCCTTTGCTTTGCCTCTATGTTTGACGGTCGCAGAATCTAGTGATTGCTGAACGTATAGTTTTCTGGGTGAGCTTTCACATCTTCGCGCAGTTTCGGATTCATCTTGCGCGTTCCGCGGTACGCATCTTGCGTTTCCGTTGCCACCACTTGATTGCGATTTTCCATCTTGATCTGCGTATCGAAGCTATTGCCATCAACAGAGGACTGCATCGATTCTTTGGTCAGACGCAAGCCGAACGGAGAGGTGTTCTTCACCATCATCTCGGCAAGCTCCAGTGCTGTGTCGAGCACATCTTCATCAGCGACCAGGCGATTTGCGAAGCCCCAGTCGTAGAGCTCTTCAGCACCGATGCGCCGCGCCGTCATGAGCACTTCATTCGCGCGGGCAAACCCAATGATCTTCGGCAGATAGAACGATCCTGACATATCGGTTCCCGTGAGGCCGATATTCAAATATCCTGCTTGCATCTTGAAAGATTCACCCAAAACACGCAGGTCGCAAGCACAAGATATGGAAAGGCCGCCACCAACCGCGTGACCCTTCAACGCTCCGATGATCGGTTGCGGACAAGCGCGCATGTTCACCACCTGGTCAGAGCAGATCGTTTGCATGATGAAGAAATCGCGCTGGGTGCGGCCCATCTCCTCTGGCGGATTGAGTGCGAGATCGTTCAAGTTGAAGCCTGCACAGAACGATGAGCCTTCGCCAGTCAGCACGATCACGCGACAATCGGGATCCATGCGCACTTTGATAAGGAAGTCGTTGAATTCTGCCATTTGCTGATAAGACATCGCATTCAAGTTGCCTGCATCGTTGAATGCACAAATATAGATAGGACCTTTCTGCGTGATGACGATCTTCTCGTAATCGTCGTACGTGAAATTGGCCATGTGGTATTGATCTTGGTATACCGTCATGATTCCCCCTTCTCATGAAAACATTACAGGGAAAGCATAGCGTAAAATTCGCCGAATAATTTCTTGAGCAAACCTTTCACAGCCCAAATCTTTCCTTCATTCATGCGCAAAAGAGCACGGTACTATTATTGAGAGGCTTGTGCAGGAAGCTGAATCACGTGCAAGATTTTGCCATTGGCAAGACTACGCTGCGCGGTCAACTTAGCACCAAACATCATCGTCCATACGATCAAGATAAGAGAAGGCTACCTAAGACTATGAGACAGGAAAACATCCGTAACGTTGCGATCATCGCTCATGTCGACCACGGCAAGACCACGCTCGTCGACCGCTTACTCTACACTGCAGGCGTCTTTCGTGAAAATCAGGACGTCCAAGAGCGCGTGCTCGACTCGAACGATCAAGAGCGCGAACGTGGTATCACCATCTTGTCCAAGAATATCTCGATCTCCTATAAAGATGTGAAGATCAACGTCATCGACACGCCGGGCCACGCCGATTTCGGCGGCGAAGTTGAGCGCGTGCTCAATATGGCTGATGGCGCACTTCTGATCGTGGATGCCTTCGAAGGTCCTATGCCCCAAACACGGTTTGTTCTGCGTCATGCCCTTGAGCTGGGTTTGCGCATCGTGCTTGTTATCAACAAGATCGACCGCCCCGGTTCGCGCCCCGAAGAAGTGGTCGACGAGGTGTTCGACCTCATGGTTGAGCTCGAGGCAAGCGATGAGCAGCTCGATTTCCCGATCATCTATGCTTCAGCAGTGAATGGCTATGCGCGTTATGAGCCGAATGACGATAACGACAACATGATCCCCCTGCTCGATACCATCTTGAAGGAAGTTCCCGCACCCGACTGCGATCCAGAAGGTCCTGTTGCGCTGCAGCTTTGCACGATTGACCATTCAAGCTTCGTTGGTCGTATCGGAGTGGGGCGCTTGTTCTCGGGCACGATGTCGAAAAACGAGCAGGTGCTCGTGATCAAGAATGATGGGACTCGATACAACACCATCATCAAGCAGGTATTCACCTTTGATGCCCTCGGTAAAAAAGAAGAGCAACAGGTTTCTGCTGGCGACATCATCGCAGTGGTTGGCGTGGAAGATGCCGACATCGGCGATATGGTCACCAGCCGTGAAAACCCGATCGAGCTCGACCCGATCGAAGTGGAAGAGCCTACGATGGCGGTCGTGTTTGAGGCCTCGACTTCTCCGCTTGTTGGCCGCGAGGGTGAGATCGTGGGCGCGCGACAGCTGAAGGAGCGTTTGTTCAAAGAGGCGGAGAGCAACATCTCTATGCGTATCCGTGAAACCGAGGATAAATCTGGTGTAGAAGTAGCTGGTCGTGGGCTTTTGCATCTGTCCGTCCTGATGGAAACGATGCGTCGTGAAGGATTTGAATTCCAGGTTGGACGCCCGCGCGTGATCATCAAGAAGGACGACCAAGGCAATCTGCTCGAGCCCATCGAGGAAGCGACAGTCGATGTTCCAAGCGAATATGCGGGTAAGTGCATCGAGGTGTTCGGTACAGCAGGCGGCGAAATGACCGATATGTTCCAGCGCGGCGACCAGACGCATCTTGTGTTCAAGATACCCAGTCGTGGAACGATGGGTCTGCGCACGCGCTTGCTTAACGTTTCCCGTGGTGAAGCAACGATGTTCCATCACTTCAGCGAGTATGGTGCATATCGCGGTGAATTTGGCGGCCGCAAGAATGGTTCGATGATCGCGATGGCAACGGAAAAGTCGGTAGCCTATGCGCTCGATACACTCCAGCAGCGTGGCAGCCTATTCGTTGGCCCTGGTGAGGAATGCTATGAGGGTATGATCGTCGGCGAGTCTGCCAAAGAGGGCGACATGGTTGTGAATGTTGCAAAAGCTAAACAGCTGGGCAATCAACGTTCTTCGGGTGCTGATAAGGCGATCCAGCTTACCCCTCCGATCGAATTCACGCTCGAAGAAGCGCTTGAGTACATTGAAGATGACGAATTAGTTGAGATCACTCCTCAAAATATTCGCCTGCGCAAAAGAACGCTGTCTTCGGTGCAACGTAAGAAGGAGCAAAAGAATAAGTAAATTGGCATCTTTCCAGGTGTCGATATATGAAGAGCATATGAAAACAGTGCTCTTAAAATGGAGCATTTGTGCAGACAAACGCAAGAAAGTCGAGATGTGCAACAATCGTTTTGCGCACTCGCGCAGGGTATTTTACTGTGCATAACCATATATAAAGTAAAGGAACGCTATGACGCTCAAAGCAACGTTTTTAAAAGTTTCAGCTTTTATTCTTGCCGTCATCTGTTGTTTGGTGCTTGCCGGCTGTAATTCGAAATACGGTTTTACTGGCGGAACGGCTGCAACAGTTAACGGAACACCTATCGAAGAAGATACCGTTACTAAATATATTGAAGACTTCCGCACGAGCTCGAACCTTACTGAAGAAGAAGCTTGGGCTAACTGGCTTAAAGAAAGTTCACAAGATCCTGCGTCGGTACGTAACCAGGTGGTTGATTATTATGTGCAGCAGGAGCTTATCCGTCAGGCTGCCGATGAGAATGAAGTGGTGATCGAACAATCGCAGATCGATGAACAAGTCGATGCGATGAAGAAAAATTACAGTAACGACAAGGCTTGGCAAGATGCACTTGCTCAGTCTGGTGTCACGGAAGATCAGTACCGTGATTCAATCAAAATCGGTCTTACTTCTCGCGCTCTTCAAGACAAGGTGATTACCGAAGTAGACACGAGCGATGATGCGGGATTGCTTGAATTCATGAACCAATATAAAGATATGATCAATGGTTCTAAGCGCTCTTCTCACATCCTGTTTGCTGCGGACGATGCTGCAAAAGCTGAAGAGGTGGTTGGCATGCTCACCTCTGGTCAGATTGATTTTGCAACAGCGGCTCAGCAATACTCAACCGATACGGGTTCTGCTCGTAATGGCGGCGATGTAGGCTGGAATACGATCAACAATTATGTTGATGCCTATAATCAGGCTCTTGACAGTATTGAAGAGGGTCAGATCACACTCACTGCAAGCGATTATGGTATTCACGTTATCCTCTGTACCGATGTCCTTAACATCGAAGGTAATCCGACTTCCCTTTCTGCTTATCCTTCAGAGATCGTTGATTACATGCGAAAGATTTACGGATCACAAAAGAAAGCTGAAGATTTCCAAGAGTGGCTCAATCACTATAAGGAAGAATCTGAGGTTGTCATTAACGAAATGCCCGCCAACGTTCCCTACAATGTTGACTTGAGCAAATATGAAGGCAACAACTCCGACGAAAATTCCGATGGTGGCAATTCCGAAGGTGATTCGGGCGATAATAATCCTGGCAACCAGGAGGGCTCTGATAAACCTGGTGAAGAAGGCTCTAACTTGAGCGCTATCGAGGGCGGAAACAAGAACGAGTAGCCAAAGCAATTGATACTGATCAAAAACTATAAGTAAGAGCGGAGGCACAGTCTCCGCTCTTTTGTTTTGGCAAAGTAGGCTTATCATGAAGAGCAATCGTGAGGAAAAGGAGGAATGCGATCATGGCTGATGCAATGCACGAAACACCACTTATTCAACTTAACGATGCAGTCGTGCGTCGAGAGGGAAAGAATATCTTAGAGGTTGATTCCTTTGTATTGCATTCAGGAGAGAACATTGCATTGCTCGGTCCTAACGGTGCGGGAAAGTCCACGTTCATTCGCCTTATCACGCGCGAAGATTTCCCACTTTATCGAGAAATCCCCCCAGTGCTTTTTCGCGGGAATGAACGTACTACGCTTCAAGAAACGAAGAGGGTTCTCGGTGTAGTTTCTTCGACGATGCAGGATCAGATAACGGTTCATCTTCCTGCGAAAGACATTGTTGCTGGTGGTCTTTTCGGCACGCTTGGTGTTCCTCAGATGTATCGTGTGACTTCTGAATCGCAACAGCGTGTGATGGAGATATTGGAAATGCTCGGTGTGGCCAGTCTTGCTGAACGGGACATCAAGACGCTTTCGACCGGTCAAGCGCGCCGCATTCTTTTAGCCCGTGCGCTCATCCATGATCCAGAAGTTCTCGTCTTCGACGAGCCGACAACTGGTCTCGATCCAGAAGGCATGTACTATGTACGAAAATCGATGCGCGATTTGGTCGAGCGAGGAAAGTCGATCATCTTGGTGACGCATTATCCCGAAGACATCATCCCCGAGATCGAACGTGTTGTCATGATCAAAGAAGGTAAGCTCTTCGATGATGGCCGAAAGGAAGAGCTTCTTACGAGTGCGCGTATGTCGGAGTTGTTCAATGTGCCTTTGCGGATTATTGAGCAAGATGGCTATTTTTCCCTTGTGAGCGAATATTAAACTGGTATATAATCTATCATCGCACGTGCAAAACTTGTTTTGCACGGAGAAGCTGGAGAGATGTCCGAGTCTGGCTTAAGGAGCACGATTGGAAATCGTGTATACGCCAAAAGCGTATCTGGGGTTCGAATCCCCATCTCTCCGCCAGTGAATCCCACGCCTTCTGGCGTGTTGCTAAGACGCGGTAGCTCGAGAGTGGGTTAGCCCGAATCGAGCACCGAAGTCTTTACCAGAAGCGCTCGCGAGAGCGTTTTCTTTTGACAAACTCCGTGACGCACTTGGTTGCGAAAAGCGGAACTTGGAAGGGTGGCAGAGCGGCTGAATGCGGCGGTCTCGAAAACCGTTTTGCCTCTAATCGAGGTAACGAGGGTTCAAATCCCTCCCCTTCCGCCAGTTGATGCAGGCTCCCTTTTGGGAGCCTTTTTGATTCCTAGGGACATCGACTTGCACGCATGGATCAAGGTTGGCATAGCCATCAAAGAATCACGTTCTATTTCGTTTTGTGAACGTGCTAAAGAGGCTGTTACGTAGCCTGCGCAAGCTGCGCTCAGCTTTCGCTGCTTTTATCTCGTGTGGATCAATAGCTTGCAGGAGTGGGTGGCACCAAAAAGGGCAGAAAGTGGCTTCATTCTGGATATTATGCATCTAAACAGGTAGAACACACTTGTATCACAGCGTGTTCACTCATGAAAAAGCAGTGTGTGATCGTGTGAACCAATGCAGCGAGCCATGAAGAAGAGAACACAATAAGAGCCTGCAGAGGGAAAAGGATAGAGTAGGTCATGTGGTACGAGGAAAGCTCTAAATCAAAGCATACGCATACAGGCGGCACACGGTAAGAATGCGAACACAAGACAGTATTTCAAGGACAAAAGCTAACGCAGAGCTCTCTTGAGCAAAGGAGCATCATTCTGCAAGAGCTCCGCTCCTTCTCTTGCAAACCGTTCTGTTAATAACTTCGGGAAAAGAAGCTAGCACCAAAATCAGAGGGTGCTATCAAAGCACTTCACTTTCAGAATAGGATGCTAGCTATCATGATCTTTCGGTGTTGAAACTCCGGAAGATTATTCGACCGTTTTGGGAAACGGCGATGCAGATATGCTGCCGCGCGTTTTGCTCTTGCAGAGTCTTACCTCGAGCAAATCTGCGTGGAACAGATTCAAGGGGAGAACCATTGACGGGGGACAGTGATCGAATGCAGATCGTTCTTGTCTCTGCGCTGTTGCACAACGCATGTGCGCTTTTGAAACATCGACTTTCAAAAACTGTGTCACGCATCCTGTGTCGAAAATCCTGTGAGACAAGATCTCGAAAGAGCCGAGCGGCGTTCAGCAACTGAGGGATTATCTAAGAAGAGTCGCAAGACGTTCAAAACAGAGAGCGCTCCAATAAGAGCGAAGGGTCGGTCAACAATAGAGAGCCTTCCTATGAAAGACGGCGAAGTATTTTGGAGTTTCAAAAACAAAGTGATCGAAACGAGCAAAGGTGCTCTTCTGAAAGTATTAAAATGATGGTCACCTGATACCTATGCTGTAAGAGAGATACGATGGCCGCACATCCGAAAAAACGAAAGATCAATGATGTGCTTTGCATCAAAATGTTCGGCTCGTTCTCGATCTCTCAAATTCCAGCGAAAGCGATGTGCGATACAGCGACAGCATCAGGCAATGCGCCCAGCGCTGAAAACACTCTTGCTCGCATCGACACGTTCACTTCGGCCGAACCGGTGGCAGAGATCACGGCGAGTCTTTCAGGACGAGCCCACCGGCTTTGGCTTCTTGTGGCCTATCTCATTGTCAATCGCGATCATGGTGTTTCGCCTCAGGAGCTTATCGATCTTTTATGGCCAGAAGTTACAAGCAATAATCCTGCATCTACTTTGCAAAACAACGTTTCACGTGCGCGCACACTTTTTAGCGAAGCTAGTTTTGAAGATGCGCGTGATCTGATCAAGCATACCGACGGGCTTTACTATTGGGCTCCAGGACGTCAGACCATCCTCGATATAGAAGTCTTTGAGACCAACGCGCGCTACATTGGAGACTTTCTTTCTGCTGAAGATGCTGAAGGGATCGATCTCGCTCTTGAAACATGTAAGCTTTACACGGGCGATTTTCTAGACGATGCCGCCGATATCACTTGGTGTGCGAATCTAGCAGTTTATTATCGTACTCTTTACAAGCGGCTCTGTAAGACGACTATCGTTGCCCTTATGGGTGCAGGGCGATTGAAAGAAGCACAAGCCCTTTGCCTTCAGGTGTGTACCCTTGATCCTGCTGCGGAAGAATTCAGCCTATTGCTCATGCAAGCCTATCTTGCTGATGCCAATCCGACCGCAGCGCTCGAGCAGTATCAAACGATCGCAAACTATCTTGCCCAAACCTATGACATTCAGCCAAGCACTGAACTTGAGACCCAACGAGAGATCGCCCTCCAAGAACTCTATGGGCAAAGCATGAACGAACAAGGCATCCGTGCATTCCTTTTTGAAAGCAATGATGACGAAGGCGCATTCGCGTGCAGTAACGCTGTTTTTCGCGAGATCGCTCTTTTGCGGCTTCGGGAGATGGAGCGCAGCGGGGAAGACTCGCACATCATCGCGATCTCATTCAGCAATCCTTCGACTAAAACGGCACGTCGCATCATCAACGCCAAACGGGTCGCGCAGGTGCTCTCCGCAACGCTTCGTGCGAGCGATCCGTTTACCAAAGTGGGATCGAATCAATTCTTGGTATTGTTGCCAGGGGCAAGTGCCGAAAACGCATGCATGGTCTACGAACGCATCGTTGCGCGTTTCAAGGACAACTTTCCCCGTGCAGAACTTGCGTTTCGTTTCTCTATGATGAGCCTTGCTGCCCTTCGATAAGCTACCGTGTGCACGTGCGAACATCGTAGCGGCGCAAAGCAGCAAATGTACTAGAATGAATGCATGAGAAAACAGGTCAACCTAAAAGAACACCTCGAAGAACAGATTTGCAGCATCGGTGCTGTTGTTGCAAGTGTTGTCGGGTTCATTGTTGTTCTGTATCTCATCACCATTATCGTGCGCGCGTTTTCGTCGATGCTGGCTTAAAGGCGGACACCAAGATGTGGACCCGATTTACCTTCGAAGACATTCGCATTATCGCTCATTATTTGGGAACGCTTACTTCGTTGTTCACGGTTGCATTGCTCATTCCGCTCATCACCGCATTGGTGTTTCAGGAGTGGGAACCGGCAACCCGTTATTTCCTTGCTGCGGGCATCTCCCTTACCATCGGCTCGTTGCTGCGTATGGCCAAAGTCGATCCTGGCCGTCTTACCCGCCAACAGGCGATGGCGTTGACTGGTTTTGCTTGGATGTTCCTTGCATTCATTGCGTCGGTTCCGTTGGCTATGTCGGGTCACTTCGCAAGCTACCTCGATGCCCTCTTCGATAGCGTTTCTGGACTCACTACCACAGGCGCGGCTCTGATCATGGATCTTGAGCATCTTTCCTACGCGGATAACATGTGGCGTTTTATCATGCACTTCCTTGGTGGTATGGGTCTTATCGTTATCGCGCTTTCGCTTGGTCTGCTCTCTTCATCAACGTCGGGGCTATATTCCTCGGAAGGTCGTAGTGAGCATGTGGTCCCCAATGTCATCACCACCACACGCCTTATCAGTAAGATCTCGCTGGCAGTGATCGGTGCAGCGACAGTCTTGCTCATGCTATTTTGCTTCGTTGCAGGTATGGAGCCCGTACGCGCGCTCCTTCATGGACTATGGATTTCCATTTCGGGCTTCATGACTGCGGGCTTCACGCCTACCAGCCAGTCCATCATGTACTACCATTCCTATTTCCTTGAGATCGCCTGTATGCTTTTGATGTTGCTCGGCATGATCAATTTCGGGCTATTCGTTGCGGTACTGCGCGGAAAGACCGATCTTTTCTTCAAGGATTTCGAGATTCGAACCGGATTTTTCTGGCTCGTGTTTATGTGTATCATCTTCATCGCGACCCTCTCTACCACGCCACTCTTTTCCGATCTTCTTACGATGCTCCGCCGCGGTGTATTCATGCTCATTTCTGCATCAAGTACGACGGGCTTTTCGGTCGTGACGACCAACCAGGTTCTGACCGTGTTCTCTTCAGGTGCGATCTTGATCTTGGCGATCCTTATGGCGGTTGGCGGTTCGAGTGGAAGCACTGCTGGTGGTATGAAACTCTCACGCATCGGTCTTACGGTGAAGTCGATCGTCTCTTCGATCAAAGAAGCCACTTCGCCTGATTCCGCCCGCGTATCAGTGGTCTATCATCACATTGGTAAGCAAGTGCTCAATAACGAGATCGCGCGTGCGGCGATGACGGTATCAACGCTTTTCGTGGTCACCTATGTTGTGGGTGCGCTCGTTGGCATCGCGCACGGTTACGACGCGACCGCATCGATCGCAGAAAGCGTGGCAATGGCTTCTAATGGCGGTTTATCGTTCGGTATCACCACGCAAGGCATGCCGAAAACACTCGAGCTCATCTACATCCTGGAGATGTGGGCTGGCCGTCTTGAATTCATCACGCTCATTGCGCTCGTTGTCAAGATCGTTGCTTCGCTCTTGCCTGTTCGCAAGCCGAGACGGGACCGATAGGTGAATCACGTGATACGGCGCAGCACACAAAACGAAAAGAGGGAAATGACCTCGCCCACGCCAGTGAAGGACCGTGCTGTTGCACACTGTGGGCAACAAAGGCTCGCTCAGGTCTTCGGCGTGAAGCAGCCCATCCTTTTGTTGGTAACGCTCATGTGTTGTTTAGTGCTATCGTTCGGGATCGCTTGTCCGGCGTGGGCTGACGAAGAGGAACCTGCCACGCAATCAGTCGACACGAACGGCAATGTCGTCAACGTCAATCAAATGCCCGACAGCTCGTTTCTCTACAACACCGATATCGCCGATCTTGCTGGTGCCGAATCTTTCCATGACACCCAAACCGTGCAAGTAACGGGTGAAGTGGTAGGCGACCATATCAACGACGAGCTCGATCCTGATCTGTGTTGGATCACGCTGCAGAGTACGAAAGCCGATGATTATTCGCTCGTCTCGGTTCTCATGACCAACGAGCAAGCAAAGCTCATCGAGAATTATGGCAACTACAACACCGACGGTACGATTCTCCAAGTGCGAGGCACCTTCTACTTAAGCTGCCCCGAACACCAAGGCCTTTCTGATATCCATGCAAAAGAAGTGACCGTAGCTAAGCAAGGATCACCGCGCCAGCATCCGGTCAATGATGCCGTGTTATGGACCTCCTGTTTGGCGGTTGGGCTTGGTGTGCTGAGTCTATTCACCTACTCTTTCCTGCGCGAACGGAGAAAATAATCTGCATGCAGCCAAACGGACGTGATAGGTACGAAGGGGCAGTGGTCAAACTCGATCGCGGCTATCCTCTCGTCTCGCTTTCTGATGGACGAACGATTCGTTGCGAGCATGCTACCAGTTTAGTGAAGCGCAAGTCCGATCGCGCTGTGATCGGAGATCGCGTTGAAGTTCATCTTCCCGAAGGACACGAAAAGGGAATCATCGAGGCGATCTATCCGCGCACAACGAAGTTCGTGCGTAAAGACCCGACCGAACGAGCACTGCCGCAAACGCTCGCATCCAATTTCGATCTGGTGCTCATCGCGCAACCAGCCGAAGAGGTGAACTTCAAGCGACTTGAACGAGAATTAGTGTTGGCTCATGAAACGGGCGCGGCGGTGGCTGTCGTGTTGACCAAGGCGGATCTGGTTGGCGAAGGCACTGAAGTTCGCGAAACGATCGACAAGGTGCGAAGCCTCGTGGGGCATGATGCGGTGTTCGTGGTGAGCCAGGACGATCCTGCTTCCATCGAGCAAGTAGGGAGTTTTATCGCAGAGGGCAACAAGACGGCGGTCTTGATCGGGCGAAGTGGTGTTGGCAAATCGAGTTTGGTGAACTTGTTAGTGGGGCAAGACATTCAAGCCACTACTCCTGTACGAGAGTCGGATGGCAAAGGTAGACACACTACTGTTTCACGTGAAATCATCGCACTTCCCAAAGGAGGCTTCGTGGTCGACATGCCTGGGGTCCGTGGCTTGGGCTTGTGGGATGCGGAAGCGGGCATAAAAGCAGCTTTCAGTGAGATAGAAACACTTGCGCAGCAATGCAAGTTTCGCGATTGTTCGCACACGAAAGAACAAGGATGTGCGGTACGAGAGGCTGTTGAAGAAGGTTCGCTCTCGCAAATGCGCCTCGATTCCTATTTGCGCCTGAAACAGGAGAACGACGAAGTAGCCGTAAAGCGCATTGAAGCCGCACGTATCCGCGAGCGTCGCGGTCATCCACGCCATCGCAGTGTGAAATGATCGTCATCTCGATCCATTTCGGGCATCTTGCATACGCATCGCGCGCACTTGATTCGTACGGCAAATCGCTACATGCGCTACAATAGAGGCGCTACATTTGAAGGGGAGCTTCATGAACCCAGCGATCATCATCCCAACGTTTCATCAGGCTGCGGCCGATCGTGATAAATCTCTTGCCGAGAGCATTTACGATCATCCCACTCCGCTTGATGCGCCCGGCACGCTCGAGCGTTGCTTGGAGTCGCTGCAGAAAGTACAGGGCCTCGGCCAGATCATCATCACTGTTTCGCATAACGAAGCAGTTGAGAAGGTGAAGGGAATCGTCGACCGCTTCCCCCAAATGCACACGCTCGTCATCAGCGAAAGTGAAGCCGCCATCGTTCAGCAGCGACTTGAGCAGCTGGGCTTTGGTGACACTGCCGACAAGATCGGTGTTCACGGATATTCGGCAGTACGCAACCTTGGGTTGGTCATCTCGAACATCCTCGGTTTCGATTCCGTTGTTTTCCTTGATGACGATGAAGTGGTGGAAAATCCCGAGTTCTTGATAAAAGCCATGTATGGGTTGGGAAAACTTACCCGCCGCGAGATTCCTATTCTCGCGAAGTCGGGCTACTACCTGAATGCCAAAGGCAGCTTCTTATCCATGAGTCAGAACAAGTGGTACAACCACTATTGGCAGCAGGGTTCAGCATTCAATAACTGGATCACCAAAGCCATGTCGGGCCCGCGTCTCTCGCGCTCGAATCATGTGTGTGGTGGTTGTTTGTCCCTCCATAAGCAAGCGTATATGCGCGTGCCGTTCGATCCATGGATCCCGCGCGGCGAAGATCTTGATTACCTTATTAACTTGCGTATGTATGGTTCAGATGTATGGTTCGACAATCAGTGGTATCTGGTACATCTTCCTCCGCAAGAACGACACGAAGGACACCGATTCCGCAAAGATATCTTCCGTTGGATCTACGAATACTACAAGATCGAATTCAGTCAGTCGCAGATCGACCTCTTGCAGATCAAACCTTCGTCGCTTGAGCCTTATCCAGGTCCCTTCCTCGAACGTGGTCTGGAGAAGCGCATCAAGAAGACGGCACTTCTGCGTTCTTTGGCACGTCCTGATCGCGCAGCCTATCGCAAGGCAGCGCACGTTGCCACCAACGAAGCGATCGAATATGCCCAAAAGTATTGCGACCGCTATTTCGAGTTCCAACGCATCTGGATGCAGATCATGGCGCAAACCGAAAACGATAAAGTGCTTCAGCAGGCACTAATCGAAGCGGCGCTCGTGCGTGAAGCTGGTGGCGAGATCGAAGTCTCGATCCCTAAGCCGAGTTTCGACGCGGGTAAAACAGGGGAGATCCACCTCAACCTTGCTGATGGTGAGTAGGCGCCCAGCGTGATAGAACAGTTTGCTTTTTCGATCGTAGCGGGGCTGATCGTAGGAATCTTCTCGGGCCTTTTGGGTATTGGCGGCGGAACGCTCATGATCCCGCTCTTCCGTTTGGGGTTCGGGCTTTCTGCCATCGTCTCTACCGCAACCTCGCTCTTCACGATCGTACCTACCTCTATTGCGGGTTGCATCACTCACCTGAAGAATAAAACGTGCATCGCAAAGATCGGCCTGATCGCTGGTGTTGCCGGTGCGTGTACTTCACCGCTTGGTGTGTTGGCCGCAACGAATTCACCCGATATCGCCATCATGGCTTGTGCCGCGATCATCATCGCCTATTCGGCTATCACGATGTTCCGCAAGGCGATCAAGATGCCCAAACGCACCGATTCGGACCTTTCGATGCGCGCGACGCTTCAGCGGTTTCGCATGGAGTTTGCCGACGAAGCAGAAGAGATGCCTGATGGTCGGCAAGATTCTGGTGAACGAACAGGGCAAGTTCAGGGTGCTCACGTAAGAGAAACCCAAGCCGCACCAGCAAGAACAACCGAGACGGCGATCGCCCATGAAGTTCAAAAGAGCGTGAATACTCTCGAAGCACCTATGACGACCAAGCGCCTCCTTACTGGTGCTGCGATCGGACTTGTTGCGGGATTCGCCTCGGGGTATGTGGGCGTGGGCGGCGGTTTCCTCATGGTTCCGCTCTTCATTTCGCTGTTGGGCATCACGATGAAGAAGGCTTCAGGTACAAGCTTGATCGCGGTGGTGATCCTTGCGATTCCTGGCGTTATCACGCAAACCTTGCATGGGAATGTCGATTTCGTTGCTGGTATCGCGATGGCGATCGGTTCGATTCCGGGCGCGCTCATTGGAGCATCGCTCATCCGTTATATTCCCGAGCGGAAAATGCGGTTTTTATTCGGGTTTTTCCTGCTGTTTGCCGCTATCATTCTAGTTATCAACGAACTGAACGTTTTCGGTGCATGAAGGTCGAACTATGAATTTCCCTCGTCATAATCTTTACGTGTTTCTCGAGATACTCGGTTTATGCCTGGTGCTCATTTCTGGATGCGTGCTTGGTTGGGCCATGTTCGGCGAAAAGAACTATGTGCTCATAGGAATCTCGGGGTTGGTGTTCACCATCTTCTTGCTCATCACGCTTACGCTCATGCTCGATCCCGACAAGATTCGCGCGCGCCAGTCGTTATCGGTGCTCGGCCTTGCTTCCAACTTGCTCGAAGGGATGCAGGGAGGCTTCAATTCCACCAGCGCTCAACATGCTTGCGAGATATTGCATCGCTCCTCTTCGGCTTCAGCTGTGGCGATCACGGATACCGAGAATATCCTTGGTTATTGTGGGGCGGGAGAGGATAGTCTGCCCCATGGAATCAGTCCGCTCCGCACGGAGGCCACCCGCGAATCACTCAAAGACGGTAAAACGCGCGTGCTCAATTCGCCCGAAGAAGTAGGGCTTCCTACCAAAACGCGTGGCATCAAAGCGGCCATCATCGTGCCGCTGAAGATCGGCAAAAGCATCGTGGGCACGTTGAAGTTCTACTATCCATCGGCTTCGCGCATCACCGAAACACAAGTTTCGATCGCTGAAGGTTTTGCACAACTCATCGCCACCCAGATCGCGGCGATGGAGCTCGAAGAGCAGAAGAAGCTCGCCACGAGCATGGAGCTTAAAGCGCTTCAAAGCCAGATCAACCCTCATTTTTTGTTCAACACCATCAACACCATGGCTTCGCTCACCCGCACAGATCCCGATAAGGCGCGCATTCTTCTGCGCGAATTCGCGACCTTCTATCGTGGCGCGCTCGAAAATGCTTCCGATCTTATTCCGCTTGCGCGAGAAGTCGAGCAGACCGTGCGTTATCTTTCGTTGGAACAGGCGCGCTTCGGTGAAGACCGCTTGCGCGTGGATGTGGATATTAGCGACGAGGTCAAGGCACTCATGGTGCCAGCCTTTATGATTCAGCCTTTAGTGGAGAATTCTATCAAGCACGCGTTCCCCGCTGAGGGCCAGTTGATCATTTCGATCAGTGGCGAGATCCAAGCAGCAGATGTGTACTTGTATGTTGCGGATAACGGACTTGGCATGACCGAAGAAGCACTCGAGAATATCATGGACCCCAGCTCTCAAACAGGGCTCGGCATTGCAGTGAAGAATGTGAACGACCGTATCCTGGGGTATTTTGGCGAAGAGTCCTTCATGAAGTATGCGAGCGAACTTGGCAAAGGTACGCGCGTAACGTTGTATCTAAAGGGTTGCGCTGAGAATCAACCCTCGTAGGTTCTTTTAGCACCCTTCCAATTCGACGCGCACTTCACTGGTGAAGGTATCATTCATCAGGGCTGTTCATATCATTATTTCCTGGCAATAGGGACAAATGTTTGTTTTGGATGGGCTTTGTTAATCACCGCTGCAGAATCATTCAGAATAGTCTATAATTGGTACGATTTTCTATAGGTTTTCAACAGAGGAGGTCGTGTTGCTAAAGGCGATTATTGTAGACGACGAAGCGCCAGCACGCTCCGAACTGCGTTTTCTTCTCGGAGAGCTCAATCAAGCTGAGGTTGTATCTGAAGCAGCAAGTGTCCGTGAGGCTATCGAGAAGCTCAAAGAGTATCCTTGTGATGTCATGTTTCTCGACATCAACATGCCTGAAGCCACGGGTCTTCAATTGGCCGAAGCGCTTCAGCATCTGAAGTTCCCACCCGCTGTCGTGTTCGTTACTGCCTACAGCGAGTTCGCACTTGATGCATTCAAGGTCAATGCTGTCGACTATCTGGTCAAGCCCGTTGAAACCGAGCGTTTAGCTCATGCGCTTGCACGCGTGCGCGAACATGTTGTTCTGCATGCGCGTGCCCAAAAAGCCGAGCGTATTCCTGTCGAAAAGGGCGGCAAGAAGATCCTTATCAACATCGATCAGATCCGCTTTGTCATGGCGCGTGACGATTATGCCTATCTGCAGACCGACACCGATCGCTACTTCTCAACGGTCAGCTTGGCGCAACTTGAAAAAACGCTCGATGGCCATGGCTTCTTCCGCGTCCATCGCGGCTACCTCGTTAACCTTTCGCTCGTGAAAGAGGTCGAGCCACAATCAGGCGGCACGCTGTTGCTCACGCTCGATGGTGTTGAAGAGAAGATCCCGGTTTCTCGCCGTCGTGTTTCTTCGCTCAAGAAAGCGCTGGGGTTATAGCGCAACCGAAAAGCTTGGAGCTTTAAGTTAGACATCAAACGCCCTCTTCTATAGAGGGCGTTTTGAGTTGGGTAAGACTCGTGCGAAAATGCATCAGAAATCTTGCGCATGCATTCATCGGAAGGCTTCATATACAAGCCTTCCCTGTTGATCCAATGAAAGAACATGCTTTTCTTACAGAGCCGTATCTCTTCTTTCATTTCTTTAAGATTTTCAGAAGTGAACAGGTAAAATAGTATTCCGTTGTTAGGCTCGTGAGCCAGCATTCGAATTTGGGCACGTACAAGGCGCTACGTGCTATTTTTGCTGTTCGAAATGAGAGGGGCGAACATGGCAAAGAAGATCATTCTCGATTGCGACCCAGGTCACGATGATGCGGTCGCGATCCTTTTAGCTCTAGGAAATCCAGAGATCGAGATCGTGGGAATCACCACGGTCGGGGGGAATCAAAGCCTCGAAAAGGTCACTTACAATGCGCGCGCAATGCTCGAAGCAGCGCACGCTCATGATATTCCCGTATATGCAGGTTCCGATCGTCCGCTCGTGCGCGAACAGGAAGTGGCAGAATCGATCCATGGCGAAACAGGGTTGGACGGCGTCGAATTGCCCGTGCCTACTCGTCCGCTCGAAGACATGCATGCCGTGAATTTCATCGTGAAGACCATCATGGAGTCGGAACCAGGCACGATCACATTGGTCCCCACCGGGCCGCTGACTAACATTGCCCTGGCGTTGCGCATGGAACCACGTATTGCAGAACGCGTGAGCGAAGTGGTGCTGATGGGCGGCGGTTTTCATGAGGGGAATTGGAGCGCGGTGGCTGAATTCAACATCATCGTCGATCCCGAAGCAGCCCATATCGTGTTCAATGCTCCCTGGAAACTGACCATGGTCGGGCTCGATCTTACGCATCAGGCACTTTGCACCCCTGAAGTGCAGCGCCGCATCGAAGAGATCGGTACGCCGCTTGCTGTTATCGTCAGCGGACTCATGGATTTCTTCCGCAAGACCTATCAGGACAATCAAGATTTCGTGGATCCGCCCGTGCATGATCCGTGCACCGTGGCATATCTTATCGATCCTTCCGTGGTGCAAACCAGACGATGCCCTCTTGACGTGGAACTTCACGGAGAACTTACGCTCGGTATGACCGTAGCAGACCTTCGTGGACCAGAACCTTCCGAAGAAGAGTGCCATACGCAAGTTGCGACGAAGCTGGACTTCGATAAGTTCTGGAATTTGGTAATACAAGCAATCGAGAACATTGGATAAGAACATGAATGAAGCGAAAAAACCTCTTCTTGATGAAGGCGGCAAATCCATTGTCGCGGTAATGGCAGCGTTGCTGGTGGCTATCTTCGCATTCCAGCTCAATGCTTCGATGCTCTCTCCAGCGCTCGTTGCTATGCAGAACGAGCTTTCCACTACAGCGGTCGAGATCGGCAACACGCAAACGGTGTTCTTCACGGCAGCAGCACTCTTTTCGCTGTTCCTTCCGCGTCTTGCTGACCTGAAAGGCCGCCGCAAAGTGCTGTGCGGCATGCTCTTGGTCACGGGCATCGGATGCGTGATCAGTGCGCTCGCGCCGAATGTTGAAGTGCTCATGATCGGTCGTGTTCTGCAGGGCGTTGCTGGTCCGGTAGTACCGTTGTGCCTGATCATGCTCCACCAGCGCGTGACCGAAGACGCACGGTATGCCCGCCTGATGGCGATCCTCACGTCAGTGAATGGCGGCATCGCGGGCGTCGATGCGATTCTAGGTGGCTGGCTTGCTGGCAACTTCGGCTTCCGTTCGGTGTTCGTCGTGATGGCCGCGGTTGCGGCTCTTGCGGTCGTTCTCGTGTTCGCGCTCACGCAGGAGAGCACCGCCGAAGAAACGCCTAAGATGGACTGGGCTGGCGTGGTCACGCTCGGCATCGCATTCTTGGCAATCTATCTTGCGATCGATGAAGTTGGTGCTCTTGCAGCAGCGAACTGGGGATTGGTTGCCATTCTCGTTGTTATTGCGATCGTGTTCTTCGTGATATTTTGGAACATCGAATCGCGCAAGAAGGATCCGATGGTAACCACCCACTACCTCAAACAACGCAGGACCTGGGGTTTATTGCTCACTACGCTCCTCACCATGACCGGCGTGTTCGCCATCATGAATGGTGTAGTGCCGGCGATCGCGCAAGATCCTGTTATGGGCGTTGATATGAAACCCGACATGGTTTCGTTCGCAACGCTCACGCCCTATGCGCTGCTCGGTCTGTGCTTCGGCCCGGTTGCTGGCGTGCTCGCGAGCAAGTTCGGATATCGCAGCGTGCTGCGTGCAGGCCTCATCGTGAGCATCGCTGGCGTGCTCTTCGGCATATTCCTTTCGAACAATGCGAGCATTCCTTCGCTCGTCATCATCTCGGTGGTCTTGGGTATCGCGTATGCTGGTACGGCGAACATCATGCTGAACGGATTGGGAATCGTTCTCTCTCCCGAAGATAATCCTGGTTATCTTCCAGGCATGAATGCAGGTGCTTTCAACTTGGGCGCCGGCCTTTCGTTCGCTGTCCTCTATGCGGTCATGGATGCTTTTGCAATGAACGGGGCACAGATCGGCTATTCTGCAGCAATGATCGCCGCAGCAGTGTTGCTCGGTGCGGCATTGCTCGTTTCGCTCTTCATCCCGAAACCTTCCGATGCCGACAACAGCTAGGTGGTGTGATTCCATGAGCAAGGTGATCGTATTCGGCAGCTTGAATATGGACCTTTCTATCGAAAGTGACCATATGCCTCAACTTGGTGAAACCATCATGGGGCGCCGTTTCATCATAAACCCTGGTGGCAAGGGGGCGAATCAAGCCGTTGCGGCCGCGAAGCTGGGAGCGGACGTAGTGATGCTAGGCGCGGTGGGTCTCGATCCTTTCGGCGACCAGATGATCGCGACGCTCGTCGAACAAGGGGTGCGCTGCGATCTTATCGAGCGCGTGGATGCTCACCCAACGGGCGTTGCTGTTATCACGCGTGTTGCGGGAGACAACTTCATCACCATCGATCCCGGCGCCAACCTTTCAGGCGATCTAACCTATGTTGAACAGGTGCTCAAGGAAGAAGCCCAGCCAAACGATGTATTCCTGTGCCAGCTCGAGTGCGATTTCGATACGACGATGGATGCTATTCGATCCGCGCACGAATACGGGATGTACACTGTCTTGAATCCTGCTCCTGCGCGCGCCTTGCCAGAATGGGTGTATGAACATATCGATCTGGTGGTGGTCAACGAGAGCGAATGCGAGATCCTTACCGGTATCTATCCCATCACTCACGACGATCTCGTAAATGCTATGGATATACTGTGCGCTCGCGGGGTGGGTGCAGTAGCTATCACGCTGGGAGCGCGCGGCTCGATCGTGCGCGTTCGTGGCAAAGACTACGAAATGATCGCTCCTTGCGTGAATGCGATCGATACTACGTGTGCAGGGGATACCTATATCGGTGCTCTTGTTGCAGGGTATGCGCGTGGCGCGTGTCTCGACGAAACGCTCGCACTTGCCACAGAGGCTTCCGCGCTGGCAACCACCCGCATCGGCGCCCAACAATCGATTCCACTCCTTGTCGAAGTGGATGGCTCAGAGGTCTAAGGCAAAGAGCACAGTATCTGGTCAAGAGCAACTATTCATCCTCTTCGGTTCTCCGAGAAACGGTCGAGATGTTTCGGCCGTTTCTTTTATATCGACCCATCCAGTGGGGAGTTTGTTGCGCCACCGTGTACTTGGCTTATATCCGCAGACGAGAATGATAAACTTTAAAGATGTTTTGAATCGAGGATAGGATCGTTCTATGACCTGTAGTGCAACACAACCCGTTATCGGTATCATCATGGGCTCCGAATCAGATATGCCCGTTATGGATGCCTGCATGAAACAGCTCGATGAATTTGGCGTGCCTTATGAGGTGAAGATCGCGAGCGCTCATCGTAAACCTGCCGAAGTGCATGAATGGGCCTCGACCGCCATCGATCGCGGCATTCGCGTGATCATCGCAGCAGCAGGTAAAGCAGCACATCTCGGTGGTGTCGTTGCAGCATACACCCCTGCACCAGTTATCGCGGTCCCCATGAAGACGAGCGATCTGGGCGGATTGGACTCGCTGCTCTCCATGGTGCAGATGCCAAGTGGTGTGCCCATTGCGTGCGTGGCGATCAATGGCGCGAAGAATGCGGCTATCCTGGCTGTTCAGATGATGGGTACGGGCTGCGAAGGCGCGCGTCAGAAGATCATCGACCTCAAAGCAGAGATGGCAAACGCCTAACGCGAAACGTTTGGTGCGCTAGGCAGCCTTTTGACAGTACGTTCCTTTGCATAAATCAAGTGACAAGAAAACGAGGTAGTTGTGACCAAATCTTTTTTGATGGGTAATCAAGCATTTGCCCACGCTGCCCTTGAAGCTGGCGTGCGCGTATGCGCAGGGTACCCAGGTACGCCGTCATCCGAGGTTATTGAAACCGTCGCGAAGTTACGCGATGCAGGATCGGCCCATGCCGTGTATGTCGAGTGGTCTACCAATGAAAAAGCCGCTCTTGAAATGTTGGCAGGGGCTGCGCTGTGTGGAGCACGTACGCTCTTCACTGCCAAACAGGTTGGACTCAATGTGGCAAGCGATCCGCTCATGTCGCTCAACTATATTGGCGTTGAGGGTGGCACGGTGTTGCTCGTTGCCGACGACCCAGGCCCGATCTCTTCGCAAACTGAACAGGATACACGTCGATTTGCCTCCTTTGCGAAGGTTCCCGTATTCGATCCAGCAACGCCTGAACAAGGCTGTGCGATGATCGCAGCTGCCTACGATCTCTCTGAAAAATATCATACGCCGGTGATCTTCCGTCCTTCCACGCGTATCTGTCACGCATCAACCTTCGTGGAAGTGGCTGATGAGACCCATGCGCGCGAACCAGAAGGCTTCGAACATGACCCCAGCAAATGGGTCATCTTCCCTGGGCGTTCGTATCGCGGTCACGGTGAGATCAACGAGCGTTTGCCGAAGATCGCAGCCGAATTCAGCACTTCTCCGTTTAATCCGTGGCGAGAAGTTGCCGGCACTGATGAAGGCGCGAAGATCGGCATCATTGCAGGTGGCGTATCGTACTCTTACGCCGAAGAAGCGCTCGCCCAGATTGAAGATGCGGTAGAAGCAACCGGCGCGCTTTCGCCGAGCTATCGTCTCATGCAGGTGGGCACTCCCTATCCGTTCCCTGAGGCAGCTGTTGCAGCGTTCGCTGAAGGCCTCGATCGCATCATCGTGTTCGAAGAGCTCGATCATGTGATCGAAGACGAGATGCTCAAGCTCTGTGGCAAGCTGCATGCGGGATTCGAGGTACAGGGTAAGCTCACGGGCGCTACCACTACGCGCGGCGAAAACACGGTCGACGCGATCCGCGGACAGATCCAGGAATTCTTCGATCTCGATCTTCCCGCTGCCGCCGAGCGCACAGTCGAATTCAGCGACCCGATACCCGAGCGCCCCGCGGTCCTGTGCGCAGGATGCCCTCATCGCGGTGCGTTCTATGCCGTGAAGAAGGCGCTCGGTCGCAGGCGCGAAGCGGTGATGTGCGGCGATATCGGCTGCTACACGCTCGGCAATGCTGCGCCGCTCAATGCAGTCGATACCTGTCTCGACATGGGCGCGGGCATCACGATGGCGCAAGGCTTCAATGTGATCGAGCCTGATAAGAAGGCGATCGCGTTCGTGGGCGATTCCACGTTCTTCGCTTCCGGGATGACCGGCGTGGCCAACGCGGTTTACAACAAGCATGACATCACCATCGTGGTGCTCGATAACGCGACCACTGCGATGACCGGCTCGCAGCCTCATCCGGGCACGGGCGCAACGCTCATGGGCGGGTTCAGTGCGCCGATCTCGATCAAAGAAGTGCTCAGCGCACTTGGCGTGAAGAAGATCACGAAGGCCAATCCGCTGTTCGCTGATAAAGCTATCGAGGCAGCGCGCAATGCGATCGACTACGATGGTCCTTCGGCGGTCATCTACGAATCGCCTTGCACGAAGCTCACTAAGGCAAAGCCGCCCGTTTACTTCATCGCGAATGCGTGCGCAGGTTGTCGCAAATGCGTTACCACCATCGGTTGCCCTGCGTTGGGGTGGAGTGAAGTTGGCCATTCGATCGTGATCAACCGTGCGATGTGCGTTGGGTGCGGCCTTTGCACGGATATCTGCGAATACGGTGCCATCACCTGCCCCACTCGAAAACGAGTACGGCCTGCACTGCCGCCGCGTTCGCAACGATTGCATGCGGAAGATGGATCGCTCAGTCGATTCCCCACGCCACAAGAATTGGCTGAGATCGAAGGAGGTAGCGATGATTAACGTTTCTATCGCCGGAATCGGCGGACAGGGAAGCGTGCTCGCTGCACGTATCTTGGCGCAAGCTGCAGAAGCGAAAGGCTGGCAAGTGCGCAGCGCGGAAACTATCGGCATGGCACAGCGCGGCGGAGACGTTATGTCTCACGTGCGCATGGGAAATGCCGGCGAAGAGGTCTTTTCTCCTCTTCCTGCGAAAGGAACCGTGGATGTTTTGATCGCGCTCGAACCAGGCGAAGCTGCCCGTGCGCTTCCGTATCTTAAAGAGAATGGCCTGCTCGTGGTCGCTTCAACGGGTATTCCGCCTGTGATGGCGAATTTCAAGCGACAGACCTATGACCCGCAGCACCTGATCGATGATATGCAGGTTGCAGGTGTGAAGATGGTCGTGGTTGATGATGCCGAGCTCGTGCATCGCTTAGGTGAACCGAAAGCGCTCAACGTGATGATGCTCGCTTATGCCATCATCGCGGTGAACAAGCGGCAAGATTGCGTGGATAATGCGCTACGCGGTGCGATCACGCTCGAAGATATCGAAGCGGCCATTCCGCTGTGTGTGAAGCGCAAGCTCGTTTCCGTGAACGAAAAGGCGATCAAGGTAGTTCAGCAAGTCGCGCGGATGTAACTGGTTCGCAGGTTGCGCGCCTCTGTTCGTTAGCTGATCACCCTTTGCAACAGGTGTGAAACACAGTGCAGGGTCCAGAGGATTACAATACGAAACGGAAGCGACCGATGCTTGATGCATCATGCGATCTAGGCAAATCAAGAAGGGTTGAGGATGGAACTTAAAGAAGAGCAGTTTGCAGTCTTAAAAGAGCAGTTCAAAACGTTGAAGGATCGCTCGCCGTTTTACGCGAAGAAGTTCGAGGGCATCGATTTAGGCGATGTGCAAACCCAGGCCGATTTCGAAGCGCTGCCATTTTCGGAAAAGGCGGACCTGCGCGATGCGTATCCGTTAGGGCTCGCCGCTGTTCCTGAGAGCGAGATCGTGCGCATCCATTCTTCGTCTGGTACGACGGGCACGCCGGTCATCATCCCTTACACCCAGCAGGACGTGATCGATTGGGCGGTCCAATTCGCACGGTGCTATGAGATGGCGGGCATCACGAAAGATGATCGCATCCAGATCACACCTGGTTACGGATTATGGACGGCGGGTATCGGTTTCCAGTTAGGTGCCGAACGCCTTGGTGCGATGGCGGTTCCCATGGGGCCGGGCAATACCGATAAGCAGATCCGCTTCATGAAGGACATGCAATCGACTGTTCTTTGTGCGACCAGTTCTTATGCGTTGCTTTTGGCCGAAGAGATCGCCAAGCGTGGTGTGCGCGATGAGCTGAATCTTAAGCGCGCGGTCATCGGATCCGAGCGTTGGGGTCACAAGATGCGTCAGCGTATCGCCAATGAACTGGGTGTGAAGATCTACGATATTTACGGCCTTACGGAAATATATGGTCCTGGCATCGGTGTTTCGTGTGATTACGAATGCGGCATGCATGTTTGGGATGACTATTGCTACTTCGAGATCGTGGACCCCAAGACGGGCGAAGTGCTCCCTGATGGAGAGATCGGTGAGCTTGTTATCACCACGCTGCGCAAAGAAGGTGCTCCGCTCGTACGTTATCGCACGCATGATCTTTCGCGCATCATTCCTGGTGAGTGTGAATGCGGCTCTCCGTTCCCGCGCATTGATACGCTCATTGGGCGCACGGACGATATGGTGAAGGTGAAGGGTGTGAACATCTTCCCTGCCCAGATCGAAGAAATCATCAAGTTCACCGATGGTGCTTCCTCGGAATACCAGGTCATGATCGACCATCTTGAAGGCAAGGACATCATGACGGTATTTTTCGAGACGGATGTTGAAGGCGATGCACGCGAGCAGATCGAACGCAACATGGAGTCGATCTTCAAGGGCAAGTTGGGCATGACGCCGAATGCAAAAGCAGTGGCAATTGGCGAACTGCCCCGTTCCGAGAAGAAGACGCAGCGCATTTTTGACAATCGCTACTAATATATAAGGGCGCTTCATTTGAAGGCCGTTCGCTTGCGGGCGAGATGCATTCGCTCTAGTACCGCCTGCGCCGATTCGACCACTTTTTGGGGGCGGCATTCAACTTGCCGCCCTATAAGCGCTCTGTTGTGGTAAAGTGCTGCCATGGTTTTTTCAGGAATGCATACCCAAAGCGCGGCGATCCGTGCCCAGCACTGGGCACAGGGCTCGAACGATGTTTGCGCGATCATGTCGGAGCACTTGGCACAGTGTTCCGAAAGCGATCGTGCGGTCATGTCCGAGCATCTTGCTCAGGGCTCGATCTGCATTCTCTGCACCCCACCTCTCTACTTTCACTATAGATAAGCACACGGATCTCGATCCGGTGCTTTTTTTATGCGCTCGATCGGGTCGTTGTTGTTCGTCTTGGTGTGCGAAGAGAGGAAACGCGCGGGTATACCGTCCTGAGAAAACTGACGTATTGGAAAACGAGTGAAAGAAGAGGAGCGCATGTTTCTCAAGATCTTGATCGTGGCGATCTTCGTTGCGGTCACTGTGGCAGTGGGCATCTTCGCCCGCAAACATTCCAACAGTGTCGATGGCTTCGTGCTCGGTGGGCGAAATGTTGGCCCATGGCTCTCAGCTTTTGCCTTTGGCACGAGTTATTTTTCCGCTGTTGTATTCATCGGCTATGCTGGCCAGTTCGGCTGGAAGTACGGCATGTCGGTATTTTGGGTCGGTATCGGTAATGCGGTCATCGGTTCGCTTCTGGCGTGGTGGGTGCTCGGCCCGCGTACGCGTGAGATGACGCAGCGGCTCAAGGCTACGACCATGCCGGAATTCTTCGGCAAACGCTATAACTCTCGAGCATTGCGCATTGCCGCTGCAGCGATCATCTTCGTGTTCCTCATTCCGTATACCGCATCCGTCTACAACGGTCTTTCGCGTTTGTTCGGTATGGCTTTCGGGCTGCCGTATGAATGGTGCGTGATCGGCATGGCGGTAGTCACCTGTATCTATGTGGTGCTCGGTGGTTATGTAGCCTCGGTTTGGAACGACTTCATCCAGGGTACGATCATGCTCATCGGTATCATTGCCGTTATCTTCGCGGTGTTGAATGGCCAGGGCGGTATCGCAACGGCTATCGTGAACCTTTCGCAGATCCCGGCAGAGGGAAGCGCCATGGCAGGACCGTTCACTTCGATGTTCGGCCCCGACGCGCTCAACTTGCTTGGCGTTATCATCCTCACTTCGCTCGGCACGTGGGCGCTCCCGCAGATGGTCCAGAAGTTCTACGCCATCAAGACCGGTCCGGCCATCAAGCAGGGCGCCATCATCTCGACGATCTTCGCGCTCGTGGTTGCGGGTGGCTCGTATTTCTTAGGTGGCTTCGGCCGCTTGTTCGGTGGCGATATCGCCTATGCCGCTAATGGCACGCCTATCTACGACTCGATCGTGCCGACCATGCTCGCTGGACTTCCCGACATTCTGCTTGGCATCGTGGTGGTGCTCGTGCTCTCCGCATCTATGTCGACGCTTGCTGGCCTTGTGCTCACTTCGTCTTCAACGCTCACGCTCGATTTGATCAAAGGCAACATCGTGAAGAAGATGAGCGAGAAGAAGCAAGTGCGTTACATGCGCTTCTTCATCGTGGTGTTCGTGGCTATCTCTGCTGGCATCGCCCTGGTGCAGTACCATTCGACCATCGTGTTCATCGCGCAGTTGATGGGCTATTCGTGGGGCGCGCTTTCAGGCTCGTTCCTTGGCCCCTTCTTCTGGGGCTTGTTCTCCGGTCGCATTTCAAAGCCAGCAGTTTGGTGCAGTTTCGCACTGGGCGTTGGCATGACTGTAACCAATATGATCTTCGGCTACATTGCTTCCCCGATCAATTGTGGCGCGATCACGATGGTGCTCTCTCTTATCCTGGTGCCGATCGTGAGCTTCTTCACCAAGCCCGTGCCGTTTGTGGTGAAACCTCCTTCGACAGCAGGTGCTATCGACCGCGAATATGTCTACGGCCTTAAGGAGCAGAAGATCATCGACGAACAGCAGAAGCTCCGTGCTGCGCGTGCGACAGAAGGCTCAGTTCAGGAGGAGTAAGTTAAAAAGACAACTGAAATGCGAAAAAAGCGCCTGGAAACTAGCCGGGCGCTTTTTCGTTAGCTTTGCAGGTGAAGAAGTGTTTTTCTGTGTGCATGTTTGCGGCACTATAGGATTTTGCTAAGGCGAGCATAGCTTCGAAGGACACGGAAAGATGTGTTCTGTCCTTGTGCGTGCAGCACGACTGCGCACATGAGGTTACGACATGCTAGCTTCGCTGTGTTCGCGCTCGAGCAAGCAAGGGGTGCTGTCGCGTTTGAGCAAGGAGGACTAGGCATACGAGCGTTCAAGCAATGCACATGCATGCAATGCGATAGAAGGCTAGCACGCAAAAATACGCTAAAGAAGCTCGCGTTCTTCGGCATTCGCCCACTCGTGATATTTACGCAGAAGCGCCATCGTGCGCGCGTTAGAAACAGCAGTCGAGAAGGGCATGAGGTCTTCGACGCTAAAAGAGACGTTTCCGTTCGCATCTTTGGGAAGGTTCATTTGCTCGATCACGTTCGCGAAGATGCGCGCCATATCCTGATCGGTCGTTCGGTCTACCAGTTGTGCGAAATCATCGAAGTCTTTCATAAGTATTCCTTATCTTACTTATTACCTACAAAGTGTGACACGCGATCATACGCGATCGCGCGCAGGTTTATAATCAGTTTCATTCTAGCTCTCTCGCGTTTGAATCGAACGCATGAAGCTGAAGTGTTGAACAATAGGCGAGCCTTTGAAAAGTAAAAGAGGAAAGTTCCGAATCGTATGGACGCATTTCTTACCGTAACCTTGATGACGTTGATCGCTGGCGTTGGTGGCACTGGTCTTGGTGGCATCCTTGGTGCGCTCGTTCGTACTGAATCCAATCGCATCGTCAGTCTCTTACTGAGCGCAACGAGCGGTGTGATGATCTCGATCGTCTGTTTCGAGCTGATGGTCGAAAGTCTTGAAGCGGCCCAGTCGGTCTTTTCGGGCGGTGCGGTCTTCATCGTGTGCATTGCAGTCCTTGTGGGCATGGTCGTGGTATTCCTCTTGAATTGGTTGATCGATAAACGCACTGAAGGAGAGGTGCCTCACACTGCGAGCAGCTTGCATCCAAAGACCCATGACAACATCGATGAGCTGAGCCACATCGATCATTACAACCAACATCTGAAAGAGCATGCGCCCAAACGCGAACTCTGGGTTGCTGGTGTGGTCATCGCATGTGCTATCGCGCTCCATAACATTCCCGAAGGCATGTCCATTGGAGCGAGTTATAACATCGATACCGAGGGTGGGGTGAGCATGGCGCTCATCCTTGCGGTGCTCATCGGACTCCATAATATTCCCGAAGGCATGGCTGTTTCCGTTCCCTTGGTTGCTGGTGGGATGAAGCGCATCAAAGCGGCATTGCTCACGGCGGCTTCTGGTGTGCCCGTTGTTTTGGGTGCTTGGTTGGGCTACTGGATCGGCGACATCGGTGCGATAGGCCTTGCGGCTTCGCTCGGGTTTGCTTCTGGCGCGATGCTCTATGTGGTCTTCGGAGAGATCATTCCTCAGGCTGTGTTGATGTATCGTTCGAAGGTGCCAGCATTCTTCGTCATCATCGGTATGCTCATCGGTATGATCATCATCTACGTCTAAAGAGAAGTTTCGCTCTTGCAAGATGGCGGGTTTTCGGCGCGTCGAATCAAGGGGATCTTGCTGGTTTGCAAGGCGTGAAAGGGCTCATTTTCATTGCCGCTCCCTGAGATGAACGGTTATTCAAGAAAAATTTTTTCGGCCTAAAAAAGCCCGAATTTCGCGTGTGGAAAACTCAAAAAACGCGCCAAAATGTGGAAAACCCTTGCTAGCATGAACACGACGAAGTTGCTATACAGCCTTATCAAAAGGGCTTTTCAAGTACGTGCCACTATACAAGGAATACGCCATAACACGCGCGAGAAAAATGCTAGCAGGTGAGGTCGTAGCACAGCCATTTCGTCCAAATCCATGCCGAAATGCCCCAGATAAAATCGGCTACCCAAACGCTAACGAACACAAAATATTGTGGTTTCTCCCATGCCAACTCCTAGATATACGCTACAATCGTGCTATAGAATTTGTAAGGTTCTACAGGGATGTATAGTTCATGATTTACATCCGCGAAGTCACTCTTAAGCGGTCGTGTTCTTTGTCCGCAAGGAAAATCACCAACATAACCGCGCAAGGAACCGTTAGGTGGGTTTGAGTTGAGCTCAAAAGTTAAGCAGGCGAACTTCCGTCTTCCGCTCGAATACATGGCTTTGATCGACGATTTTGCACGTCGCGAAGACATCACGAAAGCAACGGTCATCACCCGTGCGCTTGATTGTATGCAGGCTTCATATGACAGCGGGCATGGTGGAATGCCGGTCACCGGCGGCGGTAGTGCTGGCGGTGCTTCTGATGCCGAGCTCGAAGATCTGCGCGCGAAACTTAAGAAAGCTGAAGAGCGCGCCACCGATGCGGAGCGTGCACTTCAATCCGCAGAAGATCGTTTGCGTGATGCTCAGCGTCAACGCGATGAAGCTGAGAATCGTGCTCGCAATGCTCAAAGTGATCTTGCTACTGCTCAGGCTCAAAGCGCCCATGTTTCTTCCAACGATAACCGTCGTACCGAGGCGGCCGAGGAAGAAGTTGAACGCCTACGCGCTCTGGTTGCCAAGCAGGCAGCCACGCTTGAAGAGAAGATCCGCGCGCTTGCAAGCAAAGAAGTGGGCTACGACGATCAAGCTCGTACGCTTGCTAATAAAGATGCAGAGATCTCATCACGCGATGCGATCATTGCCGATCGCGACAGACAGATCACCGACCTTCGCAGTCAGCTGAGTGAAGCGCAGGCACGTGTCCAGTTGAGCAATGCGAGCTCCATGTCGCTTTCTCCTGTTACCTTTGATGCTTCGACTTTTACGGAAGAGTCTCCTGTTGGTGCTATTTCGATGCTCAATATGCTCAATGGCGTTATGGCTGCATTCAAGCAGCAAGTTAAAGATGCCCGTATTTTGGGTGAACAGGAAGGCCGCAAGGCGCAACAGCACGAATTCGAGGATGTTATCAACAAGGCGCGCAACGATGGTTACCGTGATGCGATGACCTATCTAGACGATCGCGCTACCACGGCGCGCGAATCTGGTGCGCGTGAAGAACGTGCGCGTATCGCGAACATGGGCTTCTTCGAGCGTCGTCGTTACCTCAACATCCATGTTGCTTAAATTGCCTGCAAGTATTGGAACGGGAATGCCACGCCCCTTCGCTTAAGGATTCGGCATCGTGCCCCTCTGAGCTTCTCCCTGAAACAAAGCGCACTATTTCGCTAGTACCGTAACGGGAACATCGTGTTCTTCGGTGGGGATGAAAGGGACTTCCTGCTCGGAGAACGCAACGGCAATTTGGCGACAGTCTTTGTTCAACTGCGGTAGGTAGCGATCATAGTTCCCGCCCCCGTATCCGAGTCTGTTGCGATGCGCATCGAACGCAACAAGAGGAATCACGATCATCGTAAGATCGTTTGCCGGAACGTAGGGAAAATCGCGCAATGCTTCATCATCGTGATAGTACTTGCGCAAGGGATGTGCGATGAAGGGAACCTCATTCTTCTCGTAAGCTTCGGACGAAACTAAGCGCATCTCCATGGTTTGTTGCGGTGCGCCTTCAAGACCCCACGCATCTTCCACGATGCAAGGAAAAGCAACGCGCGCCCCTTGTGCATAGGCAGCACGAATGAATTGCTCGAGTTGCACCTCTTCTTCAAAAGCTGCATAGACCGCGATCGTGCAAGCTGGCGGATCGAGGCTGATCGTTGCGCAGGTGATCGCAAGAGAGGTCTCAAGCTCATCGCAAATGACAGAGCTCTTATGAAGACGATACGGCTTCGGTAACGCGGCGCGCTCGGCAAGCACCTGGTGCCGAATTTGCTCGCGGGTTTCGGGCGTTTCGCTATCGAGCGCTCGTGCGGGTTCTTCTTCGATCGAAACAGTTGGTTCAGGTATCTCGTTCGCGTTCATAATCGAGGCTTTCTTGTTAGACTATTGGTCTCATTACTATAGTAAGGCTTTCGAGACTCCCCGAAACACTTCGAAAGACTTCTGCTACGACAGAAACTCCCTTTACTGTTCTATGTATCTACTAGGCCAAGCCAAGAATCTGCAGGGCAAGGCAAACGATCGAGAGAATGCCCACTACTACGATCGTTGCGATAAGCAGCACGCGTGCGATCGGGTCGATGGCGTGTTCTTTCATCACGTGTTTGTCGGTAGCGATGATGGCCATGAACACGAGCAGTACGGGCAGGATAACGCCATTAACGAATTGTGCGGTTAGCATGATGCCCATGAGGTTCAGTCCCGGTACCAAGATGACCAACGCAGAACCTACGATCGTGAACGTGAAGATGCCTTTGAAGAGCGGTGCTTCCTTCCAGGTGAAGCTTACGCCAGCTTCCCAACCGAACGCCTCGCAGATGACGAATGAGGTGGTAAGGGGCAGCACGCAGGCTGCGAGCAAACTTGCCGCGACGAGCCCCGTAGCAAAGAGCGCTTCAGCATACGGGCCAGCAAAAGGGGCGAGCGCCATAGCGGCATCAGCCGCGCTTTCGATCTCGATACCTTGCGGGAAGAGCACCGCACCCGTGGTCACGATGATGAACCACGCGATGATGCAGGCAACCACTGCGCCCGTGATCGCATCGATGCGCTGGAAGAAGAGATCCTTTACGGTCACGCCCTTCTCGACCACGTTGCTCTGTGCGAAGAACATCATCCAGGGCGCGATGGTGGTACCGACCATGGCAACCGTGAGCGAAAGGAACGAGAAGTCGGAAGAGACTTCGGGGATAACGGTGTGCATGAGCGCAAGGTTCCAGTTCGGTTGCGCGATGATGGCTGCCACGATATAGGTGACGAAGACGAAGGAAAGCACCATGAAAACGCGCTGCACGCGCTTGAAACTGCCGCCTACGATAAGTCCCCAAACAGCAGCTGCGGCGATGGGGACCGATACCCAGCGCGGCACGCCGAACATCTCCATGCCAGAAGCGATGCCCGCGAATTCGGAAAACGTGGTCGCAACATTGCCGATGAGCAAGGCCAGCATCGCAAATGAGGTAAGGCGAATGCCGAAGCGTTCGCGAATGAGCGCCGCAAAACCCTTGCCCGTTACCGCGCCCATGCGCGTGGCGGTCGTTTGCACGACGATCAGCAGCAGGCACATGATCGGAATGATCCACAGCGTCAAGAATCCGAATTTCGCGCCTACGGTGGAGTAAGTTGAGATGCCTCCTGCATCGTTGCCTGCCATGGCCGTGACGATCCCTGGACCCATGGCCATGAGCACGAGCAACAATTTCGAAGGCTTGCGCACTTCGGTGATCTCCTTGGCAAGCCCTGCTTCAGCATGTTCCTTGATGGCGGGATTGGGTTGGATATTCTGCTCTTCTGCCATAGCCAACTCTTATCCTGCAGCTCCGCCGAAGAAATGCAAAACGATAACGGTATAGGGAACGAGGAAGATCAAGAAGCACAAGAGCGCGATCACCACGGCAACCCAGGTACGCTTGTTCGTAGTTTCCTCTGCGCTGTCCTCGATGACCTCCATTGCGTCGTCGACGGTAACGATGCCGAGCATGCGCCCGTTCTCATCGACCACTGGCATGGCGATCAGGTCGTATTTCGAGATGTCAGCCGCAACATCTTCTTCGGTCTCTTCGGGGAAGGCGGTGATCACGTCGTCGAACATGATGTCCTTAAGCTGCGTGTTCTTTGTGGCGAGCACGAGCGTGCGGAGCGAAAGCACGCCGATGAGCTTGTCGTATTCGTTGAGCACGTAAACGTAGCTGACAGTAGGATGGTCTTCGTCGAGTGCGCGCAGTGCTTCGATGGTTTGATCGACGGTATCGTCGGCGCGCATCGCAACATACTGCGTGGTCATAAGGCCACCCGCGGTGTCTTCCTTATAACCGAGCAAGCGACGAATGCCAGCGGCTTCTTCAACGCCCATCAGACGTAACAACGTTTCAGCTTTTTCGTAGGGGAGATCGCCCACGATGTCGGCTGCATCGTCGGGATCCATGTCTTCGAGCAGGCGAGAAGCGCGCTTTTCGTCCAGGTCATCGATAACATCTGCTTGGTATTCGTCTTCCATCTCCGAGATCGCATCGCCTGCGCGTGCATCATCGAGGTGTTTGAACACGTTGGCGCGCTGCTGAGGATCGAGCTGCTCGAGGATGTCGGCCACGTCGGCTGGATGAAGTTCATCGAGACGGGTGTGGGAGACAGAAAGCTGCACATCGGAGAGGTTGCGGTCGAGCAGATCCATATAGTTCCATGCAATGATCTTCTCATCAAGCGGCTTGCGAAAGAGCTTGCTCAGCTTGAGCGCAACGCGCTCAACCCAGGGCGCCAAACCGCGCAAAATACCACGAATGCCCACTTCGGCACCGAGCAGGCGCAGTTGCGAACCGGAAGTGGAAAGCTTGAGGTCGTTTACGCGCACGACCTTCATGCCTTGCGTGTCGACGATCTGGCGGTCGAGCAGATCGCGTGCAAGTAGAACCTCATCAGGCTGAAGGTAACTGAAGCGGATGCCGGTCTTATCGACTTTAAGCTCGATGCCATCATCGGTGACATCTTTGACATACTTGCGCCATGAGATCATGAAAGGTGTTTTGCCGGGGCCCAAGAACGCAAGTGAGGTGATGCGCGGGAATACTTCGCCGGTTTGGATAGCAAGATCTGAAATGGAGCCGATCTTCTCGCCATTGGCATCGATGACGGGTTCACCAAGCATTTGTGACAAATAGAGCATAGATCTCCTTTGGGTGGTTTGATCGGCGCGGTTTCATACGAGCTCTGTGCAGCGGTTTGCAGCAGAAGATCAAGGAAACGGCCGTGCTTCAGGTGCGAGTGCTATTCGAGCACCGCAAAGAAGCAGCAAACCTCTTTTCATCGCAGTTGTCTTTAGCCACCGCGACGAAGGAGATCCTCGAAGGGAGGTTAAAGACTAATTACTGTGAGGTTTCGATTTTCGAACCTTCACGTAACGTCCTTTCCTTAGGTAATAGTTGACACGAAAATGCCGAAGCAGTTTTCGAGCTTTTTAATTTTACGCGAAACGTATCACGCGCGGGAATAAAGTTCTTGAAAGGTTGATTACGTCCTTAAAAGTGCCCAAAAAAGTTCAATGAGCCAAAGGGGACGGCTCATTGAAAAGGAAGGGGTCTTCGTGAAGCCCGGTGAAACCCGGGCCACGAAGAATAATGGAACTCAAGGGTCACGAGCTCCGTGGAGAAGATGACCTGAAGGGGGGATGATCATCTTCCAAAGGAAAAAGGGTGGCTTGGAGGGGGGATTAGCCACAAGTGCATTATTAATCTTTCAATACCATATTGAAACCTTCACAAGGTGAACGGAGTGTTTTGTAGGATGAACGTGTTTATCAGGGGTTATAGCGTAATCATTTGTGCTATATCGACAGGTGAACGGTAGGAAGCTGCGCCCTGCATACCCATGATAGAATAGGAAACGAACACGTTGGTATCACAAGCTTAGGGGTTAGCGAGTAGGTCGTATAAGGCTAATCTCAGGCAAGAGAAACACAGTGTTGTACAACTCAGCCGCAATGAACAAAGGGGCGTCAGTGGCAAAGCTTTATTCCTACACGGTTCCACTTAAGAGTGATCTGCTTAATACGTATTGTGTGTTGCAAAAAGGCTTCACTGACCAATTTGTCTACTATCGCAAGGACGTGCCGCAGCGGTATCTAGGGCTTGGCCGTTGTATCGCGATCGCATCGCGCGAAGATCTTGATTATGTTTTGCAGGGTGAGGCTGCGGTGCCTACGATCATGTTCTCGTTCAATCGGTTCGATGCGTCAAACCCCAAGCCAGCCGACGAGATGATGCAGGCGTTTCCCCGTTTGCGTCTCATGATTCCTGAAGTGGTGTTGATCGAGAACGAGCAGGGTTGCTTCTTGCAGGTGAACAGCCTTGGTCCCGTGTACAAGGGAAGGGTCGAGCGTTTTCTTCGCCATGCGAACGACGCGCCTCAGCGTGAGCGACGCTCGATACAGTATTCAGTGGTTCCCGATAGTTACGAAGCGTGGGATGAAGAGATGCGAGCCACGCTCTCTCTTATTAAGGCTGGGCGCGTGAAGAAGCTCGTGCCTTCGCGGCGCCAGGCGGTCGTGGCAACTGCTCCGTTCTCACCAAAGGATGTGCTGCTAAATCTTATCGATGGCAAGGCGCGAGGAACCGTGTTCCTGTACCGTTACGGCGATGTCTTCTTCTGCGGATGCACGCCGGAATTGCTCGTGCGCAAGCAAGGTTGCCAAGTTGAGAGCATGTGCCTTGCGGGCACGGCAGCAATTGGGTCAACGCCTGAAGCGTGCGAGCAGTTCGCAGCGTTTCTTATGAATGATGAGAAGAATCGCCGTGAGCATGAGTATGTGGTGCGCTTCATCCGGGAAGTGTTCGAACGCAATTGCTACGATGTCGACATTCCGGCCGAACCCACTATTCTGCCGCTCAAGCATGTTCAACATCTCTATACGCCTGCTCGTGCATGCGTTATGGAGGGTGTTTCCCTCTTCTCTCTTATGGAGCAGCTGCACCCCACACCAGCGCTTGCTGGCCAACCAGTGGGCGAAGCGCTCATGTCGCTTCGCGAGATCGAGAGCTACAACCGCGGCTTCTTCGGTGGTGCGGTCGGTGTGGTAGATGCTGAAGACAACGGAGAGTTTTCCGTGGCGATCCGCTCGGGCGTGTTCGATGGCGAAGCTGGCTGGATCTATGCGGGTTGCGGCGTGGTCGAAGGAAGTGATCCACGCGAGGAATTCAACGAGATCGATATGAAATTCGAAACGATCTTGAGTGCCTTTCAAGGGGAATAATATGGCGAATGAGACGATGAATGATCCTACGCAGGATAACGAAGCCTGCACGAGCGAACACCCAATGCCGAGCGCTACCGATCACTCCGTAGCGCTCGCTACCTATATAGGTGCGTTTTTCGATGAGCTTATCCGTGGCGGCGTGAGTGCCGTGGTCGTAAGTCCTGGTTCGCGCTCGACTCCGCTTTCCATGATGGCTTACGCTTCCGATCTGGATGTGTACTTGGATGTGGATGAACGCGGTGCGGCCTTTTTTGCGCTAGGTTTGGCGAAGGCCACGGGGCAAGCGGTGGCGGTGATCTGCACCTCGGGTACTGCGGGGGCCAACTATTACCCGGCAGTGCTCGAAGCAGAATCTTCGCGCGTGCCGCTGCTCGTTCTTTCAGGCGATCGCCCCGCGCGTTTGCAGCAGCTTGGCGCTCCCCAAACGTGCGATCAGCTCAAGATCTTCGGCAATCATGTGCGTCAGTTCTGGAACATGCCTGAGCCGACGGGGGCGATCGAGCAAGTGCGCTATGCACGACAAGTAGCGCGTGAAGCGTTGGTGGCGCTTGCTCCGCAAACGTTAGTGAGTGCGCCCGTGCATATCAACTTCCCGTTCGATGAGCCGCTCGTGCCTGCATACGATAAGGCAGGGGTGTTCGAAGTTGAGCGTGCTGCTTCGCATGAAGAGTTGCCGCTTTTGATCAAGCCTTCATGCGTGCTTATGCCCGATCAAGTTGCGGAGCTTGAGCGCTTGCTCGAAGGAAAGCGGGCAATCGCGCTCTGTGGAGAAGGCACGCTCGGCGTGTTCGATGCGCGCGCCTCTGCAAGTTGGGATACGCGCGATGAATCTGCCCGTGCGCTTCTTTCGTGGGTGCATCGCTTCGACATTCCGCTGTTGGCTGATCCGCTTTCGCAACTGCGCAACTATGCCGATGCGGCGATCATCGACAATTACGACAACATCTTCGGGCGTGAGGTCTGCCCCGATTTCGATGTGGTCGTTCGGTTCGGTCGCTATCCCGTTTCGAAGCGCGTATTCAAGACACTCGAGACAAAGCCTCATATTCAGATCGTGGTCGATCCGCTCGAAACACGCGACTTCGATGCTGCTACCACCACGTTCGTGAAGTGCGATCCGCTTGCGTTCGTTACGAGCTTTGGCGGAGCAAGCGAAATGGGCGGAAAAGCCTCTACGCCCAACATCGATCGATGGGCCGAAGCGAATGAAGCCGAAGCCGCGCTTATTGCGAGTGTTGAAGATGCGAGTTTTGTCTATACCTGTACGCGCGAAGGATGCTTCAACCAGGAGATCGCTCTTGAGGGCGCGTATGTTCAAGCGCTCATCGAGCATGCTGCTCCTCGTTCGCTCATCTTTAGTGCCAACAGCATGGCCATTCGCGCGCTTGATACGTTTTACGTGAAACCTTCCCCTCCAGATGCGGGAGTTGTCGAATTGGGGGCACCGCGCGCCTGCCGCGCCTGCGATGTAACGCTGCTCGCAAATCGTGGGCTCAATGGGATCGATGGCACGCTTTCCTCCGCACTCGGTGCAGCGCAAGCGTATGATCAGACCTATTTTCTTACCGGAGATCTTACGTTGCTCCACGATCTCAACGCGTTTGCGCTTCAGCACGAACTAGAATTGCGGGCAACATCTAGTAAACCGATGCCTTCGATCATCGTGATCCTTTTCAATAATGGCGGCGGCGGCATCTTCGATATGCTTCCCCAAAAATCGGTCGATCCCTATTTCGAACGTTTGTTCTTAACTCCTCAGCGGGTCGATTTCGAAGCATGTGGAAAACTCTTCGGCGTGCTATACAAAAACGTATCTGGCCTCGATGATTTTCGTGCCACGCTTGATAGCTGGAGTGGGACAGGTGGGATACACCTGCTTGAAGTTAATTTCTCGCTCGAGGGTCTTGCTGGTCGATACCGCCAGTTTCAGTAATTGTGGCACAAATTTGGCTTTGACCAGGTATTTTGCTAGCAGCAGTTTTCCACTGAACACAGGATGAGAAAGCAAAGAAGAGCGAACATGATACATGATATTGTTGAAAACCGTACGTTTGATATCAATGGGGTCGGGCAGGTCCATGCGTGTGGAAAACCAGGAAATCCGCTGGTCATCTGTTTGCATGGCTTCATGCAAACAGGTGCTTCTTGGGCACAGATCGCGCAGCTATTGGAAGGTTATCATGTCCTAGCGCCTGATCTCTTAGGGCATGGAAAAACCCCGTTTTCACGTGAGGATGAGCTATCGCTCGAGGCGTATGTCGAACAGGTGAATACGCTTGTTGCTTGGGCAAGAAAGAACGATCCAACAGGGAGAACACAGTCTGTTTCGCTCGTGGGCTATTCCTTAGGTGGCCGCATCGCGGCACTCTATGCCTCTCGCTATCCTGAGAATGTCTCTGCGCTCATATTGGAGTCGGCCGGATTGGGGCCCAAAAACGATGATGCGCGCATGGTGCGTGCAGAAAAAACGGCGCGCATGATCGCTGAACTTGATCGCTCGATTGCGCTCGACCCAACACATCCGTTGGCTGCTTTTCTCGATTATTGGGAAGCACTACCCCTCTTTGCCACGCAAGCTGAGCTTCCAGAGGCAACGCGTTCGCGCGTTCGTGAAGAGCGCGCGGCGAATGACCCGCTGGCCTTGCGTGCGAATTTGAGCGATGCGGGCCAGCACAAGATGGATGATCTCCGTCCCGCGTTGGCGCACCTCAATAAGCCCTTACTTTATATAGTGGGTGAGCGTGATGTGGCTTATACTGAGATTGCACGAGATTTGATGCGTACCTGGGCGGACGAACACAAGGATTCTCTGCTTTGCGGTACGGGATTTCTGCAAATAGAGGTGATGCGTGACGTAGGTCACAACACTCATCTCGAAGCACCCGATCAATTTGCACGAATCGTACGTGCGTTTTTGATGCGTACGGCATAGAGCGGAGCGTTCTCTGCTGTGCAATGGATGGGCTTGCTGCAAGGCGCACGTACGCAACAAAACGAGCAACGCTGATACAGCGAAGAAGCGCGAAAGAAAAGGAGAAGCGTCCATGAGCGAATTTGCCTGGCAACGTGGCAAAGAATACAAAGAGATCATCTACGAAACGCTTGACGGCATCGCGAAGATCACGATCAACCGTCCCGAGCGTCGCAATGCGTTCACGCCACTGACTGCCGTTGAACTCTACGATGCTTTCACCGAAGCGCGCGACGACGCTGCGATCGGTGTTGTGTTGCTCACGGGTGCGAACCATGGTGGGCGCCACGAAGATGAAGCGTTCTGCTCGGGCGGCGATCAAAAGAAGCGCGGCACCGGCGGATACGTGGGCGAAGACAACATTCCGCGCTTGAACATCTTGGACGTTCAGCGTCTCATTCGTGTGATCCCGAAGCCGGTCATCGCGATGGTGAATGGTTACTCCATCGGTGGCGGCAACGTGCTCAACATGCTCTGCGACCTAACGATCGCGGCTGATACTGCGAAGTTTGGCCAGACCGGTCCACGCGTAGGCAGTTTCGATGCGGGATATGGTGCAGGTTATCTGGCTGCCATCGTCGGGCAGAAGAAAGCGCGCGAGATCTGGTATCTCTGTCGCCAATACACCGCGCAAGAAGCGCTCGACATGGGACTTGTGAACAAGGTCGTGCCTTTCGACGAGCTTGAAGCCGAATGTGTTTCTTGGGCGCGCGAGATCTTGAAGCATTCGCCCACGGCATTGCGCTTCATGAAAGCGTCTTTCAATGCAGCAACAGATGGGCTTGCGGGCATTCAGCAGCTTGGCGGTGATGCTACGCTTCTGTATTACACCACCGAAGAAGCGATGGAAGGTCGTGATGCGTTCAAGGAGCATCGTGATCCCGATTTCGGACAATTCCCGAAATTCCCGTGATGCTCGGTAAAAGCGTTTGGTGTTGTTGCCAGTAGTTCAAGCAGTTCGTTAGCGGGCTTGCAAATGGATTCTGTGCTTACCGCCGCGTTCGCCACCTTGAAGATAAACAAAAGAGACTTCACGATCGATAAAGGATAGAGCCATGATCATTAAGCTCGCACAACTTGCCCGAGAAAAAGGTTCGAAGGCGTTCTTCTACACGCAACTTGAATCGGGATCGGAAGTCTTTTCATATCGTCAAACTCATCTTGCCGCTGCGGCGCTCGCGCAGGAGCTCGAGAAAAAAGGTCTCGGCAAGGACACCCGCTACATTGCGTGCAACCTGTTCAACGGACCCGAATTCGTGTTCCTCTCCTTTGCTGTCGCCTATCTGGGGGCAACCCTTGCCGTGCTGAATCCGCGCTTATCTGATGAAGAGCGTTTGTTGCGCAAGGTCGAGCTCGAAAACGCTTCGAACCAGAACAACGTGGAGATCCTTACTGAAGAGCATATTCAGCGCATGATCATCGATTCGCTCGGCATCGGTATCATGGAGCTTGCACATGAGCCCAACGGCCAGATTCCGGTGAATCCGCGCACGATGGAGATCCTTTCCTATGCGGAGAGGAAAGAGCGCGAATTCGATCCTGACCATATCGGGCTCATCATGTTCACCTCGGGCTCTTCTGGCACCCCGAAGGCAACGCAGCTTTCCTGGCGTTCGCTCCACGGTGCAGCGGTGGCGGCGACCAAGGCGCTCTGCAAACCAGGCAAAGGTATATGGCAGCTCGTTTTACCCATGTGTCATATCGGTGGGTTCGAAGTTATGGTGCGTTCGCTCGTAAACGAAAGCCCGTTCTTGCTCTACCTTCGTTACCAGCCATCGCGCCTGCTCAACGATGCCTTAAGTTTCAAGGTTACGCACATCTCCGTGGTCGACAAGATCTTGCAGGACCTGCTCGCCTACGACAACGACCGTATCATCGCGCAGTATAAATGCATCCTGCTGGGTGGCGCTGCGCTCAATAAGAAGACCATCAAGCAGGCGCTTCGCGCTCGGGCGAGCGTTTTCGCGAGCTACGGCATGACCGAGACGTCCTCCATGATCGCTTGCGCGCCCATCACGCGCGGGTTCGATGGGGGCTTGCGCATGCTGCCGGGCTATCTCGTTCACATCGTTCAGCCCGACAAGCAGGGGGTCGGCCAACTTCAGGTAAAAGGCCCTGGGGTGTTCTCGGGTTATCTGAACGCACGTGCTGCAATGAGCATGGATGGCTACTTCGTGACGGGCGATCGCGCTCGCATGGGGCGCGATGGCAAGCTCTATGTGTATGAGCGCGTGGAAGATCTCATCATTTCCGGTGGTGAGAACATCTATCCTGAAGAGATCCGCGAGGTGCTCTTGCGCATTCCCGGTGTGAAGGATGCCTATGTGTTCGGCACCGCAGATGAGCTGTGGGGCTATAGGCCGGTGGCGTTCATCGAGGCCGATTATTCACCTGAGGCTATTGCGAAAGACTACAAGGAGCAGGGCCTCGATCCCGAAGAGACGGGTGTTCGGCCTGCTTCTTGTCCGCAGGAGTTCGCGCGCAATATTCATGAATATCTCGAGCCACACATGTCGCATCTGCATCACCCGAAGCATATTCTCGTGCTCGAGCAGTTCCCGCAGACATCTGTGGGCAAGGTCGATCGCATCGCGCTCAAGCGTCTCTACGACAGGCGTATCGATATCAAATCGGTCACGCTCTATCGCACGCGTCAGCCCTACAACACGCCCATCAAAACACCGAAGCGCGAGATCGATACTCGCGAGTCGTTCTTCGTCGAGCTTGAAGACTGGGCAGGCCGCACTGGTATCGGCGAGTGCGTTTCGTTCACGACGAACTGGTATCTCCCCGAAACGCTCGGCGACGATTACGCGATCACCAAGGATGTTATCTCGAGCATCGTGATGAACGAACGCTATCTTCATCCGAGCGAAGTGAGCCGTTCATTCGCCACCTTCCCAGCGCTTGCGAACTATCCGATGGCGAAGGCTGCGGTCGAATCGGCCGTGTGGGATCTGTACGGCAAAGTGGTCGGCGCGCCTTTGTGGGAGCTCATCGGTGGCGTGCGTGGCAAGCAGGTTCGTGGTGGAACCGTGATAGGCATCATGAGCACCGAAGACACGCTTGCTGAAGTCGATCGCGCGGTTGCCGCTGGATATGATCGCGTGAAGATCAAGATCACGCCGGATTCCTGTCTTGAGAAAGTGCGTGCGGTGCGCGAAAATCATCCCGACCTCATGATCTTCCTCGATGCGAATCAGTCGTTCACGGAAGAGACCATGGATATCCTCTACAAGCTCGATGCGCTCAACATCACCTGTCTTGAAGAGCCGCTCGATCCGAACTATACGCCCACTTCTGGTTCAAAAGACCTGCTTGAGCGACTTTCGCTGCTGCAAGATTCGATCAAGACCCCCATCTGTTTAGATGAATCGGTCGTTTCTGCGCGTGATATGCATCATGCGATGGAGATCGACAACTTGAGCGTGTATGCTATCAAGATCGCTAAATTCGGTGGTATTCAGCCTGCGCTCGATTTCTGTAATTGGGCGGCTGAACATGGCAAGCAGATCTGGATGGCGGGAATGTTCGATACGGGTGTCTCAAAGCGTACCTATGCTGCGTTCGAGACATTGCCCTACGTGAATTTGCCGGGCGATATCTCAGATGCGGGGCACTATTTCAAAGAGGATGTTGCGCTGCCGCCAGTTGCGCTCAAGAACGGAGTACTTACGCTTAACGCACCGGGTCATGATGCGGGTATCGGTTGCGTGCTCGACAAGGAATATTTGAAGAAGATCACGATTGAAGAGATTCGTATTACTAAGTAAGTATTACCAAGTAGGTTTTTCGCGGGAACTCCGCTGAAGGGAACGTGAACCGGTCAGATAGATCGCAACGTGTCTGGCTTGCACGATGAAGGAGAAACTCATGAGAAAGAAAATCGCAGCGCTTCTTGCAACCTTTGCGCTCGCTTTCTGTTTGCCGGTCTGCACGCCAGCAGCATTCGCGGCAAGCGCATTCGATCAAGGAGGATCGACTATGGCTGCTGCTGGGGTCGAATCCGATATCACTTACAACGCGGGCAATCTGTTCGCCGTTATGCATCCTGTTTCGAATACCGATATCGAGAGCGATCTGTATTGGGTAGGCCAAACCCTTGATGCAAGCAAGGTCAATGTAGGCACTTCGGGCCATGGCAGCATTCTTGCTGCTGGTCAGAGCATTACGCTGAAGAACGTGAAGGTAGCCGACAGCGTGCGCGCTGCCGCTCAGGATATCATGATCGATCATGCACAGATTTCGAACAATATCACGGTTGCTGCGCAGAACATTTCACTTGGTAATGACGTGAATGCAAATGGCGTCTATGCATCTGCGCGAACCTTGTCTATTTCTGGTTCTTACCAGGGCGGATTGCTCGCAGGTGAGACGGTGAGCTTCGACGGTGCGGTTGAAGGGGATTTGAACATCCAGGCGCAACAGATCAACATCGGAAAGAATGCGCAGGTAAAGGGGCAGCTCATTCTTCCTGAAGGCGTAACGGTCAACATCGCAGATGGTGCGCAAGTTCCGAACGTCACCTATAGCGCTCCGATCGAGACCAGCCAGCCAACTTTCTTTGATAACGCGCTCTCGATCCTCTATGCCTGCATGGCTCATGTTGTGCTCGTGGGATTGTTCTTCGTTATCATTCGCAAGCAGCTCGTGGGCGCTTCGATCATGGCGCGCAAGCGTCTTGGCATGATGCTTTTGGCTGGTCTTGTGGTGTTCTTGGTGGCGCCGATCGCATGCTTGCTGCTCATCTTCCCGCTCATTACCATTCCTGTGGTGGTGCTCATGGTGCTCGTGATGCTGATCATTGCGCTGTTCTCGATTCCTTTCGCAGGTTCGGCGCTTGGCATGATGCTGTTCAAGGACCGCATGAATCCGGTGCTTGCAGCCGTTATCGGTACGCTTATCTTGACGATCTGCGCGTATCTGCCGATCCTGTCCATCCTTACCATAATCTTCTGCATCGTATTCACTGCGGGCTATCTTTGGATGAGCTATTGGGATATTCATAAGACGCGCAGGCAGGAGAGGATCGCAGCACAGCAGGCCGCGATGGCGGGTGCGGTCCCACCGCCGCCTTTCGGGAATGCATCATCAGCGACTCCCGTTGATGTTCCTCCTGCGCCAACTGGCAATCCTGTTTCGAATGTTCCGCCCGAGTCGTACGTTAATCCTCCTGCTCCAGGCACCCCTGAAGGACCAGGGCCTAGCGATCCTGTTCCGCAACAACCAGCAAATGGTGATCAAGCGGCTGGCCCAGGTGACTCGCAAGACACCACGAAATAAAAGGTGACACAACTACTCGGTAATTTGTCGTCTAACTAAAAACGCCATCTAATTGATGGCGTTTTTTGCACATGCGTGCCGCATGAACAACAGACGTTCAACAGTTCGCTCATACAAAAGAGAAGCGTTTGACCCGCCCCTATAATGACAGGAACAAGCGGGGAGTTTGATTCCTGCGCCTAACGCCGATGGTACAGGGGGTTCATCATGTGCACAGGGATTCGTTTTACTGATAATGAAGGCAATATGTATGCAGGACGCAATCTCGATTGGGAATGCGGTTATGGCGAAAAAGTAACCGTCACACCGCGCGAGTACGTGCGCCCGTATGCATTCGAGCAGCATGCAGCGGGGTTCGCGACCATTGGCACCTGTATCGTTGTTGAGAACATGCCGCTCTATTTCGATTGCGGCAATGAAAAAGGACTCTATGTCGCTGGCCTGAATTTCCCTGGTTATGCTCAGTATGAGGCGAGTGCTATTGAGGGTAAGACGAATGTTGCTGCCTATGAGTTCCCTCTCTGGATCGTGAGCAACTTCACTTCCGTTGATGAGGTTGAGGCGGCGTTGGAGAACGTTGCTATCGTGGCTAAGCAGGTGAACGAGCAATATCCTGTGGCGCTGCTTCACTATATAATCTGCGATGCAAAGCGTTCGATCGTAGTCGAATATATGGCTGACGGCATGCATGTTCACCATAACGATGTTGATGTGCTCGCGAATCAGCCCACCTACGATTGGCATCATGAACACCTGCGCAGCTACTTGAACCTGAGTTCAGAATTCAAGCCTCAGGTGAAGTGGGGGGATGTGGAGTTCGCTCCTTATGGGAGTGGCGAGAATCTGGTCGGCATGCCTGGGTCGAACTATTCGCCTGATCGCTTCGTGCGTGCTGCCTACTACAACACGCATTATCCAGCTCAGCAGGGTGAATCGGCCAACGTGACGCGCTTGTTCCGCACGCTCGGTTCGGTCGAGCAATTCCTTGGTGGAGGGCTGATGGAAGACGGGAAGTACGAGTACACCATCTACACGGGCGGCTTCTCTTCTGCGACCAACACCTATTACCTGTCGCTTTACGAAGACCCTGCCATCAAGCCTTATCCCATGAGTGCTGTTGATCTTGGCGGTTCCGCTCTTCATACGTTCGACTGATTGCGAAAACTGCCGCGCTCACGCAGCATGACTAAGGGGTGCCAAAGTTACTTGTCTATCTGCACCTGTGGAACCTCGTGTCTCGCCCTCTCCACTGATCGAGCCAGGTATTCCTGGTCAAGCAAGCAGCTGAGCCCATGGGGTACTTGAATTACTCTGAGTCCGCTAACTTCAATATAAATAGGTTGTCCGAAGGAGCGAAGCGCATGAGCTTGCCTGAATAGGCAAGCGAACAGCGAAAGCGGGTAATTACAAGTGCTCCATAGGCGTGCTGCTTGCGTGAGATAGATGGGAAAGATGACGAACGACCGGATAGTTTGTCACCTTTACCAAGAGAGGAGCTCGTAGCCGTCTTCGGTGACGACGACTTGAATCTCCCACTGTGCAGAATCGCTTCCGTCTGCGGTGCGCACTGTCCAGCCGTTGGGATCGCTCATGTCGATGGGTGCTTCGCCAGCGTTGATCATCGGCTCGATCGTGAACATCATGCCTGGCGCGAGCACCACACCGGTGCCCGCTTCGGAAACGTGGCTGACGAAGGGATCTTCGTGGAAATCCCAGCCGATGCCGTGCCCGCCGAATTCACGCACTACCGAAAAGCCGTTCGCTTCAGCATGTGCCTTCACGGCAGCGCCCACATCACCCAAGCGACCCCACGGTTTCACCTGCTCAAGCCCCTTTAACATGGCTTCACGCGTCACTTCAACGAGACGCTTGCGTTCTTCGGAAACCTCGCCGATGCAGAACATGCGCGAAGAATCAGAAAAGTAACCATCAACGATCGTGGAGCAATCCACGTTCACGATGTCACCTTCTTTGAGCGCATCGTCTTCGGAGGGCATGCCGTGGCAAACAACCTCATTGATCGAGGTGCACACGCTGAACGGATAGCCTTCGAAATCGAGATCGGCGGGGATGCCCCCATGCGCTTCGGTGTATTCGTTCACCCAATCGTTGATCTGGGCAGTTGTTACACCAGGGCCGATGCGCTCGGCAACATAATCGAGCACGCCGATGTTCACCGCCGCGCTCTTGCGTACGCCTTCAATATCTTCAGCGTTCTTCAGCATCGCACGCGAAGGAACCTCCAGGCCTTCTTCGTAGAAGCGCTGAAGCTGATTGTCTATGTTCAAGTGACATTTCTTGTATTTTTTGCCGCTGCCGCACCAGCAGGGATCGTTGCGTTCAGGTTGGGGTTGACCGTCGTACATGAGTCCTCGATTACGTTTAGGGATTTGTACACCTATTCTAACAAAGCGCGCAAGCGAGATTAAGGAGGCACCGACCAGGGTTCAACAAACAGAGGTCCAGCAAACGGGAATCCAACAAATGAGAGGCCCAATAAGCAAACGCGCGATCCAGCGGGAGTCCAAAAGCTTACGAGAACCAGGAGGCTGCGGCGCTCAAGCTAACGAAGGCTCGACCAACAGCGCTTCAACAACCCGCCAACATGCGCTTGCAGGGGAGAGGGGCGCAGTAAAATGGGGGAGCGCACAGTGTGGAATGCGCAAGAACCAAGGGAGCTGCAGCCGATGAGCGAAAATCAAGCATTTCATGAACCGCAAACGATCCAGGTGCGCGGTGCGCACGTGCACAATCTGAAGAACATCAATGTGGACGTGCCGCTGCATGAGCTGGTAGGTATTGCGGGTGTTTCAGGCTCAGGCAAAAGTTCGTTGGCGCTTGGCGTTCTCTATGCCGAAGGTAGCCGCCGGTATCTTGAGGCGCTTTCAACCTATACACGTCGACGCATCGGCCAGACTGCGCGTGCGCAAGTTGATGAAGTATTCCATGTTCCAGCTGCCATTGCCTTGCGTCAGCGGCCAGGTGCGGGTGGCGTGCATTCGACGTTTGGGACTTCGACCGAGTTGCTCAATTATTTGCGGCTGCTGTTTTCGCGCTTGGGCAGCCACGAATGCCCCAATGGCCATCATGTGCCGCCAAGCTTGAATGTTGCTGCTGAAAAGCCGCTCGTCTGTCCTGTTTGCCAGGTGGAATTCTATGGGCCGAGTGCCGAGGATCTGGCGTTCAACAGCGCGGGCGCTTGTCCTACCTGCGGCGGAACGGGCGTGGTTCGCGAAGTGGACGAGAGCACCCTTATTGCAGATCCTTCGCTCAGCCTTGAAGATGGCGCGGTTGCGCCCTGGCGCCAGCTCATGTGGTCGCTCATGCCACAGGTCGCGAAGGAAATGGGCGTGCGCATCGATGTTCCGTATTGCGAGCTGACCCCCAAGGAACAGGATATCGTCCTGCATGGTCCGATGGAGAAGAAGCACATCCTCTACGTGCCGAAGAACAAGGACCACGCTACTGAGCTGGATTTCACGTACTATAGCGCGGTGAACACGGTAAAGAACGCGCTTTCCAAGGTGAAGGACGACAAAGGGCTTGCGCGCGTTGCGAAGTTCTTGAAGCAAGAGACCTGTCCCGATTGCCACGGCTCGCGCCTCTCGAAACAGGCGCGTTCTTCGCTGCTCGATGGGAAGAACTTGGCCGAAGCAACAGCGCTCACGCTCGATGAATTGAGCCGCTGGCTGCCCACGATCCCTTCCAGCTTGCCTGAGGATATGCGGCCGATGGCGCGTGCGATCATCGCCGAGACGCAAGAGCCGATCGAGCGCTTGGAGCAGTTGGGGCTTGGGTATTTGAGCCTCGATCGTGCCAGTTCGACGCTTTCCAACGGTGAACGCCAGCGCGTCGCGTTCGCGCGTGCGGTGCGTAGCCGCACGACAGGGGTGCTCTACGTGCTCGATGAACCCTCTATCGGGCTTCATCCTTCCAACGTCGAAGGCCTGCTGGGGGTGATGGATGATCTGCTTGGTGATGGCAATTCGGTTGTCGTGATCGATCATGATGTGCATGTGCTTGAGCACGTGAACTGGATCATCGAGATCGGACCGGGGTCGGGCTCGCACGGCGGGCGCGTGATCGCGCAGGGAAGCGTGGCGCAGGTGGAGAACGATCCTGCTTCACACATCGGACCGTATCTTTCGGGTAAGCGCAAGGTGGAGGTGCGGAGCGGCGTTGCGGAAGCTCACCTGTTCGACGAAGGAGCGATCCATCTTGAGACTGGCAAGATCCATACGGTGAAGCCACTTTCGGTCGATTTTCCGCTCGGGCGCCTTACTTCGATCACGGGGGTTTCAGGCTCCGGGAAGACCACGCTCATTTTGGAAAGCTTGGTGCCGGCGCTTGTTGCGAACTTCGCAGGGAAAGCGTTGCCCGCACACGTTCATCAGATCGACCCAGGAGATATCGAGCGTGTTCACCTGATCGATTCGACACCGATCGGTGCCAACATTCGCTCGACGGTTGCAACCTATTCAGGGGTGCTCGACATCTTGCGCCGTTCCTTTGCTGCATTGCCGGCGGCGAAGGAACGAGGGCTTAAGGCGGGTGCCTTCTCCTACAATACGGGCAGTTTGCGGTGTCCGACCTGCGATGGGACAGGCCAGATATCGCTTGACGTGCAGTTCTTGCCCGACGTTGATATTCCGTGCCCCGATTGTGGCGGTTCGCGTTATGGCAAAGAGGCCTACCAGATTCGGTTGCCGTTGCAGGTTTTGGCAGACGAGCAAGATGAAATTGATGCGGTGGCCGAAGCGGATGAGGCAGACAAGCTGGGCGAGGCTGCCGGGCAGGACGGAGCATACGAGCAAGATGAGCAAGTCGAGCCTGGCAGTTCGCTCGAGCCGGCGCACGATGACGAACTCTCTCTTCCCGAAATCTTATCGCTTACGGTCGATCAGCTCTTGGCGCTCTGCGGGAACTTGCCGAGTGTGGCAGTGAAATTGCGTACGCTTTCCGAGCTTGGCTTAGGCTATCTTACGCTTGGCGAGGCAACGCCCGCACTTTCGGGCGGTGAAGCGCAACGCCTGAAACTTGCTGGTGAGATGCATAAGAAGCAACAAGGGACACTGTTCGTTTTTGACGAACCCACCATCGGTTTGCACCCGCACGATGTTGAGGTGTTACTGCGCGTATTGCAGCGCCTGATCGACAAAGGAGCAACAGTGATCGTGATCGAGCACGATCTGGACATGATCGCGAACTCGGATTATGTAATCGACCTTGGTCCAGGCGGAGGAGAAGCCGGCGGTAAGATCGTTGCCACGGGCACGCCGGCAGACATTGCGGCGAACCCTGAAAGCATCACCGGCAAGTACCTTCTTCAGGAATGATGCTTGCCGGTAAGATCGTTTCGTAACGGTATGAGGCCACACTATGCGCGGGCTTCTTTTGCGTAAGATTTTCCTAAGGCTTGGCTCTTATGCTTCCCAGTTTGGTTTGTCCGGGTTGCCCGTATTGATGCCTTCTTCGTGTTCACGTTCGATCTTCGCAGCAGCCTTGCCCCAAGACTTGCCTGCCGTGCGTGCGCAAGCTGCAACGCCGCCACCAAGAGCGATCAGGCCGATAACGTTCGGCAGGACCATGAGCTGGTTGAACATGTCGGCAAGTTCCCACACCAGATCGTTCGAGAGCAACGAACCCATGAAGATGAATACGAGCGCAATAACGGTGAACACCGGAACTGCCTTCTTGCCAAAGAGATACTGAACGTTGATCTTCGCGAACAGGTTCCAGCTCAAGATCGTGGAGAATGCGAAGAAGAGCAAGCAGATAGCTACGAAGACGTTTCCGCCTGTCGTACCAAAAACGGTTCCGAAAGCAAGCTGTGCCATATTGGTCTTGTCGATGCCTTCGTAGGCACCTTGAGCAAGCGCACCGTTGCCCGTGTAGAGCACGCTGATCACAACGAGTGCGGTAATGGTGACCACGATGAAGGTGTCAACGAAAACGCCGATGAGTGCGACCGTACCCTGCTCATGCGGGTTCTTCACGTTCGCCTGTGCGTGAGCGTGCGGGGTCGAACCCATGCCCGCTTCGTTCGAGAAGAGACCGCGTTTCGCGCCTTGTGCGAGCGCTGCCAGGATGCCGAAGGTCACGCCGCCGATCTCTGCTTGCGGATTGAATGCGCAAGAGAAGATAAGTGCGAACGCTTCGCCGGTTGCAGGAAGATTCGCGAAGAGCACGATAAGACCACCGATCAGGTAAACGATCGCCATGATCGGAACGATCTTCTCCGTAACGACTGCCAAACGACCAACGCCGCCGATGAATACGTATGCGGCGATCGCAACAACCGCGATGCCCCACACCCATGCAGGGATGCCGAAAGCAGTTTCGCAGGTTGAAGCGATGGAGTTCGATTGCACCATGCAGCCCATGAAGCCGAGTGCGAGGATGATCGCAACTGAGAAGAAGCCAGCAAGGAAGGTGCCGAACTTGCCGCGGAATGCAGTCTTGATGTAGTAGACCGGACCGCCGTGAACGATACCTTCGCTATCGACGATACGCGTCTTCTGTGCGAGCACCGCCTCGGCGTAGTTCGTGGCCATGCCGAGGAACGCGATGAGCCACATCCAGAAGATCGCACCAGGGCCACCGATCAAGATTGCGCCGCACGCACCGACGATGTTGCCCGTGCCGACTTGCGCTGCAATAGCAGTGGTGAGTGCCTGGAAGGAGCTCATGCCGCTCTTCTCCTTTTTGGCGACGAGCGAAAAACCGCCGAACACGCGTTTCCAGCCTTCGCCAAAGCAGCGGATCTGCACGAAGCGCGTACGGATAGTGAAGTAGAGACCTGCACCGATGAGTAAGATGATCAGCACGTAATTCGAAAGATACGAATTGATGGTAACAACGATGTTCAGCAAAGCTTCTTCCATGGCTTGGGCTCTCCAGCGCCCTGAATCTGAGGTTGGTGTCGTTTTGAGGACCTGGTCGGCAAGGAGGCATGCGCGTGGGCTCGATTCGCCAACGGCTCTTGCTAACGCAGCCAGCAAAACGTAATTGTGTTGATTTAGAGGATTAAAGCAACAGTCGTAATTCTACTGAACTTCATTGTGTTGCAAGAGAGATTTAGGTGCTTTGCTGTAATAAAGTGCCCAGCGGAAAAGATCGTATATCCATGAGAGATGCAACAATGTTCATGAAGAGGGATGATCGTTGTTTTTGCTGTTCGTTTGCTGGATAAGTTGGTATCAATAACTTGCGAAAAGACGCTGCACTATCGGGGTGAAGGCAGTCATGAAGTCTTTTTCAGTCTTGTCAGAATCTTCGGTGAGCCAAAACCGCAATGCACCGAAAAGCCCGTTGATATAGAGCGCAGCAAGGAATGACTGGTTGTAAGTAGGCTTCTTGAGTCCTTCGCGCTCTGCAAGAAACAAGGCGAATTCATGGCCGATTTCATCTGCGGCAAGAGCGAGCGTTGAAGCAAAGCTTTCATCCAGATTATGAGAGCGGTAGACGTGTCGATGTTCTGCTGCGATCTGCAAGAACTTGCGAGTCATCGTGAGGGCATAGTCAACAACGCTGATAGTGCGCGCTTCGTCACCCAATAAGCTTTGTTGAATGCTGTCTCGCCGCATTCGGATGGCGTAGAGCAGCAGATCCTCTTTGCTTTGGAAGTGTCGATAGAAGGTAGGGCGCCGCACCATCGCGCGTTCGCATATTTCACTTACCGTGATCTTTTGAAAGGGCTTTTCATGAAGAAGCTCTATTGCTGCTTCTCGTAAGAGCTTGAGTGTACGTTCTTTTCTCAGATCCATGAGCTTCAACATCCTCGCTCTAGTGTTTCCTATGTGACAAAAGCAGGAATCTGTACCTGTTTTTGCTCGCAGTCTCATTTTATATTACGAACATAACATATTTAACATATGTAACAAAAGCGAGGTTGTAATGAATAATTTGATCGTTTTTGACCATCCTTATGGCATACAGGCTAGTGAAAACGAGCCGCACAATCGTTCCTTCTGCGCTGCTCTCTGTAAGGCAGTGCGGCATAGTTTGCAGGCAAACGGGGATACGGTTGATGTGATCGACCTTCATGCAGATGGCTTTAATCCAGTGATGTCAGCTGAAGAACTTGTGCAATGGCGTGCTGGGATTCCGATGAATGGTCAGGTAGCAGACTACCAGAGACGTTTCATGAAAGCAGATCGTGTCATCTTCATCTTTCCGATATGGTGGATGCTCATGCCTGCGATGACCAAAGGGTTCATAGACAAGGTTTATGCGAAGAATATCTTGTATCACCAAGAACCGAGCGTGCGTGGTCAACAGGATGGCTCGAAGAATACACAGGGCAACCACCAACAACAACAAGGGAAAAGCCTGAGTGGCATGAGGACCTTTGTGTCAGATTGCGAGATCGTAATGATGACAGTAATGGGAGTCCCCCCTTTTTTATATAAATTGGTATTCGGGCAGCCTGTGGTGAAGGCGATCCAAAAAGGACTTTGTTGGAAAACCGGAATCAAGAAATTTCGTTGGATCCCGTATTCAGGCGTAGATAAGATGACTCCCCAACAGAGGCAAAAGCTTTTAGACGAGGTTCATCTATGAAGAAGCATTCTTATCTGCATCTTGATGCGGTCATGATCGTTCTGATCGCGTTGCAGTTCTTTGATCTAGACATGCGCGTTATGGTGCATCGAGTTCTCGGGATTGCGTTGTGTATATTAGTAGCGATTCATCTCTGGCAACATCGTAAATGGTTCAAAGCGCTGCTGCGTGGAAAGTGGTCGCGTAAGCGGGCAGTTAGAGCTGTATCGGTTTTGGCAGCTGCTTTGATGATAATGGGCTTGGCTTCAGGGTTCTTCGTGCCGAGTGGTTCTTCAGCAAGGGGACTGTTTACGAACCCAACAGGGATGGAGCTCGCTCATCATGTGCTTGCCATTGCGGGCAGCATCGGGGTGGTGATCCATGTATTCGTTCAGTTCCGCAAACAATACAAACACCTAAGACAATAAGTTGCGAGAATTCTATCTTATAGATTAAAGATTAACTTGGTTTAAGTGGCGGGATGGCGTTAAGGGCTATCGTTTTTGCAGAAGAGCAGAATCGATTTGCGGGGCTTTTATTTTCGAAAAATGATCAATGAAATGAGAATTTAATGGATTAGATGAAGGGGTCGATGCATGATACTCGGTTTTGAGAGATTCGTGCAGACTATCTCGGGTTTCAATCAAAAGGGATAGATCGAGCACTTTAAGAACATCAAGAAGTTTGTCAGGATAGACGGCTGTTGAGGAACCTTTTTCGATGCGATTTATGAACCCACGTGAAACATGAGCAGCATCTGCAAGTTGTTGCTGGGTCAAGCCAAGAGCGGTTCTTTTTTTACGAATAACCTGCCCGATTTGACGAGCAGAAGTAATCTTTTTCACGAGATTCCTGTTCGTTCATGTTCTAGTACTAGTGCATAAGAAAATGTACCAGTAATGATACACAAATTAATGTTCTAGTACTAGTACATTTCAAAATGTTTCAATACTGGTACATTGTGCGATGTTTCAGTACTAGAACAAAATACCTCTGGACAGGTATTTATTTCGGCAGCGCTATTGAGGACTCTTCGATTGGATCTTCGTTACGGCTTTGGAATACGTTGCGGTTGAGCGTTTTCGTGAGGCTGGCCATGCACATCGTTACCACAGCATCGCCGGTCACGTTCACGGCGGTGCGGCCCATGTCCAAGATGCGATCCACGCCCATGATCATTGCGATGCCCGCGGCCGGCAAGCCTACCGATTCGAACACCATGGCGAGCATGATGGTTCCCACGCCAGGCACTCCTGCGGTGCCAATCGCTGCAGTAACTGCGGTTATGACCACCGTCATGAGCGCGCTCGTGGAGAGATCGATGCCGAATGCTTGTGCCACGAACACCACCGCAACGCCCTGCATGATGGCGGTGCCGCTCATATTGATGGTTGCGCCCAGCGGAATGGTGAAGGATGCCACCTTTTCATCAACGCCGCATTTGCGCTCGAGCGTTTCAAGGTTGAGCGGAATGGTCGCATTCGAAGAACTGGTCGAGAAAGCAAAGAGCATGACAGGCAGCATCTTGCGCAAGAATCGAAAGGGGTTGAGGCGCGTGAACAGGACGAAGATGATTGCGTAAACGATGAAGAGCTGGATGAAGAGCCCGCCATAGACCGTGAGAATGAACTTCAGCATGGGCATCATGCCCGTTATACCCAGGTTGGCAAAGGTGCGCGCAATCAGACAAAAGATACCGATAGGAGCAACCTTGAGCATGATGTCGATCATGGTCATCATCACGGTGTTGAATTGCTCAAAGAAACGATTCACTGTCTCGACCTTGCTTCCAAGGCGACCGAGCACGAAGCCAAGGATGAGTGCGAAGAAGAGGATCTGAAGCATCGCGCCGTTGTTCATCGCTTCGACGATGTTGGTGGGGATGATGTTGATGAGCGTTTCTGCCATGCTCACTTCGGTGCTGGCAGTTGTGGTGTCGGCCATGATGACCGAGGCCAGGTCAAGACCTACGCCCGGTGCGACTATCTGCGAAAGGCCGATCGCGATGAGCACGGCGAGTGCAGTGGTGATGATGTACATGAGCAACGTGCCGATGCCCACTTTGCCGAGCAGCTTCGGATCTGCCATTGCTGCAGCGCCGCATACGATCGAACAGAAGACCAGCGGGATCACGAGCATCTGCATCAGGCGAATGAACCATTGGCCGAGCACATAGAAGAGCCCTTCGGTCACGTATAGGTCGAAGGCCGAACCTTCGGGGGAGACAGCCGAGATGAGCAAGCCCACAACGATGCCCGCTACCAGCGAGATCAAAATCCAGGTAGTGAGCGAGGGGCGCTTCCTTGTTTGTTGGTTGCTCATAGCTTTTGTATCCTCATCTGCGCAGGCAGATACTACGTTCTTTCTTCCTTATTCAAGTATAGGTGTTGCGGTGTGTTTACGCACGTAGAGCTTAGGATAGTTGGCGGTGGGATCGAAGCGGCTTGCAGAGGGCCTAAGCAGTCAGTTTGGCAGGGGGGCGCGGACGTCTGAATTATGTCGGGATATTCGTTTTTCTACTTGAAAACTGATTGCGTGCGGCGGAAAATGACAGCAAAGAAAGATGCAATTGAGAAGGAGTTGATGAGCATGTTGAAGGTCAAATCTGAAAAGCTCCTTATCATCGCGGCCGCTGTCTGGCTGTTGGCGGGTATCAATATCTTGCGCCTTGGCGTTATCGCTATCACTGAGACCGAACTTGTTGCTGCTTTGCTTGCAGTTGGCATTGTTGTTACATTCCTCTTATTCCATATGATGTTCGCGAAATTGGTAGGAAAACAGTCGAATCGCATTCGTGCTTATGGCAACGAACCCACTTGCGCGTTCGCGTTCTTCGATGTGAAGGGCTACATCATGATGGCTATCATGATGGGCGGCGGCATTGCGCTGCGCGAATTTGGGATCATTCCTGCATGGATCGTGGCGTTCATGTATACGGGCATTGGGTCAGCGCTCGCGCTTGCGGGCATCGGGTTCTTCATCCATTACCTCAAGCGGGGCAAGTCGCTCACGTGTCCCATTACGAAGAAAACACGTCTTGCCTAGCGTGACTCGCGATCATTTTGGATCGCTTCTGCCGAGCTTCAAGATCTCAACCAATCAAATAACGTAGTCGTTGCCCGCTAGGTCGGGCACTGCAAGATCAGCGATGCTCGTGGCATCAAGATACTGATCCACCACGTTTTCGAGCCCAATCCAAAAACGAGCAGTGCGGCACATCGAGGCACGTTCGCATGGCTCGCTTTCTGCGCTGCAAGGAGCAGAAGCAACCTCTCCTTCAACTGCGCGGATCACGTCACCAGCAGTTATATCGTTTGCTGGTCGCGCGAGCTGATAGCCGCCGTTCTTTCCGCGCACGCTTGCCAGTATGCCTGCTACGACCAGGGGTTTGATGATGGCTTCAAGGTATTTATCAGATATGCCCTGGCGCTCTGCAACAGAACGGAGCGAAACGCGATCAACGCGAGAATTCTCTGCGATATCGACCACCGCGCGAAGCGCATAACGTCCTTTTGTTGAGACCAGCATAACGGGTGCTCCTTATTCCTTCTAATTTACTAGGAATATTGTAATACAGTCTTGTAGGGAAGTTGTGGGCAGGTGCTTGACAGCAAACAACAGCGGGTTATAATCCTATTAACCTATAGAAATAATAGGAATTAAAAAAGACAATCTGTTGAACACAAGATCGGGAGATTTAAAACGGAGGAGTGCTCGTTATGAAGATTTATGAGTCAGTCGATCAGCTCGTTGGGCATACGCCCCTTTTGGAACTCAAGCGCGTTGAGGCAGCACACGGAGTTTCAGCGCGAATCTTAGGAAAGCTCGAGTATTTCAATCCAGCGGGCTCGATCAAGGATCGTATTGCGAAAGCGATGATCGATGATGCTGAAGCAGCAGGCATCTTGAAGCCGGGAGCAACCATCATCGAGCCGACCTCGGGAAATACGGGAATCGGACTGGCTTCTATTGCGGCGGCTCGTGGTTACCAGCTCATCTTGACCATGCCAGAAACGATGAGCATCGAGCGACGTAACCTCATCAAGGCGTATGGTGCCAAGATCGTGTTGACCGATGGGGCGAAGGGCATGACCGGCGCTATCGAAAAAGCGAACGAACTCGCGGCCGAGATCGAAGGCAGCTTCATTCCCGGACAGTTCATCAATCCTGCAAATCCAGCGATTCATAAGGCAACGACAGGGCCCGAGATCTGGCAGGATACGGATGGCACCGTGGACATCTTGGTTGCTGGTGTTGGCACGGGCGGCACGCTTACAGGCATCGGTCAGTATTTAAAGGAGCAGAACCCCGAGGTGAAGCTCGTTGCAGTTGAGCCTGCTGATTCGCCAGTCCTTTCTGAAGGACGTGCTGGTTCGCACAAGATCCAAGGCATTGGTGCAGGATTCGTGCCAGAGGTGCTCGACACCACGCTTTACGACGAAGTGATCACGGTCGAAAGCGACGATGCGTTCGCGATCGGTCGCGAGATTGGGCGCGAAGAAGGCGTGTTGGTAGGAATCTCTTCGGGAGCTGCTGTATGGGCTGCTCTTGAGCTGGCAAAACGTCCTGAAAACGAAGGCAAGACCATCGTGGCTATCTTGCCTGATACCGGTGAGCGCTATCTCTCAACCCCGATGTTCGCAGAGGAATAAGCCCTGAAGCTCTGATTGAAGCTCTGATTCTAAAACCTCATATAAGCATCCTGAAGCAAAGAAGAGAGCTGGTTACCCCCTCTTCTTTGCTTTGTTTTTGCATCCGTCCTTTTTATGTGTGAATTGAGCATGGATGAAGTATCCGATATGCTTCTATAGAACGTAAGGAATGGAGAAGAAAATGGCATCATCAAAAGAGCGCGTTGCATACGTGATCGAGCAGCTGAACATTGCGACTGGTGGCAATGTTTCGTCTCGTGCGATGATGGGGGAATATGTCGTCTATTATCGTGATAAAGTGATCGGAGGCATCTACGATGATCGCCTTCTGGTGAAGGTGACCGATTCTTCTCGCAGATTGCTCGCGAACGCTTCTCTTGAGATTCCCTATGCGGGAGCGAAAGAGATGCTGAAGATCGAGGACGTTGAAGATGTTGCCGCGATCAAGGAACTGTTCGAAGCGATGTATCCTGAACTTCCTGCGCGCAAAACGAAGAAGAAACAAAGCTAAAACGCAGTATTAAAGGAACCACTATGAATGTCGTTGTCTATTGCGGATCGAATCCGGGAAACAATACAAACTATGCAAAAGCCGCCCTTGAACTGGGTGCTTGGATCGGAGATTCAGGCAATACGCTCGTGTATGGGGGAAGCTCGGTAGGCCTTATGGGGCTGATATCACGCGTGGTGCTCGAGCATGGTGGCGAAGTGTATGGCGTTGAGCCGCAGTTCTTCATCGACGCGGGTGTTGAGCAACAGGATCTGACCGAGCTTTATGTGGTCGAGAACATGAGTGAACGCAAAGCGAAGATGATCGAACTCGGCGATGTTTTCGTGGCGCTTCCGGGAGGCGTTGGTACGCTCGAAGAGATCTCGGAGATCATGTCGCGCATTCGTCTGCACCTGACTCCTGGTCCTTGTTTCTGCCTTGATATCGATGGATTTTATGAGCCGCTTCACCAGCTCATTGAGAACATGCATGAGCATGATTTCATTGAGCATTGGGATAAGGATGCGTTCCAATTCCCCAAAACCGTCGAAAGATTGATCGAAGGACTTTCGAAGTGGCATCCTGATGGGGTGTTCGATGGACGCCCGATCGTGCCAGAAAAGCAAGAGCTCTTGATGTTCGGCTAGCTTTTCTTGCGAGCTCTCTTTTTTACAAAGAGGCTGCTCAACAACTTGTCTTCGCAGAGCAGCGCACTTTTTCTGATCAGAACAGACTTGTTTCAAGTGAACGCAGCACGCCCACCAAGGCATCATCGTTGCGATAACGGAATACGAAGGACAGAAGAACGCGTGCGATGTCGAACAGTCCTTCATCGAGCGCAGTGATCGCAGCTTCTTCCAGAACAGTGCGCATGCTCTCAGTTGGTACAAGGGGAACCCCTGCTTCACCAAGTAACCTATCGATATCTTCGCTAAGGGGAAGTGGCAGCCCCGTGTCTTTCTGAAGCTCTTCGATCTCCGACACGCAAGCCGCACTCACAACGTTGGAAGTTTGGAGCGCTTTGATATAACTTGCGAGCGCTGTTTCAGGATCGCCCGATTTCCAGAGCGCATAGGCAAGATGGTAGTAGAGGGCGGCAATATCATCAGGCGAGGTCATAAGCGCAAGAGCGCTCTCAAGTGTGGCTCGCGCACTTGAGAAATCATCATTGAATACGAAGATTCGCCCAAGAGCACGATATCCTGCGCTCATGGTAGGAGCGATCGCGATCGCTTTCTTGGCGCAGTGTGTCGCTTCATCGATGTGGTCGCGTGAGCAGAGCAAATAAGCAAGTTCGAAGAGGCAGAACGCATAGCTATCGGGTGCGAGCTGTGTTTCTTTTCCCTTGTCTTGCAAGATCGTACAATCCGGTGGCGCAGGGAGCATGCCAGCTTTCACTTGGTTATAGACGAGTCGCGCAGCGTACGAATCGAACACACGATAGACGGTCGTTTCGTTATCTGCAAAATGCCCCGTTTCCTCGAGTCTTGCAACGGCGCTGGTCAGAACTTGGAGCGCCTCTTCAGGTTGGTCTGCTGCCGTCAGTGCTTCGGCAGCGCGATAGGCACTCATGCATTCGTCTTCGCCCAGGAAGCAATTGACCGTGGTGTTCTGCTCGTGAGGATCGACGGTTCCTTCTGCGAGCGCTCGCAGAAGGCGGGTGAATGCTTCAGCGATGCGCGGGTTCGAATCGTGCGCGAGCGTCTCTGCTTCGATCTGACGAACGCTGGCAACAGCGCTTGAAGTGTCTGCTGCAGCAGCTATCGCATCGGCAAGGCGCTCTGCTGTCGAGCGCAGTTCAGCGTTGAAGAAGATCTCCAGGTCGCGGTACGTTTTTGCACCAAAAGCTGCTGCAACTTCCGAGGGGAGTTCTGCATAGGGATCGGGCTGGGGTGTAGCTGAAAACGATGCAGCTTCGTTAATGTTCGCCTTTGCTGTCTGGTTGGGAAGGCTTTCGTAGAGGGCTGAGGGATCGCCTTTACGCTCTTCGAGGAATCCGTTTGAGCGCTCGTAGAGATCGCGATCGAACGAAGCAGAGAAGAGGTCAACATCTTCTGAACCATCGCGACCGATGGTTCGTGCAACCAGGTCAACACGTTTGATGCGGGCAGAAGACCGCATCGCAGTATCAACGAGAAGAAGTCCCACAGCTCGCGCATAGCGTTCTGCGAGAGCGGCTGCTTCACCTTCAGGCTTGTCGAACAGCGAAGCCATCATCGAAGCATCGGGAACACGCATCTCGAACTTGACCTGTCCAGCTGGCAAATCGAGCCTGAAGCGTGCCTCTACCCGAAGGGGGAGTGCCATATTTTCTATTCCTGCAGCGATGCGCGAACGCGCTTGCCATTCTCCGGCTGGCTTGCCAACAGACAATTCGCTTGTAAGTTCGAGTTCGATTGATTGACCTGCGGCTGTTTCAAGA
>CABQIW010000004.1 GCA_902464295.1 uncultured Eggerthella sp.
GGACAACGGGGACGTAGCTTATTGTCCCGCTTTGGCGGGACAATAAGCTACGTCCCCGTTGTCCTTTCAGAGCGTTCCTGTACGAATTCTTGAAGCGAATGGGCGCTCAGATCAGGCTTGCAAGCTGCAAGTTCTTCTTCAGTGAACATGCCCCACAAGGCTGCAACGCTTTGGCATCCTGCTGCGTTTGCGGCCTGGATATCGAATGGGCTATCGCCAATATAGGTGCATTGTGTGGGCTCGATGCCGAGCAGTTCGCATCCGTGGATGATCGGACCGGGGGCAGGTTTATGTTCGGGCCAATCATCTGAGCCCACCAGGAAGTCGAAGAAGGAATCAATTCCACAGATCTCAAGACCGCGCTGAGCGAGCCAGTGGCGTTTTGAAGTAACGACGCCCATGCGACAGCCAGCCTGAGCGAGCGTTCCAAGCGCTTCTTTCGTACCTGGGAAGACGCGAATGTTTTCATCGTGAATCGCATCATTATAAGCACGATAGATATCTACGAGCTCTTCGGCATGGGTCTTATTGCCTGCTGTAAAATGGAGCATTTGATCGAGCAGAGGCGTACCAACACCAGCCATGAGCTCTCTATCGTTTTGGTTCTGCCCGTCAACCTTATTGATGGCATAGCGCATCGATTCTAGGATCATATCGTGGGTATCAAGCAGGGTACCGTCAAGGTCGAAAAGAATCGGGGAAGCAGCGTTCATAGTAAAGCTTTCTATAAGAAGGGTTCTGTGGCGCGGTTTTGTTTTCGCGTCTTGATCGCTGGAAAACATCTCATATCCTTGCCTATTCTATCGCACATGATTCATTGCAGGGAAAATCGCGAAGGACATCAGTGGAGGTTCGACCTTCAAATGCGCTTCATCAGGCTGATTGCATTTCTTAGTTTCATAAAAGAAAGAACAAGCAATTCCTAATACATAGGAAAAACAATATAAAAAAACAAAAATCAATATGGTATAACCTATATATCAAAGGAAAGCTTGCTCGAAGGATCCCACACCTTCCTCAAGCATGGCCGAACATAGAGGAGAACCTACGATGACGCTGCTCTATACCAAAGAACAAAAAGCACTCATCAAGTTCGTTCACGATGTCGCCGAGCAAGAGCTGAAGCCTTATGTGGCCGAAGCTGATCGAGCAGGAGAATGTCCTGCTGAATTATATGAATTCGGGTTCGATCTCGGCCTTCATCTGGTAGAGGTGCCCAAAGAATACGGCGGCACAGGGCTTGACTACGAAACGACGGCGATGATCTTCGAGGAACTAGCAAAAGTGGATGCCGGTTATGCGATCACGTTTGTCACAACCTTCGTTGCGTTGCGCAATGTTATTTTAGCTGGCACGCCCGAGCAGGCTCAATACTTCGCTGATGTGGTCAAACAGCGCCAGTTCGCCGCCTTTGCGCTCACTGAGCCTAATGCTGGTTCAGATGTTGCAAGCTTGCGTTCAACAGCGGTCGAAACCGAAGAAGGGTATCTGCTCAACGCTTCAAAAACCTTCATCACCAATGGTGGCCTTGCGCAGATCTACATCGTCTTTTGCAAGACCAACCCCGAAGCAGGCGCCCATGGCATCACTGCATTCATCGTTGATCGCAACATGCCTGGGGTGAAGGTTGGTGCCGAAGAGGACAAGATGGGCTTGCGTCTTTCAAACACCACTGAATTGATCCTGGACAACGTTATCGTTCCCAAAAACCGCGTGCTGGGTAAAGTGGGCGAAGGCATGAAGCTTGCGCTCAATGCGCTCAATCTATCGCGCGCGTTCGTTTGCACCATGGGTGTGGGCATTATGCAGCGCGCACTCGATGAGGCGCTCGCCTACGCTAAAGAACGAAAGCAGTTCGACAAACCGCTGGCCAGCTTCCAATTGGTGCAGGGGCTGTTGGCCGATATGGCCATAAAGACTGAAGCATCGCGCTGTCTCGTGAACAACACGATGCGCCTGATGGATGCAGGAAGCTTAGTGCAAACAGAAGGCGCGATCTGTAAGACGTTCGTTTCAGATTCCATGCAGGAGGTCGTTTCGAACGCTATCCAGATTCTGGGTGGCTATGGGTATAGTCGAGAGTATCCGGTCGAAAAGCTCATGCGCGATGCGAAAGTATTCCAGATATTCGAAGGCGCGAATCAGATCCAGCGCATCACCATCGCAAAACAACTTGTGTCGTCATAGTCGTACAAATCACCGAACAAAGAAGGAACCATGAGAATCGCAGTTTGTTTGAAACAGGTGCCCGATACGACGGAGATCAAGATCGATCCAGTGAAAAATACGCTCATTCGAAAAGGTGTACCGAGCATCATGAACCCTTACGATCGTCATGCGCTCGAGATGGCTCTTCAGCTCAAAGATGCAATCGGTGCAGAAGTGGTTGCGCTTACGATGGGTCCCAGTCAGGCGAGCGCGATCCTTGAAGAAGCGCATGCGATGGGTGCCGACGAAGGATATCTGATCACCGATAGGAAGTTCGGCGGTTCGGACACCTTCGCTACGAGCTATATTCTCCGTGCCGCCATCAGCCATCTTGGCCCCTTCGATCTGGTGTTGGGTGGCAAGCAGGCGATCGATGGTGATACGGGACAAACTATCTCTTCGCTTGCCCAGCACCTCAATTGCGCTTGCATAAACCAAGTACTCGATCTGCATCTTGAGACCGCGCAAGCGAACGAAAGCGAGCATAGGTCCGCACACACGCCGAATGAACGTTGGCGCGCAACCATCAAGCGTCAGACCGATGAAGGCATCGAGGTGCTCGAAGCGACTTTGCCACTGGTGTGCACCGTTATGAAAGAGAGCAACAAACCGCGCTATGCCAGCATCCAAAGTACGCTCGATGCACTTGCACTCGAAACGAAAGAGATCAATTTCGAAGATCTTAAAGGGCGTCTGGATGAGTTGAAGATCGGCCTCAAAGGTTCGCCTACACGTGTGCAGAAGTCTTTCGTTCCTGAGCGCTGTTCGGAAGGTGTCTTCTTGGAGGGCAGTGCGCAGGAAAAGGCGCATGAGCTGATCGAAGAGCTTATCGAAGCGAAGCTGCTCGTATAACGATTCGTGAAAACATTCAAAACGCAAAGGGGATCAGAGATGGAAAAGAATGATCATCGCGATATTTGGGTCTTCTTGGAAGAGTTCGAAGGGAAACCGAAGCAAGTGGGTGCAGAGCTTTTGGGGCAGGCACGCCGACTCGCGGATGAGATCAACCAGGAAGTGGCCGCAGTCATCATCGCGCACGATGCAGATGAAGCGCTCGAGATGGCACGTAGGTATGGTGCTGATAAGGCATACGTGATCGAAGGGGAGTGCTACCGTCATTTCACCGCGGACCCGTATGCCGAAGCGTTCTCTCATCTGTGCGAGAAGTACCAGCCTGAGATCATCCTCGTAGGCGCAACAGCTAACGGGCGCGAGCTCGCATCGCATGTGGCGGTGAAGCTCGAGGCGGGATTGACCGCAGATTGCACGGCGCTCTACATCGACCCTGAAACAGCCATCATGCAATGGGAACGTCCCGCATTCGGCGGTAATCTCTATGCGCGTATCAGTGCGAATACGCATCCACAAATGGGAACGGTACGCCCGGGGGCAATGCCGCTGCCCGAGCCAACTCCCCATCAGAATATGGAAGTGGTCAGGGAAGATTTTGTCCCTCAACAGGTGCGTGTTCAAGTGAAGGACTTCATCAAGGACGCGACCGATAACGGCATATCCTTGCAAGATGCAGAAGTTATCGTTTCGGGTGGACGCGGCATGAAAGGCCCTGAGAACTTCGCGATGCTCGAAGAGTTGGCGGCGTTGCTCGGCGGAACCGTGGGTTGTTCGCGCTCAGTTGTTGAAGAGGGATGGCTTCCTGCGAGCAAACAGGTTGGTCAGACGGGCTCATCGGTTTCACCACGGATCTACTTTGCCTGTGGAATATCAGGTGCGGTACAGCATGTGGCAGGAATGGACCATTCCGATGCGATCGTTGCGATCAACCAGGACCCTCATGCGCCCATTTTCGACGTGGCCGATTACTGCATCGTGGGCGACGTGTTCGAAGTAGTGCCCGCTTTGATAGAAGAGCTCTCTAAGAAATAGTTGCGCTTCATTGCGCTCACCGTATAAGTCCTGTGTATTGCTTGACCGAAAAAATGTCTGTAGTACAATAACAACTCGCGTCGTAAACATTCGACGGCACATACTGGTCGGATAGCTCAGTTGGTAGAGCAACGGACTGAAAATCCGTGTGTCGAGGGTTCGAATCCCCCTCCGACCACCATGAATCTTAAAGCCCCACAACCGGGGCTTTTTTCTTTGTTCTCCTGTGTGTAACTTTTGGAGTGAGCACTTTATGTGCCTAAAAACACATAGGCGTATCTTATTGAAGCGCCTGAATTTATCCAGAAAATGCCACAAAATCGTAAAAATGATGAATTAAGTGTGAACGCACTTACGTTTATTGTTCAAAGTATTGCCAGGTAGTTGGCGAAATCGGTATCCTTCCCTACTCAATTGCTCTGAGTGCAAAAGTGGTTGAACAAGATAAATATGAGACGCGAGTGCAGATCGAAACAGACATGCTGTGCTTGGCCCTTAAAGGGGGAAATCATGGGGAAGATGATCAAACGCAAGTCGAATGCGCTGGCGGCAGCGTTGCTCGCGTTCGTTTTTGCTTTCAGCTTGTTGGGGATTCCAAACATTGCGCATGCGCAGTCGGAAAACGAAAGCGCAAGCAAAAGAACAATCAAAGTGAGCGGTACTGATTTTATGCAGCCGAATGCACAAGGCTGGGAAGTGCTCAAGGTGGATGACCTTGAAGATCGCGCGCTCTATATAACTGTAGAAAAGGATGGCGCGCCGCTGAGCAATCCTATCAAATTTACTGCAGCAGATAACAATGCAGATGCAGGCCATAGTGGTACGGGATCACGCATTGCGCAGATCGTGGCAGTTCAAATACTTGCTGATAAGAATGCAGGCCAAGTACAAACAGCTACAGAGCTTTTCGCTGATCCTTACAATCATGCCACTTATACGATTGAAGTGAGCACTGCACTTATGCAAGGAGACAAGCTCTATCAAGGCGCCATCTATCCAGTCTATGCAAAGATAATCGACACTGACGGCTCGACCACTCTTTCGCTTTTGGGCATTCGCACCGCAAACGCCGATGAACGTAAAAGCGCTAAGAATATCGGTGTTGGACAGACTTACTACAAGCAGAACACTACTGAAGAAGCGTACCCAATAAGCTATAGCTTGAAGAAGCAGGGAGACATCGACAACGTGTTCGATGACAATCTGAATGCGTATGTAGTGACCTACGAGCAAAACGACAAGAACAGCGTCGAAGGCATGATCAACTATGTTGATGCGACTTCGGGCAAGATCGTAAAGCAAGAAGCCTTCAGTGGCGTTGATGAAAACGGCAAGCGCGCGACCATTAAGAAATCATTCACTGCTACTGACCCTGATGACGACGCGAAGACTAACTACTATCGCGTGGTGTCGGGTCTTGCGGGAAGCCAAGTTGAACTGTCTTTTTCGCAAGCCTCCTATACGGTTCGTGTAGTAGCCGTACCTAATATGGATGAGAGTTCTTATGGTGTGACCATCAACTACGTCGACGAAAATGATGAGTTACTCTGGAGCGATAGCGTTGATGTTAAAGGATATGGGTACCGTTATACGCTGCCGAATACGTTCTCGATGAATAAAGGATCGCAGGTTGAAAGCGCTGATGGGGTGAACTTCTATCGCCTGAACAAGGTGATCGGTGCTCAGGTGGCTACCGATGGCTCTTCAGATGAAGGCGACCTTGAGGAACAGAGCGGATCTGGTTCAAGCCAGGACGAGAACAACCCATCCGATGGGTCAGATCAGAACGTCTCGATAGGTCAGGCAACTGATGCTCATGGAACTGCGATCGTACTCACGAAAGACATGGCCGATGCAGATTTCATCATGAATGATGGCAAGCGTACGATCAAGGCCGTCTACGATTCGCAAGAAGCTACGAAAGCGGTTGACTTCACGCTTGTTGAGATGGATGGGGAGACGGGCAAGGAAATCGGACGTATCACCAAAACGCTCACCCCCGAGGCTTCAACAGACTTTCATTATCAGCCAACGAACAAGAAAATAGACGGCAAGACCTATGTGCCATGGTCAGGTAATGCAAATGAAGTCACCTATTCGTGGGAGAGCCTTGGACAAGGCGAGGACCTGCTGCAATATGTTTACTATGTTTCCGAAGACTACGTTGCCGGCAATGCATACGACATCACGATCCAGTATATGAACATAGCGAATGGGCAGGTGCTGCGCCAAGAGACGCTTGCGGTCGATCCTGAGATAACAAACTATGTCGAATTCACGGGCGAATCGCGCTTCACGCAAGATGGAAACGAATACGTACGCCTTGCTGGCCAAGATGCTGGCATTCGCCATGCGTTCTTCTCGCCCGATCGCACCTACACGATCTACTATCGCAATGTTAATGACACGATCAATGCTAATACGACGATCGTTCGTACGCAGATTATCGAGACGAATCGCACGGTAGTGACTCCAGGAGGTGGGCTTACAGCAGTTGCTGCACCCATTGAGGACGCCGGTGCAGGCGAGCCCGCTTTAGATGCGGGAATAGGCGCGGGTGATGGTGCGGTCGTCATCAATGATGACGATAATCCGCTTGCAGGTCCCGGTGGTTTGGACACCACTTCAGAACGTACGATCGAAGATAGTGAAAACCCCCTTGCATCAGGAGCTTTGTCAAAGATCGATCCTGTGGTGTTGGGGGCGGTCATAGCGTTATTAGCCTTGGGCGTGATCGGAGGTCTCTTGGTTAGGCGACGTAAGCAGGCGCGCACAGCCGAGGGCATGAGCGACTCGTATAACGCTCAGGAGCCTCGCAAAATGAACAACTTGAACGATCCGCGCGATGTGTAAGGAGGTGGCTTCTATGACCAAGTTATTAGCGAACAAGAAATTCAAATTCGCACTCGGAATCATCTTGGCCTTCCTGTTAGTGGTCACCTTGCTTCCTGCTATTCACGCGGCTTATGGTGAAGGTGAGGAACAGCTAACCGATGCAACCACTTCAGTGGTTGACACTGAGAGAGCTTCAGGCCTTCCAGAAGATTCAACGAGCACCGATGAAGGCGCTAACGATGAAAGCGATGCTGCGAACGTCAACGAAGATGGAGAGCCTGAAGATGCTGCGGAGATGAGCAATGAAGCCACTGAAGATGCCGCACTTTCTGCTCAGGCAGAGCGGGTAGGTGTCGTATGGACAGGGAATACGGCAACCATCAACGATGGAACAACGGTTGATGTAAGTGTGGTCACTCTGCCGAATGGCCAGGGCAGCTATACGCTTACCGTGAATGGTACATTGAACGGAAGGATTGAAGTCGGTGCGAACCAAACGCTCAATCTTAAAGGACACGGAACCATTAATGGTGCCGCTCAAGATGGGAGCGTCATCACGGTTAAAGGTAAGAAAGCAACGCTGATCCTCAATGAGGACATGAAGAGCAACGCAGGTGCCAAAGGCCTTACCATCACCGGTGGCAAAGGAACGGCTGTTCCGCATAACTTCGGCGGTGATCACAACACCCAGATACCACTCAACGCGGGTGATCGTGCAGGCGGTGGTATCCATGTTCAGCGTACGAGTGCAGATTCTGACACAGCGAACAATCCCAAGTTCATCATGTATGGTGGCACCATCACGGGCAATCAGGCTGCTGCAGGCGGCGGCATCTATATCGATCGCTGGTGCAATTTCGAGATGCACGGCGGTACGGTTTCAAGCAATACTGCATCCGTTCATGAAGGGGGCGGCATTTATACAGCTGCGCGTGCTGCCAAGATCACTGCAGGGAATATTCTGAACAACGAAACCAAGACGACCACTGATTGGGGTGGCGGCGGAATATTCGTTGAATCGCGCGGTAGACTTGCGATTCCTACTATTAAGGTCGCTGGGAATACAGCCTATGGTTTAGGTGGTGGCATTTCGGGTTGCCCACATGCACGTATTGGTGTGGCAGGTCAGGGAATCGGAGATATTACTGAAGGTGCTGCAGTCTATGGCAATACTGCCCATAAGACAGCGCGCCCTCAAAACAATGTGCTCTATGCGCTCGAATTCCGCGGATTAAACAATTATGTTGTTGGTCCACCACATACCTATGAAGCACTCAAGGGTAAAGATGTAGCGGGAGATCTTTACGCATATGCAGATGCGCTTGATGGCTTGCAGTTCACCAAAGAGGTCGCTCAGGACTACTATTGCACACGATCGAGCATCGTGTTCGGACAGAATCTTGATGGGGGGTCGGGTCTTGCATGGACTGGCCGTTACGCTGGGCCTGACGGTAGTGGCGATATAAAGATCAACAAAGGAGCCTGGTATGGCGAAGGCAACTATACGGTCGGTCTGACCGCTACAGCCCCTGCTTCCACACAAATCACGCGAGCAGTTACGGTGGAAGGAAACACGAGTTCGACCCATGGAGGGGGAATCGGCTGCAACGGGCAGCTGATCATCGGTTCGTTGCCAAGCCAGACGATCGTCAACAAGCTTTGGACGATCGAATTCGAGAAGAACTTGAAGAAGTATAACGATGAACTCATAACTACGAACCTTCCATCGTTTAAGTTCGGTCTTTATAGCGCGAAGGACGAGAACGCGAAGACCGCAGAGGCAACGAACACCAGCGATGGCAAGATCACCTTTACCGTTGATGACGATCGATTCGCTGGTTCAGAGGGCGGCACAGAATACACCTTGTACGCTAAAGAGATCCGCAATGATCTGCAAGCAGAGGATTACGAGTTCGATGAGTCTTGGCACGAAGTGAAAGTGACCATAGGCAAGCGAACGAGCGTTGCTGAAGTTGATGGCGAAAAAGTGACCACGACCTCTTCTTATGTGAAGAAGATTGATTACGGAACGAGCGGGACACCAGGTCAGACCTTTACGAATCGTGTGATACTGAAGGGAGATTTGGCGCTGAAGGCGAAAAAGTTCCTCTACGGCGATACTTCGAACGCTGCAGGCAAGTTCTTCTTTACGATGCAACGGATAACCGAGCCTATTGATGGCGTGCTCGACCTGAACAGTGCGCCGCTCGAGCGCATGTCGCGACCTGGTACGAACGGCGGTTTCACAGGTAATGAAGCGGAAGTTGCTTTCGATGCCGTCTCCTATACCGAAATCGGAGATTACTGGTATCTGATCTCGGAAAACGAATCATCAGGGACCACGCATGACCCACGCATCTATGTTGTGAAGGTTACGGTGCGAGTGGCAGCCGATGGCATGAGCTTGGTGCCGTCAGTAGCTGAGATCTCGTATGCCGAAGGCGTTGAGGTTGATGAATCGGGCAGCCCGAAGCCAGTTACGCTCACCAAGCTCGAGCCAGTCGATGGCGCGCTTCCTGATATCGAATTCACTAATTTCAACGATGGTATAGCTACCATGAGCGTGTATGGTTATGCGGTTAATGCAGCTTCAAATGAGCCGATCGAGCAGCAGTGTTTCGTCGATCCGAAGATTATCAAGAACCTCGAGGGCCGTGCGCTCACGGAAGGCGAGTTCAACTTCAAGCTCATCGAGCTAACACCAACGAAGAACAGCGATGGTGTCGAGGTGGTTGATTGGTCGACAACGAATGGTCCGACCATTTCTGAAACTACGAACGATCGCTATGGCATGGTCGACTTCGACAAGGCGAACAATGTGGGTACTTGGGAGAATCCGACCTGTTTGCAATACACCGCGCCGGGTACGTACTACTACCGCGTGGTCGAGGCCAATGACGCATCCGATCCCTCAGTCGAATACTCGAAGCAGATCATCACTTTTACAACGGTGATCGAGTTTAACGATCAAGGGCAGCTTGAATGTACGGACATGTACTATGGTTATGTCGAAAACGGCGAGAACATCCGTTATAGCGAGTCAGAGGATCCGCAGTGGCATCCGACCATGACCAACAAAACGCGTGGTATGGATCTGCAAGTCCGCAAGACCAGCGCACTTGATCGTGATAAAGGACTTGAAGGTGCGACCTATGGACTCTATGCGGTGAACGATCACGCTCAGTCAGACATTCTGCTTGGAGAAGCGATCTCTGATGCTGATGGATGGATTACGTTCAAGAGCGTTGATCTAACCGAGAACACGCTTTATTACTTCAAAGAGCGTCTCGCTCCAGCAGGGCATACGGTGAGCGAATTCCGCAGTTCGTATTTCTACCTGGTCAAGGATATCAATGCACCGAATGGCTATGAGATGAAGTACGCCGACAACAAGGAAGACTTCACACCAGAAGGAGATCAAGCCCAGGTGACAGTATTTACTGAAGGCGAGGTTGGTACAGCGAGGGCTGTTGCAGGTCCACGTTCCGATGATGGTGCCTTGCTCTTCACCTTTGCCAAAGACGGTGGGGTATACGATGAGGCCACGCGCGTCGATTTCACGAAACTCGATACCCGCACTCACGAATGGGTAGAAGGAGCTAAGCTCTCTATCATCGAGAAGGATACAGGCAGTGTGGTGAACAGCTGGACTTCAGGACAAGCGCCGGAGCGCTTAGAGGGCTCTCTCAATGTGGATACCACCTATATCCTGCGCGAGAACGCAGCCCCTGAAGGCTATGCGAAGGCAGATGATGTTGAGTTCACGATTGACCAATACGGTAGCGTCAAGCTTCTTAGCGGAACGAGCAACGGCAATGCCGAACTACAAGATTCGACCATTATGCTCTATGACACGATGCTCGATGTTGAGCAAATTGTGACTCAAACCCGTGAGACGCCTGGCCAAGATGACGAAGGTAGTCTCCTGGCGAAGACGGGAGATTTTCTCAAGATCGCAGGGCTTATTGCACTTATGACGGGTTCGCTTCTGGGGCTCATCTATGCGATCCGCCGTTTCCGCAGAGGACGCGTATAAAAGGTTCTCGTAGCGAAGAAGGGTAAGCCTCCTGAGGGATCCCGCCAGCCAGCAATGGTCGGCGGGATTTCTTCTATGATGGAGTCCTGCGCGTATTCGAAGCTGCCTTCGATCTTGCCTTGAAGGGGTAGTGGTAAAGTTGTAGCATCAGCTGAAATGCTATTCGAACTGTGTCAGTTTTGATCCGGCATTCAAATTCGAGAATGACTTTCTGTGTGTTCCTGTAGAGAGCGCAAGAAAAATAAGGAGTCTAATAATGAGCGAATCATGCAGCGATAACTGTCAGACCTGCGGAAAGACGTGTGCTGAGCGTCGCGAGCCACAGAGCATGCAAGCCGCGCCGAATCCTAGATCGAACATCAAGAACGTGATCGGCGTGGTGAGCGGCAAGGGCGGCGTGGGCAAGTCGCTCGTTACTTCGCTGATCGCATCGGCGCTCGCGAAGCAGGGAAAGAATGTGGGCATCCTTGATGCCGATATCACCGGTCCTTCCATCCCTCGCATGTTCGGTATCGAAGGCAAGGCGATGGGCTCTCCCGATGGCCTGCTACCTGCGGTGGCAGCTGATGGTACGAAGGTCATGTCGACCAACCTGCTGCTTGAAAACGATACCGACCCGGTCATTTGGCGCGGTCCTATGATCGCCGGGGTGGTCAAACAGTTCTGGAGCGATGTGGTGTGGGGTGATATCGATTATCTGCTCGTTGACATGCCTCCAGGAACGGGCGATGTTCCGCTCACAGTCTTTCAATCGTTGCCGGTTGATGGCATCATCGTGGTCACTTCGCCGCAAGAGCTGGTGGGTATGATCGTGGCAAAAGCGGTGAATATGGCAGAAGCGATGAAGGTTCCTGTGCTCGGCCTGGTCGAGAACATGGCCTATTTCGTATGCCCGAACTGCAACGAGAAACACTATCTCTTCGGCGAAAGCCAGGTGGATGTGCTCGCGCAAGAATACGAGATCGGCGCGACCGCTCAGATTCCCACGAATCCTACCATTGCCGCGCTGTGCGATGCGGGCAAGGTCGATCAGGTGGATTCTTCGTGGCTTGACGATATCGTGGCCGCCATTGTGTAGCGCCCGTGCTGCTACTTCGGTAAAATGAGGCAAACCAACCGAAACGGTTGATCCATCGATAGTTCGGGTAGGAACCTATGATTAATTTTGAAGCAGCTACGCCCGGTGCTCCGGCGCAAACGCTCATCGATGACCAGGTTGCGAGTCGTATTCACGCCAAGGACAGCAACCTTTTCAACTTCTCCGAAAATGCCCAGCTTTTCGCCCGTGATTTCATGGGCTGGACCACGCTGGCAAGCGAGCCGCCTCTGGCGCTTTCCGAGATTCAGAACTTCGCCGATTCCTTGATCGCGCGCGGTTTGAAAACGGTCGTGCTCGTGGGGCAGGGCGGATCCACGCAAGCGCCCATGACGCTCACGAAGTACAACAAAGCGGATTCTTCGCTCATTTCGTTCAAGACTATCGACTCGGTTTCGCCGGTGCGTGTGCGTGCCATCATGTCGGAATGCGATCCGAAGACCACGCTCGTCATCCATTCTTCGAAATCGGGCAGCACGATCGAGCCGCACACCATCATGCAAGCGGTCATGGCGATCATGCGCGAGAAGCTCTCGCAAGAAGAACTCTACAACCATCTGGTCGCTATCACTGATCCTGGCTCCGACCTGGAAAAGCGAGCGAAAGAGGAAGGTTGGTTGCGCGTTTTCACGGGCGAGCCCAGCGTGGGCGGACGCTATTCGGCGCTTTCCGTGTTCGGCCTCTTACCGGCTGCGCTTGCAGGCATCAACCTGAATGCGCTCATGCGCAGCGCAGCGCGTGCCGAGATGCTGTGCAGTAGCGACAGCGTGGACAACCCCGCACTCGTGCTGGCATCCTTCCTCTACGAAAACTATGTGCAAGGACGCAACAAGTTCGCGTTCCTCTCGCCGAAGCGCGGTCGTGTTCTGGGCTTATGGATCGAGCAGCTGGTGGCAGAAAGCTTGGGTAAAGAAGGCGAAGGTATCCTTCCCAACATCGAAACCGATTCGCTCACACTCTCCGAAGACACGGAGGATCGTACAGCGATCATATACGAGACTAAGACCGACCTGTTCGACGAACGCCTGAATTACTATCAGTCGCTCGAGTTCCTGAATCCCGATATCCCGCGCATCACCTTCAAGGTTGAGAACGTGATCGATCTTGCTGGGCACTTCGTTATGTGGGAATATGCCATTGCCATGGTGGGCTATCTCATGGAGATCTGCCCGTTCGATCAGCCCGACGTACAGGCGGCAAAGACCGAAGTGCTGCGCATCTTAGAAGAAGGCGGCGAAGCGCCCCACTTCACCCAGAACGGTCTAGCGGGCGTGCCCGTGGGCGAGATCGAAGTGCACGTTTCCGAGGCGTTGGAAGACTCGCTCGTTGATGAAACGGTTTCGGGTGCGATCACCGCGCTTTGCCGCAGTATCGAGCCGGGCGATTACTTCTCCTTGAACGCCTTCTTGCCCTTCACGGGTGAAGGTCGCCGCGAGGCGCTTGAAGAGATTCGTCACAGCATTGCGGAGCGCTGCCGCATTCCGTCTTGCTTGGAGATCGGACCACGCTACTTGCACTCCACAGGCCAGCTGCACAAAGGCGGTCGCAACAACGGGGTGTTCCTCGTGCTTTCGGCAGATGAACCGCGCGATATCGAAGTGGAGAACGCGAAAGCCCAAAGCCTTGGCGAGCTCGAAAAAGCGCAGGCTATGGGTGATTTTTCCATCCTTTCATCCCGTGGTAGGCGGTGTGTCTACATCCATCTTCCCGACAATTCTTCAGTTACGCTGCGTCTCCTTTCTAAGGTGTTGCGCAACGTGGTCGCACGCGTTACGGAGTAGTGAGCATGGCAGAAAACGTTGCGCGCGAAGCGCTCGATATTACGGTCAAAGGAGTAGTTCAAGGGGTCGGTTTTCGGCCCTTTGTCTTCAGGTGCGCACAGAAGTTCCACCTGACGGGCTGGGTGTTGAACGCGCTTGATGGGGTAACGATCCACGTCGAAGGCACGCAGAACGATCTCGACTGCTTTGCGATCGCGCTCGTGCAAGAAGCGCCCGAAGCAGCCAACGTGAAAGAGCTTGAGCTCAACGAAGCGCCCGTCGAAGGCTTCGACGAATTCGAGATCCGCTTTTCGGATGATGCCGAAGCGAACGAGACCACGCTCGTTTCGCCCGATCTTGCCACCTGCGATGCTTGTGTAGCCGAACTCTTCAACCCCGAGAATCGCCGCTATCACTATCCCTTCATCAACTGCACGAATTGCGGTCCGCGTTTCACCATCATCGATGAGCTGCCTTACGACCGCGAACATACTTCTATGAAAGAGTTCACCATGGACGAACCTTGCCAAACAGAATATGACGATCCGATGGATCGCCGCTTTCATGCGCAACCCAACGCTTGTTTCAACTGTGGGCCGCGTTTGGGCTGGATCGATGTGGAAGGCATGCTTCCCAATGAGGTCCGACAGCTTTCGATCGATAGCCTGGACTGGGCGTTCACCTCGCAAGATTCCGATGAATTCGTTGACGATTGCGTGAAGCTGCTCAAAGCAGGCAAGATCGTAGCCGTTAAGGGACTGGGTGGGTACCATCTGGTGTGCGATGCGCGCAACGCCGAAGCACTCTCCGCTCTGCGCGAACGAAAGCATCGCTACGGTAAGGCATTCGCGGTCATGGCGCACTCGACCGAGCAAGCGCGCGACTATGCGCTCATCAGCGAAGCAGAAGAGACGCAGCTTGAATCGAGCGCACGCCCGATCGTGCTGTTGCGCAAACGCAGCGATGTTGAGTTACCGCTTGATCTTGCGGGCGACCTGCCGGAGCTTGGCATCATGTTGCCTGCAACGCCGCTGCAGCATTTGATCGCACGTGCGTTCGATGGCTTGCTCGTCATGACCTCGGGCAACGTGCACGACGATCCGATCGTGATCGAGGAACACGAAGCGTTCGAGCAGCTTGCAGGCATTGCAGATGCTTTCTTGGTGAACAACCGCGCCATCATCGAGCGCTTCGACGATTCGGTGGTGCGCGTGCTCGAGCCGGCTGGTGTGGACCCGGTGGTCCAGGTCATCCGTCGCGCCCGCGGTCTGGCGCCAGCGCCGGTGAAGTTGCCTGCTCAAGTGCACGAGCTCGGTGAAGAATCTCCCGAGCTGTTGGCAGTTGGCTCCGAACTCAAGAACACCTTCACGATCACGCGCGGTGAAGAGGCGTTCGTTTCGCAGCATTTAGGTGATATGGAGCATGTTGCCTCGTTCGACAACTGGCTCGAAACGAAGGATCTCTACGAGAAGCTCTTCCACCTCAAGCCCGCCAAGCTCGCGTGCGATCTGCATCCTGAATACGTGCTCAGCAAGTGGGCACGCGCGCAAGCAAGCGAGCACGATCTTCCCCTTACGGAGGTGCAGCATCATCATGCGCATGTGGTTGCGGCCATGGCCGAGAACGAGCTCGAAGGCCCGGTTTGTGGCATTGCGTTCGACGGCACGGGCTACGGTGTTGATGGTGCGATCTGGGGCGGCGAAGTGCTGCTCTCGAACCTCACCACGTTCGAGCGCTTCATCAATGTTGCGTACTTCCCGTTGCCGGGTGGCACGCAGGCGATCCATCACACCGATCGCTGTGCCTATGGCGTGTTGTGGGCGTTCGATCTGCTTGAGCATCCCTTCGCACAGGCTTTCTTCGCCGATCAGGAACAAGAGACCGAGCTCATGACCAAGATGATCGAGAGTGGCATCAATACCCCCTTCACCTCTTCGATGGGACGTCTCTTCGATGCAGCTTCGGCGCTTCTCGGTATCTGCAACGAGCCGCGCTACGAAGGTGAAGGTGCGATCCTGCTCGAGGCCGAGATCACGAAAGGCCTCGGTCCAGACGCTGCTGCTGAACTGAAAACGCTCCTTGCCGAAGCTGAGAAAACGACCTCATCGCTTGCGCAGGAAGCGGTGGACCCAACGGCCGAGCTTGATGCGGTCGAGCGCTACCAGTTCGGTCTCATAAAGAACACCGCTACCGAGCAGAGCACCGCACAAGACACGTCCGTGTTGCTGCTCGATCCCGCCCTCGTGTTCGAAGCACTGCTCGATGATCTGCAGGCCAGTGTCGATAAGGCCCTCATCGCGCGTCGCTTCCATGAAGCGGTGGTGCGCGCCATCCTCACCGCAGCAGAAACCGTGCGCGCGCTCTATGACATCAACATCGTCACGCTTTCGGGTGGAGTTTTCATGAACCGCTACCTTACCGAACGCGCCCTAACAGAGCTGCAAGCTGCAGGTTTCACCATCGCCCTCAATCGAGAGCTGCCGCCTAACGATGCTTCGGTCTCCTACGGCCAGGCTGTGATAGGATTGCACTCGAATGAGGGAGGTCAGTAATCATGTGTTTAGCGATTCCAGCCCAAGTCAAAGAGATCGATGAAGGCAATCTTGCCACGGTCGATATCCTCGGCGTAACGCGCGAGATTTCCCTCGACCTCACGCCTCAGGCGGAAGTGGGCAGTTACGTGCTCGTGCACGCGGGCTTCGCCATCGAAGTGGTCGATGAACAGTTCGCTCAAGAAACGCTCGATCTGGTGAAGAGCTTCTCCGAGCTTGCCGATCTTGAAGGGGTCTAGTTCATGGACCTCTCTGCGTTCAAAGATCCTGCGCTTGCCAAAGGGCTCATCCACTCCATCGATTCATGGGCGCCTGAACAGGCAACTCTCATGGAAGTATGCGGAACGCACACGGTTGCCATCGCACGCAATGGCCTGCGCGATCTGATGCCGAACGATACGAAGCTCGTTTCCGGTCCAGGTTGCCCGGTCTGTGTAACCTCCAACGAAGACATCGATACCGTTATCGCGCTTGCGCGCATCCCGAACGTGATGATCGCTACGTTCGGCGATATGACGCGTGTTCCGGGCTCCACCTCAAGTCTGCTCAAAGAACAGGCCGAAGGCCGTTCGATCAACATCGTCTATTCTCCGCTCGATGCGCTCAAGCTTGCCCAAGAGCACTCCGATAAAGAGATCGTGTTCGTAGGCGTAGGCTTCGAAACCACCACGCCCCTTGTTGCTATGGCTATCAAGCGCGCTCAAGCGCTCGGTCTGAGGAATTTCTCGGTGTTCGTCGCGCACAAGAACATGCCCAACGCTCTTGAAGTGATCGTTTCCGATCCAGAACTGAAGATCGATGCGCTCATCCTGCCCGGTCATGTTTCCACGATCATTGGCACGAAGCCCTATGAATTCCTTGCAGAAAAATATGGCATTCCCGGTGTGATCACTGGGTTCGAGCCAGTTGATGTGCTGCAAGGTATTGCCATGATTATGCGCCAGCTGCACGAAGGCCGCGCAGAGATCGAGATCGCCTATTCGCGCGGAGTCATGCGCGAAGGTAACCCGGTCGCACTCGCTGCGATCGACGAAGTGTTCGACACCGTTGATGCCACCTGGCGTGGACTTGGTGTGATCCCTGGTTCGGGCTATGCGATTCGCGAAGAGTTCGAAGCCTTCGATGCGGTCAAGCGCTTTCATCCTGAAGTGGAACCCACGCAGAATCCGAAGGGTTGCCGTTGCGGAGATGTCTTGCGTGGCATCATGGCACCTGATGAATGCCCGCTTTTCCGCAAAGTATGCACGCCTGAGAATCCGGTCGGTCCGTGTATGGTCTCTTCGGAAGGCTCGTGCGCTGCCTACTATCGCTATTATTAAGAGCAGCTTCTTAAAGGGCAGTTGCACCCACGCACCTGTTTGAATCGCCGTAATCGCTTCGTCTTTTCGCTACCCCGCTGCTCCGAACCAAGCCAGTATTCTTGAGTGTTTGCGTTTTCGCTCCGGTGCTTCTTAAAAGATGCTTACACTTTCCTGGTGCAGGCCATTCCTGCCGCTATAATCGGAAGAACAAATCGCACGCGAAGGCAAACGGAGACATTCATGGAAGAAACCCAAAAGCAAAAGCTCGATCCGCGCATCAAGAACGTATGGCGCGTAAGCGATACGATTGCTCTCACGCTCGTGTTCTTGTGCGTCTTTGCGGTTGGTGGGATCGCTCTTCTTGTTGACGAGAGCATGTCTTGGTGGGCAGGTCCGTATTGCCTCATATCGTTCATCTGCTTCGTTGCCTTGCTCGTTCTCTTTTGGGTGGTTATCACGCCGCTGCGCTACATTCGCTGGAGCTATGCCCTTTCGAAGGAATTTCTCGATATCATGCGTGGCATCATCGTGCGCAAGCATACCGTGGTGCCGTTCATTCGCGTGCAGAATACCGACACGCGCCAAGGTCCGCTTCTGCGCATGATGGGGCTTGCGTCGGTCACGATCTCGACCGCGGCTGGATCGATGGAGATCCCTGGGCTTCCCGCTGCCGAAGCTGAAACGCTGCGCGATCAAGCCGCCGAATTCGCTCGCCTTGCCAAAGAGGATGTGTAGCGCGTGGAAGCTCCCAATACTCCTCCATCGAACGAAACGCCCACGCCACCTGCGCCTACGGGTTCGCCGGTAGCTATGCCTGCTCCTGTATCTGCGCCTGCTACTGCCCCAGTGAAGCACAAGCTCAATCACAGCTATGTTTGGCTCGGCGCTTTGCGCATCGTTCCCTTCGTGTTCGTGGTGGCTATCGCCTCAGCGGGTGATGCGCTCTTCGAATTGATCGATGTCTATGCATCGGGCGGTTCCATCCTCATCGTATTGCTGGCATTGATCGCTATCGTTCTTGTGGCCACCGGCCTCGTGATGCTGGTACGGCTCATCAGCTACAACTACATTTGGTACGAGTATTCCAACGAAGAGTTCAGCTTCTATTCGGGCATCATCTCGAAGAAGCGTGCTCACGTTCCCTATCAACGTATCCAATCGATCAATCAGAAAGCAACGTTGTTCCAGCGCATCGCGGGGGTTTGCACCGTGAGCATCGAAACAGCAGGCGGGGCATCGAACACCGCGATCACGCTTCCCTATATCGAGAAGTCGGCAGCTGAAGCGCTCCGCAAGGAGCTCTTCGCACGCAAGCGGTTCGCGCAGATGAAAGCTGCTGGCGTCGAGATGCCCGCGGGCATGACCGCTGAGCACGCAGCTGAAACGCTCGGCGCAGTCGCTTCGCAGAACGCCACAGCCACAACGCTTCCTGCTCCCACAGGCGCGCCAGCCGCCACTATTCCTGCACCAACGGTTGCGCCAACCATCCCAAATGCGGACGAATACAATGCGCTCGATACGCCTGCTCATCTGGTGAACGATTTTCGCGGGGTGTTCGGAGGCGATGCCATCGACACGGGTACCACCACCTATGAATACGGGCTTTCCAACAAGCAATTGGTGCTCACAGGCATGACCGGAAAGACTTCGGTAGTCGTGGTCTTCCTCTCGATATTCGCCACCCTGAGCTCTGTCCTGTCGGGCATCGGCTATATGTTCCACACCTCTGAAGACGAGATGATCAGCACGGTCACGGGTTTGATCGACCTCATCCCAACCTCATGGATGGTCGGCGTTATCGTGAGCATCGTGGGTTCCTTCATTGCCATCATGCTCGTGGTCTGGCTCATCACCGTGGGCGGAGCTTGCCTTTCTTATGGCGGATTCCGCGCGCGCAGACGCGGCGCACGCATCGAGACCGAATATGGCATCATCAACCACAACTTCAATGGCATCGATATCGATCGCATTCAATCGGTCGAGGTCAGCCAATCATTCTTCCAGCGTTTGCTCAAATCCTGCACGCTTTCGCTCGCACGTGTTTCGAGCGCTGCCCAAGACTCTTCGGAATCATCTACGAAGAGTCAGGCGCGTCTGGTCATCCATCCGTTCGTCAAGCTCGATAAGGTCGACGAGATCCTTGCAGGGCTTTTGCCGGAATGGCAAGATCTGCCCGCGCCAGATAAGAAGCTTCCTGCGCGTGCGCGCCGTCGCGCCATCACGCGTCGCGCTATCCTGCAGGGCGGAGGCTTCTGGCTGGCCGTCTTCACCTTCATCACCATGTTCCTACTGGCGCTACCTCTGAACTTCGATCTCCTGTCGTATTCAGAGCTCAGCGATTATCTCATCTTCTACACCATGGCTGATGTCTTCGCGCGTGTGCTCTATGGCGTGGCGCTCCTGATCTTCATCGTGGATATCGTGGGCGCGGTCCTTTGGCATAAAGGCTCGGGCTTTGGCTACGACAGCACCTATGTGACGATCGAGAACAGCGGCATCAGCACCAACCGCACCATCACACCGCGCACGAAGGTGCAGATGGCTTCTTTGCAAACGAATCCGCTTCAGCGCAACAAGCAGCTTACGACCATCATCGCTTTCACTGCGGCAGGCGTGGGCTCTTCCACGCTCAAACTCATCGATGCCGAACAAGATGATGCATCTGCCTGGTTCTCCTGGTGTCATCCTGGTGGCAACAGAACGCTTTCAGCTGCCGAATCTTCTGCCTCTTCGATGCAGTAGAATAGTGAACTGACCCTGCAGCTGGAAGGATGGCTCGGCACCATGCGTGCCCAAAGCCTATTCGACCAAGATGCTAGATCTGAGAAGGAGCAGCAATGGCAAGCGCTATCGCACCATCGATGAAGACCAAGCCTCAGAAAGACTACACCCTAGGTGAGGAGATCTTCAATGCGGTCACGCATGGGGTAGGAGCGTTGCTCGCCATCGCTGCCATTCCGCTGTGCGTGGTGCAGGCGGTTACTCATGGTGGGGGCTTGTTGCTTGCGGCAGCGCTCATCTATTCGATCACGATGGTGGTCGAATACCTTATGTCTACGCTCTATCATGCGATCGCTGCGCCAGCAGCCAAACGGGTGTTCAAGGTGCTCGATCATTGCGGCATCTATCTTTACATCGCTGGTTGTTATGCGCCGTATTGCCTGGTGACGCTCATCAACAACAACGGCATCCCGCTCTGTATCTTCGTGTGGGTCGTTGCGCTTGCGGGTATCGTCGCAGAAGCTTTTTGGGTGAATCGCCCGCGCTGGATATCGGCCCTCCTCTATCTGATGCAAGGATGGGCGGTTATCGTGTGTGTCCCCGCGCTCTGGACGCTGCTCGATCCTGTTGGGTTCTGGCTGCTCGTGGTAGGCGGTATTTGCTACACGATCGGTGCGGTGTTCTATACCTGCACGAAAAAGAAAAAGTACATGCACTCGGTCTTCCATCTGTGGGTGCTTGCTGGCTCTATCTTCCAGTTCTTCTCGATCTATCTGTTCGTGCTTGCCTAAGGAATCGCGTATGAATCAAGGGGAATTTGCCATATGCTTTGTAATGCTCGATTCGCTCACAAGGCGTTGATCTGCCGGTGTCAAAGGAGCGCTCGATAAAGAATTGGTATCGTGATCCGCAGAATGCGGTGATCGGAGGGGTCTGTGCTGGGATCGCAGAAAGTGCAGGCATCGATACTCTTCTCGTGCGGGTGACCGCTATCGCTTTGTGCTTCGTGACGTTCGGCCTTGCGATCGTTCTCTATTTGGTGCTTTTTGCTATCTTGCCCATCAGGCCTTCAAGTGGATCGTTCATCGACATCGAACCAAGCCGTGTCCAATCGGAGCGCTATCGCAGAGTAGTGAACCTGAGCAAGGACCACTCCTTGGCAGGAAAGCCAGAGGTAAGAGTGTACGAGCAGAAGACACCTATGCCTACCGTCTTGCATAACGAAGAACCAAGCACCACCTCATATCGTCTTCCTTTGGTCATATTCGGCCTTGCGTTTCTCGTTACGACGATCGTGATCGTGGTGGCAACGCTTGCAGAAGAAGGAAGCTCGTTCGTAAGCTTTCTCCCGCTTTATTTCATCCCGGCAGGTGTGTTCTTCCTGGTATCTCCGAGTGCTCGCCGGACGATCCCTCTACGTATCTGCATATTCTTGCTCTTCTGCGAGGCATGCTTCATAGTCCTGCCATTTACCATAGGGCTGTATGATTTTCGGAATTTCTTCCTTCAGGCACCTACGTTCTTCGTGTGGGTCGCTGCATTGGCAACGTTGTTCGCCGCCATCATATTCGAGAACACGACTTGTTATGTCGGAGCGATCTTGCTCATCTTCGTGGCAAGTATCATTACTTTCTATGAGTTCGGTGTTTTAACGCTGCCTTCCTACATTACGTTCGAGAATTTCAAATCGTTTATTGCGCTGGGCTTACTGTAATAAGCCTCGAAGAACACCTTCGTGCAAGTCCTGTAGGAGCTGCCGTTCACCCCTATTCCCGATTTGTTCTCTTTCCTAACTCACGCTATAATCGTTTCACGCTCTTAAGCATTACATGCAGTAATCGCGCTCCAATCCTAATCAACTGCATATCGTAAACAGGTTTCTTGTTCGTGTTCGCACGCGCAGGCTCAGGACTTGTTGTGTTTATTGGAGGCTTTTTGGCAGCAGCCAAAGTACATAGAAGAAGCGGGAATTTCCTTTCTCGGTTCGTGCTCTTCGGTTTGATAATGCTCGCAGTTGCCGGCATTATTTCTTTCTTTGCAGCAACGCAGGCGCAAGGTTATGGTGAGGTTGATTCCTCAACCATCGGAATCGGCGCATCCCAGTCATCGAACACCACCGCTATCGATTCGCAAACACGCCTCGGTGTTTCCTCGAATAACGAGAACCAAGATGACACCGTGAGTGAAGCTCTTGATCCGTCCGATGGCGCTCAGCGTTCCATCACGGTGAAGGATCCCGATCCGGTCATAGCAGCAGTCGCTGTTGACTATGCGAATCCGCAGGCAGTGGAAAAGGGAAACGCAGTTTGTACCCTCAACCCCTTGCCCACCGCCCCGCGGATTACGCCCGATTTTTCTGATGGAACCTGGTCAAGCGGTATCGCTTCGGCCTATAACGTTTCCACGAACGATAACGGTGCAGGCAAGTTTGGTGTTTCTACCACGGCTTCTGGTCGTCCGCTCGATGAGGGCAGCGTTACGGTCGCTGTGCCAGCCAGCCAGTCTTACTTGCTCGGTCGCGTGGTCGAGATCTGCTATCAAGATAAGGTTGTCATTGCAACGGTTACCGATACGGGCGGATTCGGCAAGTACGGTCGTTGCCTCGACTTGGCTCCTGGCGTTTATCATGCACTTGGTGCAGATTCACCGAGCGACTGGGGAACACGCTCGATCCATTACCGTTTCCTTTAAGACGGGTGCAGCATTTCGATCATGCGAGACCTTGCTGATCGGATGTGCGATCTTATCCCAAGCGAATTTATTGCAAGCGTCCACCTCGGGCGCTTTTTTGTTGGGGCACGGTGCAGCGGATGTTGTATGATTCTGATACTGAATAAATCGTGCAAGAAAGGAGCCAACAGGCCATGAGCAACATCATCGTGGTAGGTTGCGGTCGTGTGGGTTCTCGTCTTGCCCTCATGCTTTCCAATTATGAGAACAATGTTTGTGTGATCGACCGCGATCCGCGCGCGTTTGCTTCGCTCGGACGCGATTTCAATGGTGCCACGTTCGCTGGTGTCGGCTATGACGAAGACGTGCTCATGAAAGCAGGTATCGACGAGTGCGATTTTCTTGCCGCGGTCACTCAAAGCGACAACGTGAACTTGATGGTGGTCGAGATCGCTCGTCGCCTCTACGATGTGCCGCATGCGGTCGCACGCCTCTACAATACGGGTCACGAACGCGCATATTTGCAACTTGGCATCGACTATGTTTGCGGAACGGCGCTCGTTGCCGAAGAGATATTCTCGAAGATCTCTTCGGGTTTGGGCGATCATATCACTACGCTGGGCGATTGTGAGGTCGTGCAGTTTGCGCTCGATCTCTCTCAAACGCGTTCCGACTATATCAAGGTGAGCGATCTGGAAGCGCGTCACAAGATACGTGTCTGCGCCTTTGAGCGTGCCGATGGAGAGATCAGTTCGATCCCCACGCCAAGCAGCGTTCTCTACCATGGGGATACCGTGCTTGTTGCGCTGCGCCATGGCATGATCCCTGAAATAGCGAAGTATATGCAGAACTAGGAGCCTTCAATGTATTGCGTGATCGTTGGTGGAGGAATGGTTGGTGAATACCTTGCGCGCACGTTGCTCGCTGAGGGCGATCAGGTTGCGCTCATCGAGGGTGACCCTCAAGTTGCCACGCACCTTTCCGAAACGCTTGAAGGTCCCGTACTCGTTATTCAAGGTGATGGGTGCGAGGTTGCGCGTCAAGAGGACGCGGGCGTTCCCCATGCCGATATCTTCGTTGCTACCACCGGCCACGACGAAGACAATCTGGCTTCCTGCGAGATCGCCAATCGTGTGTTCGGTATCTCCCGTGCGCTTGCACGCGTGAACGATCCCAAGAACTTGCGCATCTTCCGTCGTCTGGGCATCGAGAGCATTTCCTCTACAGCGCTTATCGCTCGTATGATCCAAGAAGAGGCTGCTCTCGGATCGATGTCGGTTGCATTCACGCTCACGAACGATCAGGTAGGGCTCATCGAGATCAAGGTGCCCACCATGCGCAACCATGACAACGAGGAAGGTGTGGCAGCTTTCGACCTCGACTTCCAAGACGGTATTCGTTTGGTAGCTACTTCTCACAACGATGATATTCAGGTTGTGCGCCCATCAACGCGTATCTATCCTGGCGATCAAGTGATCGTTGCAGCCGATACCGACTTGCTCGATGAAGCGCGTCGGGTCATTCGGTCGCTCTAACCATAGGCATCAGGTAGAATTAACCCTATCCGTCAAAGCTGCTCGCTCGCGACAGTGCGCACGAAAGGACATCCGATGATTGGTCGTTACACCCGCCCCGACATGGGAAATATCTGGGAGCTTGAAAACAAGTTTGCTATTTGGAAAGAGATCGAGGTGCTTGCGTGTGAAGCGCAGGCTGAGCTGGGAAAATCCGGCATCACTAAAGAAGAAGCACAGTGGATTCGCGATCATGCCGATTTCACGGTCGAGCGCATCGATGAGATCGAGAAGGTCACCAACCACGATGTGATCGCTTTCACCACCTGTATGGCTGAATACATCGACGCCGATGTTCCCGAAGGGCAAGAGCCACCTTCACGCTGGGTGCATTACGGCATGACCTCTTCCGATCTGGGCGATACCGCCTTGTCGTACCAGATCACGCAGGCATGCGACATCATCATCGAAGACATCAAAAAGCTCGGTGAAACGTGCAAGCGCCGCGCTTTCGAATTCCAGAACACACTCTGCGTTGGTCGTACGCACGGCATCCACGCCGAGCCGATGACGTTCGGCATGAAGTTCGGCAGCTGGGCTTGGGCTCTCAAGCGTGCGCTCGTACGCATGGAACAAGCTCGCGAAGTGGCAGCTACGGGTGCTATTTCAGGTGCGGTAGGTACCTATTCGAGCATCGATCCCTATGTTGAAGAGTATGTCTGCGAAAAGCTCGGCCTCACGCCTGATCCGCTTTCAACGCAGGTGCTCGCGCGCGATCGTCACGCTCAGGTCATGTCGGCGCTCGCGGTTACCGCCTCCACGCTCGAATCTATCGCGATGCAGGTTCGTCTGCTTCAGCAGTCCGACGTGATCGAAGCAGAAGAACCCTTCACAAAGGGGCAGAAAGGCTCTTCGGCCATGCCACACAAGCGCAACCCTATCACTGCCGAGCGCGTTTGCGGATTGGCGCGTGTGGTGAAGGCAAATGCTCAGGTAGCCTATGATGATGTGGCGCTTTGGTATGAGCGTGATATCTCGCATTCGGGTGCCGAGCGCGTTGCGCTGGCAGACAGCTTCATCGCGCTCGACTACATGTTCTCCAAGATGCAGTGGATGCTCGATGGGCTGCAAACCTATCCTGCGAAGATGGAGCATAACCTTTGGCGTACGAAGGGCCTTATCTTCTCGTCGAAGGTGCTGCTTGCCCTCGTGGATACGGGCATTTCGCGCGAAGACGCCTATGTGATCGTGCAGCGTAACGCCATGAAGGTTTGGGAAGACATCCAGAATGCCGTTGATGGGCCGAGCTATCGCGAGCGTCTTGAGGCTGATCCCGATGCACATCTTTCCAAAGAGGTGCTCGATGAGATCTTCGATCCATGGGATTTCTTGACGCGCAAAGATATCGTCTTCGAACGCCTCGAAAATCTGACGTTCTAGGCGCTTGGTGCACCATAAAAGGGCACTTTCCAAAACGCCCCGTTTCGCTGTTCAAAGAGCTGGCAAATGCCAGCTCTTTTCATGCGCTCACTCCTGTGACGGTTTTATTGAATTGATTTTTGCAACACAGAGGGTTTTGAAAAGTACCCTTCTTTATGGTGCACCAAGCTCCAGAGATCACCGCTAGCTTTTCACGGCTTAAAACTACGATATCTTTGCGCATCTTTTGAATAATATAACGGGGCGTTTTGAGCACCCCTCCCATCTACGCTGCGTTTGATACGGTCGGTCAGAGTCATTTGCGTTTAAGCGCTGAAGGCGTCGCCGGGTTCTTTCGCCTTAGGCGTGAAGATGCGCATGAGCGCATGATCGTGCTCTCCTTCAACGGTTGTGGTGATCTGACTGAGTCCCACGATCGTTTTGCACGTACCTGCTGAAACAAGGTATTCCCCGTAGGTGTCGGTGTTGTTGGGGATGTCGATCATGAAGAACGTACGGCTGGCGAAATGAGTACCGCAGATCGCGCGCGCCGACTTCACTACGAACCAGTCTCCATTCCAAGCAGGTGTGGCGGAAGGCGTGCGGCCAAAACGGAACCACGGCAGATCGCTATAGTGGTAAGGCGTGACGGGCGCCATAGGTGTGTACGTGCCTAAGTTCGAAATGCCATCGCCATAGTTGTAGATGTTGTCGAGTGCGAACGCGAAGCCGCTCTTGCCATATCCTAGGTTGCACGGAGTCATGCGCTGGGGTAGGACCAACTCATCGGCTACAGAGAAATCGGATGCGTTCACTTTCGTGAGTTGGTAGTAAAGAGTTGAGGTATTCATGCGCGGAGCACATACCACCCCTTCAGGTACGCTCACGATCCTGCAAGCAAAGGCATGGAGCGATTCGAGCACTGTCTCATAGCTGCTCTGCCCGAAATGCAGCGCACGCAATTCAGCCTTTTCTTTAGCGAATTCGCCATTAGGGTCGGGTATGACCTGCCAAAATGCCGCATTGTCGCATGCAGCGATGGAAGGGGTGACCCAATTGGCATCGCCTTCATCGACAAGCAGGATATTCGAGAGCGTAGCGTTCTCGAGCTGCGCGGTATAAATGCGCCACGTATTCTCGAAGATGTTGCACTCGGTCCAAATAAGTCCTTCGGTGCTGCAGCGCACGTCGTAGATATCGAATCCTTCGTCGAAACCCTGCGGCTTTTTCATGATCTCCGCTAGGTTCGCTGACCCGAAATAGTAGAGACGGATGGTATTCAATGGGTGTGCGCTTTCGGTCGGGCACAAGCAGGCTGCGACAGTGTTGTTGTCCGCCCAAACAAGACTGCCGAAGGGGAGGTTCTGGGATGCCGAAAGTCTCCAATAATCGCCATAGGGCACTTCGGAGAAATCAGCAAGCTCAGTAATGGCATCTTGGGGAACCGAGAGGCTTTCGATCGATGTGTTGGTCGAGAAGGCGCTCGAAGCTGCACTGCTAATGCCCCCCACCGCTGCGATACCTCCAATAACTCCAGCACCGATGAGGAGATTACGGCGGGTGAGCAGCACCTCAGGAGAGAAACGCCCTTCGGAGGCTGCATGCGCGCTGCTTCGTGTCTGTGCTGGACGAGAGAATGCACCTTTCTTGCGCGTAGTTGGACGTACGCGTGTGAATGAAGAAGCGTTTCCCGGCGTATGAGCGCTTTTCGCTGCCCGACCATTTCGCTTGGTGGGGCGTGCTTTGGTGGTGGGAGTTTTGTTGCTGCGTTTTTGCGGCACGATGCGCTCTTTCATACCTGGATTCGTGTTAGTGCGCCTCTGTTTGCTCAGCAAGCAAAACAGGAAAAGACGCAGGGCTATTGTGACATTTGAGTGTCAATACATCGAGAGAAGATGCTAATTGCTACAATAAACCCAAATACAGAGTAACGCACACGCAGCGCTTCTTCTCTTTGCGTTGCGGGTTTTTGAGCGTTTCCTTCAGATAAGGAGCACAATATGAGCAACGATACACGTCGCATTCTTCTCGTCGAAGATGAAAAGGCCATCCGTGATGCGGTCGCGGCTTATCTTCAGCGTGAGAACTATCAGGTGGTCGCTGTGGCTGATGGCCAAGAGGCGCTTGAGGAATTCTCGCGTCACCATTTCGACCTGGTCATCTTAGACCTCATGCTTCCGCGCGTTCCGGGCGAACGCGTCTGCCGCGTTATTCGCGATAATTCCGACACGCCCATCATCATGCTTACGGCAAAAGGCGAAGTGGAAGATCGCATCATCGGTCTCGAACTTGGTGCCGATGACTATCTGGTAAAGCCCTTCAGTCCGCGTGAGCTTGTTGCGCGCGTGCGCGCACTCTTGCGCCGCGTGCATTCTGAGGCTGAGCCGCAGCGTGAAGTGCTTGAGTTCGGTGAACTTACGATCGATATCTCTGGTCATAAGATTTTGGTGAACGATGAGGTCATCGATCTTACAGCGAGCGAATTCAAGTTACTCACCACGCTTTGCCGTTATCCAGGACGCGTCTATTCACGTATGGAGCTTGTGGAAAAGGTACTCGGCTACGACTTCGAAGGATACGAGCGCACCATCGATTCTCATGTGAAGAACTTGCGTGCCAAGATCGGTGACAATCCGCGTAACCCCAAGTGGCTGCATACGGTTCATGGTGTGGGTTATCGTTTCGAAGATCCCACGAAAGCGAACCAATAAACCACTGCGCATTTGGCGCAATGGGTAACGTAGAGCACCATGGTCGAAGAGAACGTCGAATACGACGAATCCGGCGAGGCAAAGCAGAAGAAGGGCGTTTCCTTTACGGCGCGCATTACGCTTTCGTTCGCAGCCATTGCCCTTATGACTGCACTCGTTGCGGTAGGCATGCTCTCGTTCGTATGGGAACAATATTTCCAAAGCTATACACGCGAAAATATGGAGAACCTGGCCGAATCGGTGGCAGGGTCGATTGCCCAAAGCTTTGAAACTACACCTAATGACTGGTATAGTGGCGCACTCGCCGCAGCTAATTCTGCTGCTGCACTCTACGATACGGTCAGTATTCAGATCGTTTCCGCCGATGGGTCGGTGGTGTACAACAGTGGTGCGCATGCTAATTTCATTAGCCCTTCGCTACCTGAAAACGAGCGTAATACTGCTTCTGCACCGATCGTAGTCGACGGCGAACAAGTAGGTACGGTGTTCGTGCGAGTGTTTGGTTCCCAAACACTTCTCACGCAAGCCGATCAAGATTTCCGCAACAAATCCTATCAGGCGATGATCTTTGCTTCGCTTTTCTCGGTATTAGTGGCTATTCTTGCTGGATTCATTCTGGCACGTTTGCTTTCGCGTCCGATCAATTCCATCACGAATGCAGCACGCGCTCTTAAGGAAGGCAACTATTCAGCACGCACACACATGGTGGGCGATGATGAAATTGCGCGTTTGGGCAAGACCTTCGATCAGATGGCCGATTCGGTCGAGGCGAACCGCGACATGGAACGTCGTCTGGTCACCGACGTTGCACATGAACTCCGCACGCCGCTCATGGCTATCCAGTCTACAGTTGAGGCTATGATCGACGGCGTATTCGTTGCTGACGAAGAGCGTCTTGAGACGCTCAATTCTGAAGTGAGGCGCTTGAGCCGTTTGGTCGACGCGCTTCTGAAGCTCTCGCGTTTGGAGAACCGCGCAAATCCGGTTGAATTCTCAAAGGTCGATCTGGTCGAGATGGTGGACACGGTGGTCGCCACCCATCAGACGTATGTTGAAGAGTCTGGTCTCGAATTTACGTATCACCATGATCCATATGTATATGTTTATGGCAATGCTGACATGCTGCGTCAAGCAACAGCAAATCTTATTTCAAATGCTGTACGTTATACCCCTGAAGGGGGTTCGATTCGCGTGTCGGTCACACAGGGCGAGCTTATGGGTACGATCGTCGTGCAAGATACGGGCATCGGTTTTACTGACGAAGAAGCGAAGAACGTTTTCTCACGCTTTTGGCGCGCTGATGCAGGTCGTACACGTGAATCGGGTGGTTTGGGCATCGGTCTTTCAGTTGTGAAAGAGATCGCCGATCGACACGGCGGATGGGTGCGCGCGGAAGGCAAGCCTAACGAAGGTGCACGCTTCACCATCTATATCCCGCTCTACAACCGCACCATGCAGATGCGAAAGGGTAAATCTAAGCGCCTCGGAAATTAGCTCAGCTAAAAGCGCAGATGGTAAGCTGCGCGACTAAGCCTTGTGTGGCATTCGCGAAAAAACCCTCTACGAAAATGCAGAAAATCGTACCTGTACTCCCGAAGGCGGGCGAAATGTTCCATAATAGAGACTTACTGAAAAATTCGTTTTGCCGCACAACTTCTTTGTAATACGGCGCTCAGAAAGGATCGACATGCAAGGAATCGATATCAAGCCCGATGCTCAGGGTAAAGTGCGCGATCTCTACGATCTAGGCGACAAACTCCTGCTCGTTGCGACCGATCGCATTTCTGCATTCGACTATATCCTCAAAGACGATATCCCCTACAAAGGTCAGGTGCTCACGCAGCTTTCCTGCTTCTGGTTCGAGCTGCTTGCCGATGTGGTGGAAAACCACCTCATTTCGGCTGATGTGGCCGACCTGCCCGAAAAGTTCAAGCCCTATGCCGATTATCTGGCAGGCCGTTTCATGCTCGTGCGTAAAGCTGAGATGTTCCCGGTCGAGTGCATCGTGCGTGGTTACCTTACCGGTTCAGGCCTTAAGGACTACGAGAAGACGAGTGCAGTTTGCGGTATCGAGCTTCCTGCAGGGTTGGTGAATTCTTCGCGCTTGCCCGAACCTATCTTCACACCTTCCACGAAGGCAGAGATCGGCGATCACGATGAGAACATCAGCTTTGATAAGACGGCTGAGCTCATCGGTCTTGAAGATGCCAATGCTATCAAGGACCTCACGCTTGCGATCTACGACCGTGCTGCCGAGCATGCACGCGAGCGCGGCATCATCATCGCCGATACGAAACTTGAATTCGGCAAGGTGGATGGCGCGATCATCTTGGGCGATGAAGTGCTCACACCCGATTCATCACGCTTCTGGGCGGTCGACACCTACATCGAGGGCACTGAGCAGCCGAGCTTCGATAAGCAGTTCGTGCGCAATTGGCTCAACGCTAACTGGGATCGCAACGGCGAGCCACCGCACCTGCCCGAAGATGTGATCAAAGCCACCAGCGAAAAGTACATTCAGGCTTACGAGAAGATCACGGGAAAGACCTTCGTAGCCCAGTAATTCATCATCTGGCGCCGAACCAGGCGCATACCCCCATCAGGAACCCGATCGCGCGTTCGATCGAGCAACACCAAAAGGAGAACATTTTTCCATGTCACAGCGCAACCCTCTGAACGACCGCTACCAACAGCGCGAAGGCGGCAAAACGCGCAAGTCGGCCGCTTCCGCCAAACCAGCAACGAAAGCCGCATCTTCGGTCTATATCGCTGATCCAAATGCGAAGCCGAAGAAAAGCTTCTTCGATCGCTTCAAGGGCAAGCAAGAGCCAGAGAAGAAGTCGAGCAAATCCAGCGCGCAGGCAGCTGAGGCAACCGAGCAGCCCAAGAAGAAGGGCGGCAAGTGGACCCTTAACGATATGGAAGGGTCTGAGGCCATGGAATCCACAGAAGGTCTTTCGGAAGAGACCAAAAAGGCTGCTCGGGCGAAATATCTCAATCCTGGTACGAGCGAATACAAGAGATGGCGCACGCTCTGGTGGATCGTCATCATCTGAGGTATCTGCTCGCTCATTCCGCAGGTCATGCTGCCCGAATACTTCGTCGACAATGCGGATCTTTCCCTTATCTTCTTCGGTCTGGGCTATGCCTTCTTGATCGCTGCCGTTGCGATCGATGCGATCAAGATCCGTCCGCTGCGTAAGGCAGCGCGCGGTGGCAGCATCAAGGGCGACCGTTCGAAAGAGGCAACGGCCGCACGTAAGCAAGCGAAGAAAGAAGCGATCGCGAAAGAGGAAGCGAAAGCTGCTAAAAAAGCTGCTCGAAAGCGTTAATCTAACTTATGCGATTCGTTTCATGGAATGTGAACGGCCTGCGGGCCGTCATGAAAAAAGGCTTTCCTGCGGTGTTCGACGAGCTGAACGCCGATGTGTTTGCGCTCCAGGAGACCAAGCTGCAGGAAGGGCAGATCGATCTTGACCTGCTAGGATATACGCAGTCCTGGAGCTATGCCGAACGCAAAGGCTATTCAGGCACGGCGGTCTTTTCTAAAGAAGTTCCTCTCCAGGTCATTCATGAGGTAGGCGTGCCCGAGCTCGATACGGAAGGCCGCGTGGTCATCTGCGAATTCGAGCACCTGTGGTTCGTGAATGTCTATACTCCGAACTCTCAAAACGAACTAGCGCGTATCGATCATCGCATGCACTGGGACGATGTCTTTCGCGAGGTATGCCAAGGTCTTGAGCAGGGTATCCTGCCGGATGGCTCGAAGGGCAATGCGAAACCAGTGGTGATGTGCGGCGATTTCAACGTGGCTCATGAGCCGATCGATCTGAAGAATCCGCGCACCAATGTGGGCAACCCTGGCTTTTCGGACGAAGAGCGCGCGAAATTCACGGCGCTTTTGGAAGCAGGCTTTGTCGACACCTTCCGCAGTTTGCACCCTACCACCGAAGGGGCCTATACCTGGTGGAGCTATCGTTTCAATGCACGTGCCAACAATGCAGGGTGGCGCATCGATTACTTTCTGGTGAGCCAGGCGCTCGAGCAGCGCGTGGTCATGTCGTGCATTTGGCCCGAGATCATGGGAAGCGATCATTGTCCGATCTCGCTTGAGTTGGACACCGAAGGCTGGGAGTAACAAGGAGTCTCACGCATAGCATAGCGGCGCAAAGCATAAGAGCGAAGCCGAGCGTCGTTGCACAAATGGCGAATTGGAATAAGAAAAGGCAAACAACAAAACGTGTTGTTGGCATGAGGATAAGAGGAATCGCATAATGGCAATGGACATGGACAAGATCGAAGAAGGCGTCAAGCTCATCCTTGAGGGTATTGGTGAAGACCCGCAGCGTGAAGGTTTGCAGAAAACACCCGAGAGGGTAGCGCGCATGTATGCGGAATGTTTCGCAGGCCTCGAGGAAGACCCCGCGGTTCATTTCGAGACCACCTTCGATGAGCACTCTCAGGAGCTTATCCTCTTGCGTGATATCCCGTTCTTCTCCATGTGCGAGCATCATCTGGCACCGTTCTACGGCACGGCGAACATCGCCTACATCCCTGCCGCCGATGGCCGCATCTGCGGGCTTTCCAAGCTTGCGCGTTTGGTGGAGGTCTTCGCGCGACGTCCCCAGGTGCAGGAGCGCCTTACCTCGCAGATCGCTGATACGCTCATGCGCGAACTCGCGCCGCAAGGAGTCGTGGTCGTCATCAAAGCTGAGCATATGTGCATGAATATGCGTGGCGTGAAGAAGCCAGGTTCGAAAACGGTCACGCGCGCGGTGCGTGGACTCTTCGAGCAGGATGCAACGGCGCGTGCTGATGCGCTTGCGCTCATGGGCGAGTAGGGTGCGTAACTTCTGCGAATAAGAAGACGCATGCACGTGGAGGCATGTTCATGCGCTACTATAGCGTTAACACAAAAGACGGCAGCACGAAGGCTGCCCGTCTTGATCGAAAGGATGCGCAATGCGCTGTGTAGTCTCTGTTTTGGGTAAGGACCGCTCTGGCATCGTAGCGGGTGTTTCGAGGGTGCTCGCTGAAAAAGGTGCGAACATCGATGATATCAGCCAGACGATTCTCGACGAGATCTTCTCGATGACCATGCTTGTCACGCTCGATCCGGCTGTGGCCGATTTCAATGCTGTGCAGACCGCGCTCGATGGTCTCGCTGAAGAACTGGGCGTTCAGATCATCATACAGCGTGAAGATCTCTTCCAGTTCATGTACAAGATTTAAGTCATTCTAGGTATTCAACGTGCTGGTCGCCATGCGACTGGTAGAACTTCGTAGGAGGAACCATGCAAGAGGTCATCGTCAATGTTCTCTTTATCGCTGTTCTCGTCGTACTCGCAGGTACGCTGTTCTTCGATGTGAGAAAGAAGCGCAATCGCATGAAGACAGCCGAGCGTGAGGGCGTCGAACTTGCTGCTGACCTGAATAGCAAGCTGCCGGAGGGCTACGTGGTCCTGAAGGATCTCTATATTCTCACGAAGTTGGGTCGTTCGCGCATCGACTACGTCATCGTTTCTCCCCAGGGAATCTTCGCGCTCGAGTATCGCGAGCTCTATGTCTATATCAACGCTGATGAGGAAGGCAGCCGCTGGACGTTCGCACCCGGCATCAAGGGCAAGCCATTCACGAGCCCGCTCTATCAGTCGAAGGTTCATCTTCATTGCATCAAGGAGCTCATCGGCGACAAGCCGGGCCTTAAGTGCTATCCCATGGTCGCGTTCCCTACGGTTGCCGAGATCAAGCTCAAGAACCCAAGCGACGAATGCTTCGTTGGCTTGGTCCCCGAGGTCATCCCCTTCATCGAAAAATGGCAGGGCGAGCCATGCCTGAGTGCTGAAGAGGTGGCGGCGATCGTTGAACTGTTGAAGCTCAACAGCGAAAAAGTTCATGAAATGGAAAAGCCTGAGCCTGCAAAAGAGATTCCCGAAGAATACAAAGCTTTCATCCCCGCCGACTTCCGCGATCCTGAAGAAGACGACGAGGATGAAGATTACGAAGATGAGGACGAGGTAACCGAAGAAGATCGCTTGCCCGAAGCGCAAGAGACTCAGGATGAAGCAGGGAGTGCGGCAGCTTCCGATAACGTTCAAGCCCAAGCTTCCTCTGCGGATGCCGATTCCGACACGCAGCAGAAGTAGTGTGTAAGAAAGCCATGGCTACGTCTGAACTCAACCCTAATGAAATGGGCATCTCGCATGCCCCCGAAGCTGCGCGATCGTTCGGTGAATTCGTCGACACGATCGCAGCATTGCGTCGCCCAGATGGATGCCCGTGGGATCGCGAGCAAACGCATGCCTCCATCGCTTCGAATATGCTCGAAGAAGCCTATGAAGCGGTTGATACGATCGAAGCGAACGATACCGAGCACCTCTGCGAAGAGCTGGGCGATGTGCTGTTGCAGGTAGTCTTGCAAAGTCAGATCGCTGCTGATGAAGGCGAGTTCACTATCGATGATGTATGTCGCGCGGTCAACGCGAAGATCATCCGTCGTCATCCGCATGTGTTCGGCGAAGCGCAGGCGGGCGATGCGAACAGCGTGCTCGATATCTGGGATAAGATCAAGCTCTCTGAACGCGCGCAGGCTGCGCAGGATGCCGCTACATCGGGTGAGGCGAAGGGGCAAAAGCCCGAAAGCATCCTTGCGAGCGTGCCAGTTTCATTTCCTGCGCTCATGCAAGCACAGAAGATCTCGCGCAAGGCAGTTGCTGCCGGTTTTGAATGGGATTCCGTGGCGCATGTGTGGGAAAAGGTTCACGAGGAAGCACGTGAGTTACAAGAAGCCTATGCACGCGCGCCAAAGTCGGAGAATGGCAAGATGCTCAAGAACACGCCTGAGTTTCATGAGGCCGAACTTGAAATGGGAGACGTGCTCTTCTCGCTCGTGAATGTGGCGCGCAAGATGGGTATCGATGCCGAAGGCGCTTTGCGGGCAACATGCACGAAGTTTCGCAATCGCTGGGAAGCCATGGAAGGTGAAGCGTTCGATCAAGGCGTCCAGCTCGAAGAGCTTCCTATGGAAAAGATGCAGGCACTTTGGGATAAGGCGAAGGCAGCCGAATAAGTCGCTGCGCAGTAAGCCCAAGGGTTCGCTGAAGGCCAACGGCAAGGGCAGCACCCTAAACAGAAGTTTTTACCTCTCCCGTTTTTGGTGGTTGACACTGCGTTGCTCTATTGAGAAAATAACCAATGCTGCAAAGCTTACTGCTTGCAACGATATGCGCCCTTACCTCAGCTGGATAGAGGGACTGACTACGAATCAGTACGTCGGGGGTTCGAATCCCTCAGGGCGCACCATTTTTGAATTTGTAAAAACCCTGCTCATGCAGGGTTTTCTTTTTAAGCATCAGCCTGTCTTTGTTCTACAACCTTTAGAGATGCTCAGTACTCGAACTCATATCACAACTGGAGCAGATTGCTTCGATCAGGGCAGTAGCGATGTCATTAGTGTGTTCAGCATCAAGGCCAGAAACATTCATCACGTAGGTTGTTTGAAGCACCGAGCTCTCTTGGTTATGTGCATTGAAAGATGTATAAGGATAAGGGCATTCTTTTGCTATTGGAGAAAACCGATATTCGTCAAGCTTTACCAACTTGATGCCGCGTTTAAGACTAGCGATTTCAAACTGCGCTGACGAGCGGGCTCTTGCGGGCAGGTCGACTTCCATCAAGAAATGCAATCCGCTGCCAACCCCTTTGAAACGTACGTAGCTTCCTGCTTCGCTTTCTACGATCTCCGCAACCAAGGAGTCTTGCAATCGTCGATACGCAGTTCGCTGCCGATTTACGTGGCGCTCGTAATCGCCTGAGGTGATGAAGCGCGCAAGCTCGAGCTGCTCAAGCGCGCCGACCATGCATGCACGAGCCGTGAAGCGTTCGTTGAAGACGGCTAGCAGATGCGGGGGCAATACCATATAAGCAATGCGAAAAACACTCCCTAAGCTGCGGGTGAAAGTGTTCATGTAGATCACCGACCCCTGAGCGTCCTGCATGAAGAGCGTAGGGATCGGTCGACCGCGCATGCGGAATTCGCTGTCGTAGTCATCTTCGATGATATAGCGTTTCAAAAAGCGCTCCCTCGCACCCGATCCGTCTGCACGGCAGAATGCGTCTTGTCTACTGGTTTCGCGCGCCCAATCGAGTAATTCATGACGTCTTACTGCACTCATCACACTCCCCGTGGGGAACTGATGAGCGGGAGAACAATGGGCAACGCTCGCCTTACTTGTTCGAAGCGTTGCAACATCAAGCCCGCTTTCATCAACAGGGATACCGACAACGTGCGCACCGCTCAGCTCGTAATGCGTGCGCAATGCAGGGTAGCCAGGGTCTTCCACCGCGAAGGTGCGCTCACGTCCAAGAAGCTGCACCAACACCCCGTAAAGATCCTGCGCTCCAGCTCCGATGATGATCTGTTCAGGTGAAGCTTCTAATCCACGAAAACTAGCCAAATGCTTTGCAATCGCACTACGTAGCTCTTCTGAGCCGCGGTTGTCGTGCGCAGTTCGAAGGAGCACACCCTTCGAAGCTTCGCTGAGTGTGCGTCTAACTGTTTTCGCCCAAATATGGAAAGGGAACTGATCGCCCGATCGGTCGCTTCCTGAGAAGTTTGCGAGCAAAGGTGTTGCTTGGATCGAAGAAGCACTCGATAGGACTGGATCGAGCTGCTTCGTGTCTGCTTCGGAATTCAGCGGATGTTCGATCCGTTCGCTATCTGCGCTCATGTCATGCGCTTGAACAGAAGGAAGCTCGTTCACAAAATATCCGCGGCGTTCTTTTGCTTCAATATAGCCCTCGGCAGCAAGTTGACGGTATGCGCTTTCGACCGTGATGACGCTGATTCCGAGGTGTTGGGCAAGCGTCCGCTTCGAAGGGAGCTTGCTGCCCGCATCAAGACGGGCCAGTTCGATATCTGAGCGAATCGCCTGGTAGAGCTGTTCGTAGAGGCTACGGGAATTCTTCGCATCAAGTTCGTACGTTAGCATAGCTCGCTCATTCTCTCTTGTTCGCAGGCATTCTCAAAGAAACTGGTCTTAATAAAAACATCGATTTTGGTCATTTCGATATGACCATTACCACTTTACCATGGCAGAGACAACGAAGACACCCTGCAACCCGAAGGGGTTAGGAAAAGAAGAAAAGGAGTTCGACTATGAGCGTTGATCAGAAGGACGACACCTGTTCTTGCGAGAGCACACAGGAACGCGCCAAGTTGAATAAGCAGCTTGCGCAGATGCTGAAGGGTGGCGTGATCATGGATGTCACGACACCAGAACAAGCACGGATCGCAGAAGAAGCAGGCGCTTGCGCGGTCATGGCGCTCGAGCGTATCCCAGCTGATATTAGGCTTGCCGGCGGCGTTTCGCGCATGAGCGACCCGAAGATGATCAAAGGCATCCAAGAGGCGGTGAGCATCCCCGTCATGGCGAAATGTCGCATCGGACATTTCGCGGAAGCCCAGATCCTTCAAGCGATCGATATCGACTACATTGACGAATCGGAAGTGCTCTCGCCAGCAGATGATACCTATCATATCGATAAAACGCAGTTCAGTGCTCCCTTCGTATGCGGCGCACGCGATCTAGGAGAAGCGCTTCGTCGCATTGCCGAAGGTGCCGCGATGATCCGTACGAAGGGCGAACCAGGCACGGGCGATGTGGTCCAAGCGGTGCGACACATGCGCAAGATGAACGCAGAGATCCGTCGCGTTGCTGCCATGCGAGACGATGAACTGTTCGAAGCGGCGAAGCAACTTGAGGTTCCCCTGGGCCTGCTGCGTCAGGTGCACGACACTGGTCGCCTGCCTGTGGTCAACTTCGCAGCGGGTGGCATCGCAACACCGGCTGATGCATCGCTCATGATGCAGCTGGGTGCTGAAGGCGTGTTCGTTGGTTCAGGCATCTTCAAGTCGGGCAACCCTGCGAAGCGCGCAGCAGCTATCGTGCGCAGCGTTGCGAATTACCAGGACGCAGAGCTCATCGCGGCGCTTTCTGAGGATCTTGGTGAAGCGATGGTGGGTGTGAACGAAGACGAGATCGCTCTCATCATGGAAGAGCGCGGCAAATGAGTGCAGAACTCAAGGGTGCCGCACGGCAGAATGCGAAGATAGGTGTGCTTGCTGTTCAGGGTGATTTCGCTGAACATGCTGCCAGGCTGCGTGCGCTTGGCTATGAGACCGTCGAGCTTCGCTGCGCGGCCGATCTCGATACTGCGCTCGATGCGATCGTGCTGCCTGGCGGTGAGTCAACGGTGCAGGCAGCGTTGCTCGAAGAGTTCGCTATGGCAGAGCCGATCAAGCACATGATCGAAACGGGTACGCCCGTGCTCGCTACATGCGCGGGCTTGATCCTCCTTGCACGTGAGGTCGAGCATGCCAACGGCAGGAATGATTCCAGCGCTCCTTTCGAACGTGCGGGCTGGGGCCCTGGTGCGATCGGAACGCTGCCCGTTCAGGTGAGGCGCAACGCCTATGGCAGGCAGTTGGCGAGCTTCCACGTAGAAGCCCCGCTTCGTTTCAACAAGGAAAGCGGAGATGAGGAGCCTAACATTCCGCTCACATTCATTCGCGCACCCCAGATCGTGGCAACCAGCGAAGGGGTGGAGACTTTAGTGAGCGTGGACGAAGCGCCAGTAGCGGTGCGTTTCGGCAATCAGATCGGCATAACGTTTCATCCTGAACTCGATGAGGACGACACGCTCTACCAACTCTTTCTTGGTTTGATCGATGCACATGCTTAAATTCTTCCGAGAGCGCCAGCGAGAAGATGGTGCTCTCGGATAGCCTGTTTGAGCACGTGTGGCTATTGCAAAAGGCAGAGCTCCCAGACAGCAAGAGTTCTTCGCGCATAACAAATTTCTGCTGTGCAACCTATCCCATGATACTATTTTGCCTGGTATCGAACCCAGGGAGGCCTCATGCAGTACAGCTACAACATCATCGTTGATTCTCCGTGCGAGATCACGGCCGATTTTGCTAAAGCGAACCAGCTCAAGGTTCTCCATTTCACCTATACCGAAGGCAACGGAGACGAAGGCTTGTGCGGAGTCGATGACCTGTTCGTCTCGCGCACTGCTCACGAATTCTATGAGGCGATGCGCAACGGCGCAGCTCCGCAAACGAGCCAGCCTTCCCAGCATGAGTTCGAGAGCGCGTTTCGCGAAGCCATCGAATCGGGCATTCCGGCGGTCTATCTTGCCTTCGATTCAGGTATTTCGGGCTGCTACGAAGGTGCCTGCATGGCGCTCGATCGTTTGAAGGACGAATTTGGTGCAGAGAACGTTGCGGTGCACATCGTCGATACGAAGCTTCCCGCTACGCCGCTCAATATGCTCGTGTGGGAAGCGGTTCGCCAGCGTGAGAAAGGGATGCCGCTCGAGCAGATGGTGGCGTGGGCAACTGAAGCTCATAACTATATGCATATTCATTTCATGGTGGACGACCTGAAGGCGCTCGCACGAGGAGGCCGCATTCCCTCAGGCGTTGCCGTAGTAGGAACGAAGCTCGACATCAAGCCGATGCTCACGGTCTCTCTCGATGGCAAGCTTGAGCTGAATGGCATCGCGCATGGTCGCAAGAAGGGTATCCGCCGTATGGCCGAGAACTATCTTTCCCTGCATGATCCTCAAGTGGCAGTGTGCTCTATCGGTAATGCCGATTGCTATGAAGACGTTGAGAAGCTCGAAAAAGCCATCAATAAGCATTCAGAGACGCCAACGTTCTTCTTGGAGTCTTCGTGTGGTCCTACTATCGGTTGTCACGTGGGACCAGGTTTCTTATCGTGCTGCTTCTGGGGCGCCGATCGCCGTAAGGAGGCATCACCAGAGAAGTACTTGAGCGACCGCATGTCGTTAGGCGTCTAGTAAGTAGTTACCCGTCGGCCTAGCTAGGTGTTGTAAGGAAGCTTCCTTCGTTAAAAAAGCGCCTAGCCTTATTCGTTCGGTCTATTCTTCACGACCAAGCCTCCTATGAACAGGAGGATGAGAGCCAATCCACCAACCAGCGAAGGCCAAGGTGAAAGGCTCAACCCTGCAACAAGATATCCAACCAAACAAATGCCTGCCACCAAGCTTGCGTAGGGCAGCTGCGTGGTAACGTGTGCCAAATGATTACAGCTTGCGCCGGCAGACGAGAGGATCGTCGTGTCCGAAATGGGCGAGATATGATCGCCATAGACCGCGCCGGCAAGCGTTGCGCCGATCGTGAGCAGGTAAAGCGGACTTTCGGGTGTGAACACGCCGATCACGATCGGGATCACAAGCGCGATCGTTCCCCAAGAAGTACCCATGGCGAACCCGATGAATGCTGAAGCGATGAAGATCACCACAGGGAGGAACTGCAGCGCGAAGCCAGCCGAATCGAGCAAACCAGCGATGAAAGTGCCGGTGCCGAGCATATAGCGGCAGCAACCGCCTAACGACCAGGCAAGCACCAAGATCATGATGGCTTCGACCATCGAGCGAACGCCTTCAGACGCGCCGGTGATGAAGCTTGAGAGGTTCAGCAGCTTGCGCGGCAGATAGAGCAGCGCTGCAACCACCAGCGCAACCATCGAACCGATGCACAGTCCCATGATGGGGTTTTCGCCCATGGCGGTTGCAAAATCGATGCCCTGGAAGAAGCCGCCCGCATACATCATGCCCAGGATCGAGAAGATGATGAGCACGAGGATCGGCACGACCAGGTCGTAGACGCGCCCGTTGCGCGCGATGTGGAGTTGGTCGTAGGCATCCAGTGCTTCGCCCGCCATATCCTGTAGGCGTACGTTGTCTTCGAGCGTCTCATCGATGTCTTCGCGCACTGCGCTCGAACTGGGCGCGAGCGATTCCTCAGCAGCATGCTTGATGCCTTTGCGCGGCTGCTTGAAGCGCGTCTCGAAGGCCTGTTGTGCACGCTTCATCGGACCGAAGTCGCGCCCGCAAGCGCACAGTGCGAACACGAACACGATGGTGAGCAACGCGTAGAAGTTGTAGGGGATCGAGGCAACGAAGGTATTGAAACCATCTTCGCCCAAATAGCCACCAACGGCAACGGCCCACGATGAAACAGGCACGATGATGCAGATGGGAGCCGCGGTCGAATCGATGATCCATGCCAGCTTCTCGCGACAGATCTTGAAGCGGTCGGTCACAGGGCGCATCACGCTACCTACTGTCAGGCAGTTGAAGTAGTCGTCTACGAAGATGATCACGCCTAGAAGCGCAGTAGCAATCGAGGCAACGCGCGGATTCTTGATGCGCTTCACGGCCCATTTCGCATATGCGATCGATCCGCCTGCCTTCGTGATGAGCATTGTGAGCGCGCCCAAGAGCGCTAAGAATAAGATAAGACCAGCATTCGCCGAGATCTGCTCGATGAAGATGTTCGGCAGCAAGCAAAGTCCGTCGATCGTTTGTTCAAGACCTACCCCAGCCAGACTGAATTGGTAGATGAGCAGCCCAGAAACGATGCCGATGAGGAGCGAAGAATAGACTTCCTTCGTGATGAGTGCAAGCGCGAGCGCGAGAAGCGGCGGAACGAGTGACCACGCACCGGTGTCGAGTAAAACGAACCCTTCCATGTTGGTGATTCCGATCTGCTAGTCGAAGGTCACGCCGGGCGCATACAAAAAGCGCGGCTCGATGATGTTCTTACGAATGTAGTGCAGCGTTTCGGCCTCGCCATGTTCTGCCAAATGCTCGAGCAGAACGAGCAAGAATGCGGCCGAATCGGGATGGATCTCGATGTTACCCGAGGAAAGTTCCCGCTTGTAGTATTCGAGCGGTGAAGCATCGGTGTAGTGCTCTTTCTCGTATACCTCCGAAGCGGCGATGCGATCGCAGAGCATCTCGACCATATAGCGGGTGGGAATAGGGCAGCCGTACAGCGTGCCGTCGCCACCTTCGATCACGTCGAGCCAGTATTCGTAGTGATGCTTGTTACGCCCTTTGTGGTGGATCCATCCGCGCGAAAAGCCCTTGTCGTGGCGCTCCGCGGCATTGGGAGAGCGGTTGCCCTGATAGTAATTGATGCCCACCAGAAATTCATCGGGCGAGAACTTCGATAGATCGTGAACGAGCCCTTGCCAAGGAATGCCGCAGCGCGCACAGGCCTCGAAAACGAGCCATTTGTGTCGCGATACCGTGCCAAGATGATGCCAGGCGTTTGTGAGATATTGCCCGAGCGTTTGCGGGCGCGGGTTGGTTTTGGCATTCGGGTCTGCCCATGCGGGACGCCAGCTACCAGGGGCTGCGTCACATTTTGGGCCAGTTGGTGTAGCTGTGGGCACGGGAGTGTTTGCGTTGTTCGCAGGCGTGCTCGCACTTGTTTTGCTCGCTGCAGGATGCGCGGCGTGATCTTTGGCGTTCTGCGCCGCTGAAGGTTCTTGAGGTATGTTCGCTTCAGACATGAGCCGTCCCTGTCGTCTGGTTAGATTGCGTTCTATATACAGAAGATTCGCTTTTCGCGCTACAATACAACTTTACGGTTGAAAGGAAGCGTGTATGAGCGAAGACAAAAGCAGTGCTCTCTATGATGATATTGTAACGGTTAATTCCGTCGATCCGGCCCTCTATGACATGTATCCTGTCAAACGTGGCTTGCGCAACAACGATGGATCGGGTGTGATCGCGGGCATCACGAACATTTCGAACGTTCATGGCTACATGATGAACGAAGGCGACAAGGTTCCCGTCGAAGGCAAGCTCACGTTCCGGGGCTACGATATCTACGATCTGCTCAGCGATACTTCCCCAGAGAAACGCTATGGTTTCGAAGAGGTCGCTTACCTGCTCATGCTCGGCAAACTTCCTACGCAAGACGAGCTTGACCAGTTCGTGGCCGCTATCGATGCAGAACGCGAACTGCCCGATGGCTTCACGGCTGCACGCATCATGCGCCATCCTGCAGCGGACCTGATGATCATGCTGTCGCGTTCGATCATCTCGCTCTATGCAGACGATCCCAATGCCGAGGATCGCTCCATTGAGCATGAGATCAAAACGGCTATTTCGCTCATCTCTCGTCTGCAGCGCATCATGGTGCTCTCCTATCATGCGAAGCAGGCGTATTTCCACGGCGATTCGATGATCATGCATCGTTTCGTCCCCGGTCAGAGCTCTTCGGAGACCATCCTTTCCATGCTGCGCCCCGATCGTGCGTTCACGCCTGAAGAGGCGCGCATGCTCGACATCATGATGTGCCTGCACGCAGAGCATGGTGGCGGCAATAACTCCACGTTCACCTGCCGCGTACTCTCTTCTGCCGATACCGATCCGTATTCAGCTTACGCTGGCGCGGTCGGATCGCTCAAAGGCTCGAAGCACGGTGGTGCGAACCATCAAGTGCTCGGTATGCAAGCAGAGATCAAAGAGAACGTTAAGAACTGGGAAGACGACGATGAAGTCGCTGCCTATATCGCGAAGATCGTGAACAAGGAAGCGTACGACAAGACCGGTCTTATCTATGGCATGGGCCACGCGGTCTATACGCTTTCCGACCCGCGTGCCATCATCTGCAAGGATTTCGCGACGCGCCTTGCCGAGGGTACCGAATATGAGCCTGAGCTCAATCTGCTGAAGTCGATCGAACGCCTGGCTCCTGAGGTCATCTTGCAGGAAAAGGGCACGAACAAGGACATGTGCGCGAATGTGGACATGTATTCGGGCTTCGTGTATTCCATGATGGGCATCCCGGCCGATCTCATCACGCCGCTCTTCGCTTGCTCGCGCATGGCGGGTTGGGCTGCGCATCGCATGGAAGAGATCCTCACCGGCAAGCGCATCATTCGCCCGGCATACAAGACCGCGGTCAAAGAACAGGATTACATCCCCATCGAGCAGCGATAAGGTGACAAACTACCCGGTCGTGCGTCATCTTACGGGAAGCGACCGCTGACCGCCGCATTTGAACGATAAATATGGAGAAGTTGCGCCGTTTGAAAGAGCGGCGCTTCTCTTTTTTCTCAAGAGTAATAAGGTAAAGAATTGTTGTTTATTCAACATTCTTCTTGTAGCGAATAACGCTGCAGTTTGGAAAGGACGGAACTGACCGTCCTTTTTTCACGGATGAAATTCGGGGCCAGGAGACGAAAAGCTCCTCGCTCGCTCAAGCATCGTACGCATCTTTTTTTGGAAAGGATCTGTCTGTATGGGTCTTACACGCAAGCAGATTTCAACAGTAGCCGTCTTGCTCATCGGTACCTTCGTGGTCGTGCTCAATCAAACGCTGCTCTCGCCAGCGCTTGCTTCTATCATGCGCGATCTTTCTATCGATGCGCCAACCGTACAGTGGGTCATGTCCATTTACTCGCTCGTTGAAGCAGTGGTCATTCCGCTCTCGGCGTTTCTGATCGGTCGCTTTAGTACGCGTCAGCTCTTCATCACGGGTCTGATCATCTTCACGGCTGGCAGTTTGCTCTGCGCATTTTCACCCGGGTTCATCTTCCTGCTGCTCGGCCGCGTGTGCCAGGCTATCGCGGCGGGTGTCTTCATGCCCATGATCTTCACGGTGCTTCTGCTCATCTTCCCGCGCGAGAAGCGCGGAAGCGCGATGGGCTTGGTCTCGCTCGTGATCGGTTTCGCGCCGGCAGTCGGCCCGACGCTCTCTGGCGTGCTCGTGGACAGCATCGGCTGGAGGATGCTCTTCGTGGTCATCACGGTGGTAGGTGTTCTCTTGGTTCTTTCAGCGGTGAAATTCCTCGAGAACTATGGCGATTTCGAGCGCACGTCTTTCGACAAGCTGTCGGTCTTGCTTTCCACGGTCGGTTTGGTGTGCCTGCTCTACGGGCTCTCCACCTTCTCTTCGACTACGAATCCCGCTATGACTGCAGGCTTTATCGTGGTTGGCCTGGTGGTCATTGCCATCTTTGTGCGTAGACAGCTTAAGCTTGAGAATCCGCTGCTCAAGGTAACGGTCTTGAAGACGCGCAATTACCGCATCGCTATCATCGTTGCCATCATTAACTTCGGTGTGTTGATCGGCCTTGGCACTATCCTGCCGCTCTATCTACAGACTCTGCGTGGTTTCTCGGCACTCGAGACAGGTCTCACGCTTCTGCCCGGTGCGTTGATTGGCGCCTTCGTTGGCTATTTCGCAGGCCGCCTGTTCGACCGTTGGGGTGTGCGCAAGTGCGTGGTGCCAGGCGTTACCATCTTCTTCGTGGGTACGCTCGGCTTCCTGCTCTTCGATATGAACACCGATCTGCTGGTTATCTGTGCCATCTACACAGTGGTTGCGCTGGGCATCCAGTTCCTCACCACGCCGATGAACACATGGGGCATCAATTCGCTCGACAACAGCGTCATCCAGCATGCCAACGCAGTAACGAACACCCTGAACCAGGTCTCGGCTGCGTTCATGACGGCGCTCATCGTGTCCATCTCGGCGCTCGGTTCGACCATCGCACCGAATGCTGATCCCACCATGCAGCTCTATGAGGGCGATCATCTGGCGTTCGTGGCAACGGCTGTTCTGGCAGCTATCGCGTTTATTGTCGTCATGTTCTTCGTGCGCGACAAGCGCAAGCGCGATACGCACATTGCACCTATGTCCATGCAGCAGTTCAGCCCGAGCGATAATACCGATGAGATCCCGGTCTCTCGCGCGATGAACCCAGAGCCGTACTTTGTTACGAACACTGCCTCCATTCGCGAGGTTGCTCAGATCATGGTCGACAACAAAGCGAGCGGCGTTCCAATTGTGGATCATAACAAGATGGTGGTCGGGTTCATCTCCGATGGTGACATTATGAAATACATCGGTCGCAACGATGGCATCCTCGACTCGACCTACATGCTCTATCAGGTTCCCGATCCGCAAACGTTCCCGCAGCGCATCAGCAAGCTCATCGACATGAATGTCATGCAGATCGCCACCAAGAACGTGATCGCGGTGAAGAGCGATTCCTCGCTTGAAGATGCATGTCGTCTGCTCTCCGAAAAGCGCATCAAGAAAGTGCCGGTAGTCGAGGAGGGCGAGCTGGTCGGTTCGCTTTCTCGCGCGGATGTCATTCGCGGTACCATGGCCAATATCGTCACCATCAAAGCGATGGCCGAAAAGGACGATGCGAAGAAGCCGCAGCTTGCGTAATACCGGCTTGTGGTCGACCTCCGCTTTTATTATCGAGATTCTGCGAGATTATTCACTAGTATAGATATGACCTATAGTATTGAATCGATCTTGCACGCTGAAGAGAGGAGGTGCCATGATCATGCCAGAACTTACGGAGCAAGCCAGCTCTGAAGAGTCCTTGCCTGAAACAGGTATGATCGGCGCTTCCGATCTTTTTCCGGTGAGCACTACCGCCAACGAAGAATCGGATCGTCCGCTCGTTATTGCGCTCTATTCTTCGGTTGGTTCAGGGCATCGTAGCGCGGCAGCTTCTACTGCTGAAGCGTTTGCGCGCTTACGCGGCAACCATCCGCTCGTTCCTGAAGACGCCGATATCGAACTGCTCGACATCCTCGACTTCGGGTATATGAAGTTCGATGGCGAGAAGACGACCACGCTCTTCACGGGTCCGACGCGCTATATCTACGACATAACTTGGCATTACGTTCTGACCGGGCGCCTTCTGTGGGGCGGCGGCAGCATTTGGTCCTATTTCATGTATTCTGCCTTCACCCGCTATGTCGCGAAGCGCAAACCGATCGCTATCGTGAGCACGCACATCGTTGCGGCAAATGCGGCAGTGGCCGCGCGCATGATCACCAAGCTCGACTTCCCCGTGGTTTGCGTGCCGACCGACTATGGCGTGGAGGGGTTGTGGCCGCATCGCTTCAGCGATCTGTTCTGCGTTGCCGATGAGCTTATGAAAGAAGAGCTCTATCCGCGCAAGGTGAAGCCGGAGGATATCAAGGTCACGGGCATTCCTGTTAAGCCAAGCTTCAATCAAGAGTATGATCGCACTGCTGTCCTTGAAAAATATGGGCTACCTGTGGATAAGAAGATCGTGCTCGTTATCGCGGGCGCGCGTTTGCGCCAGCCCTATGTGCTCTTTCGCGAGCTCATGGATGAGATCATCGAAGACCTTGCTGCGTTCGATGATATGCATTTCGTTTTCTTGACCGGAAGCGACGAAGAATATGCTGATCAAGTGCGCAAACACTGCACTGATTGCGGCGTTCCGAATGTTTCTGTCTATAACTATGTTGAGAAGATCGCCGAACTGATGAATGCAGCCGACTTGGCTATTGCTAAATCGGGTGGTTTGGCGGTTACCGAATGCCTCTGTTCGCGTTTGCCGCTCATTATCGTGGGGCGTTCGTTCGGTCAGGAAGACGCGAACACCACTACCGTTACCCGTGCGGGAGCGGCTTATCAAGTACTTACTTCACCTGAGCTGCTGGAGAAGTTGCGCGAGATCCAGAAAGATCCTGCGATGCTCGACCGCATGATAGAGGGCGGGGCAGAGCTGCGCAAGCCCGATTCAGCGCGCAATGTTGCGCTGGCCACGCTCGAGAAGGTGGGCAATACCGCTCCTATCAAAAACCGCTTCTTCTGGCTCTACTGGGGCAAGAAACCCCTGCGCACGCGTTAAGAGGCAGGGCGTTTCGTGTTGTGTTAGGGGTCGTGTAATTTGACACCTTGAAAAAGGTGTCAAATTACACGACCCCTAACACAGACAATTTGTTGTCTAGTGCTGACCTGTCTTGTCGGCGGCATCATCATCCTTGTTACGGCGCTTATCGTTTGGAAGCTCATCCCGGCTGATCTCAAGGTGACCGAAGATTCCTCAGAAGATGCTGGTAAGATGGAAACATCGATTCAACCAACGAAGAAGCATGTGGAGGGAGCTTTGATGGAAGCCTACAAAGAAGAGTTCATTGAGTTCATGGTCGAGAGTGATGTGCTCAAGTTCGGCGAATTCACGCTGAAGAGCGGAAGGCAGTCTCCCTTCTTCATGAATGCGGGCGCCTACGTTACGGGCGATCAGTTGCATCGTTTGGGCATCTACTATGCGCAGGCCATCGAACAGAACTTCGGACTCGATTTCGATGTGGTGTTCGGACCGGCGTACAAGGGCATCCCGCTTTCGGTGGTCACCGCTATGGCGCTGAACGAGCTGTACGGCAAAGAAGTGCGCTATTGCTCGAACCGCAAAGAGATGAAGGACCATGGCGACACGGGCATCCTGCTCGGCAGCGATCTGCATGATGGCGATCGCGTGCTCATGGTGGAGGACGTGACCACTTCGGGCAAATCGATCGAGGAGACCTATCCCATCATCAAGGCGCAGGCCGATGTGGAAGTGGTGGGCCTCATGGTCTCGCTCAACCGCCAGGAAGTAGGCAAAGAAGGCAAGAAATGCGCGCTCGATGAGGTTTCGGAGCGCTATGGATTCCCCACGGCTGCCATCGTAACCATGGAAGAAGTGACCGAATGCCTGTACAACAAGGAAGTGCAGGGCAAGATCATCATCGACGATGCGCTTAAGGCCGCGATCGATTCCTACTACGCCCAATATGGTGCAAAAGCCTAAAAGGTGACGAACGACTGGCTGTTTGTCACCTTAATCAGGGCGGCCGATGCCACCCATGTTCTCGAAGCGCGCTTGCAGTACTTCGTTGGGGTAATAGGTGTCGAAGGCAGTTTCGATAGGGGTGGTGGCCTCCACTCCGTGGCAACGCGCATCGGCGCGCAGCATCACGGCAACGGTCATAACGATATCGACCATAAGGAAGGCGAAGAGCGCCCAAGTCACGATGCGGTAGGCGAGGCCTTCCGTATTCACCTTTGCGAAGATCTTCTTAACAAAGGGGTAGCCTAAGCGCACCCACACAAGTCCAAGTACTCCCCAAATGACCATGTGGAAGATATCGGTACGTCCGTTGAAGTTGCCAGGCGCCTCAAGGTAGCTCCAGGCAACGATGCCCCAAAACTCTTCCATTGCCCAACTTGCCAAATACTCCACGGCGCCACCCACCACAGCAGCAATGCAGAAGATACTGAAGTTCGAATGGAACTTGGCACCATCGAGCCTGAGTGCGAAGACGGTAAGAAGGAACGCCCCTGTTCCGTAGATTGGGGAGAACGGCCCCCACAAAAGCCCTGCCCGGCTTTCGATATCGCCGCCAAAGGCGATGTAGTGCTGTAGGGTCTCGCCTGCAAGCCCAAGCAAAGACATTGCGGCAAACACCCAGGTGAGCATCAGCAATTTCGATGTGAAGGTTTGTGGCTTCTCAGACGCTTCAGCGATCGTGCTCGTCTTGGTCGATGCTTCCGTCGCGTTCATCAGCGTCACTCCGCAATGGCATATTGGCGAGGGGCCTTCGCGATGAGCAGCGTATCCGATGCGTAAACGACCGCTGTATCGCTCTGAGAGGCACCAGACTTCACTACCGCTGTGGTCGATCCTTCGTTTGGAGAATCGACCACCAGTTCGACGCTCGTATCGCCTTCGCCTTCAGCAGGTGCTTCGACCACTTCGACATTGTCCCAGGTAGCACTCGACGCATCGAGAGAATGGCGCGCCTTCAGAAGAGAAGCGAACAACGCCGAGAGATTCGCTTCAGCCGTAGGGGAGTCGGGCCTGCTCGTGAAAGCGACCACCAGATAGGTGTTATCGCCATCAACCACGATACCCGCATCGTTAACGGCATCTTCTCGGCCGCTATCTGAAACACACCAGCCTGCTTTGTTATACACGGTCGCGTTATCCATTCCGGCTTCAATGGCACCGTTGCGCAAGAAAGAGGTCTCAGTGCGTTCGAATAGTCCTTTGAGCCAGGTGGCGGTGTCGCTGCCAGAGTTCAGGTAATTCCAGGTGTGCGTCCAGAGCGTTGCGGAATCGCGTACGGAATAGGAAGGAAAGGTGGCCATGTAGTTAGCGGGGTCGATCCCCATCTCGGAAAGCCAATTATTATGGTTCGAGCCGTCGTAGCTGTGTTTGAGCGAACGATAGGAATTATTGTCCGACCATACGATCGCATCTTCGATGCGGTTGCTCACAGCAGATTTGTTGAGCGTTCCGCCGTCGATATATTCTTCGCAGAGGAACACGCTTATGGGTGCTTTGTAGGTGCTTGCCCCATAGATGCGTGTGTCGATGTTGTAGCAGAACCCGCTACCCGTGTTCAGATTCATGATCAAAAAGCCCACGTCTTCGTTGTCGGCTTCGAGCCATGAAAGGTCTTCAGTGATGGAGCGATTCTCGTCTTCCGAAAGGCTGGCATACATTTGGTTGCCGCTTTCGACGAGTGAAAACGAGGTGATGGTATCAGGTTGGACCGCAATGTGCCTATAGTCGGTCTCGTCAGGCGTGTAGGTGACCTCGGGCGGCTGCTCTTCTGCGGGCTCTTCGGAATCAGGCGCGAACGTGCACGTGTGCCCGGTGAAGATGAGCGCTATGAGCACGATCAAGATCGCGACCACTACCGCCAACAAGATGAACTGAACCCGTGGTGGCAGGTTCAGGCGAATCCAGGTGATGAGGCTGCTCAGAGAGCGCAAAAGCAGAGCACCGAGCCAAAGCAAGAATCGTCCAAGAGCCTTCAGGGCGATCCAAAGATAATGGCCGACGAAGCGCACAGCAGCCACCAGCTTTTCAAAAAATGTCGACATATCGTAGATTTTACTAATACCAAGACAAAACGGAGAAATGAAAAGATCGAAGCTCTAAAATAAACAGACAAGAGGTGCATGCTTTTCGATCATTAGTTACGTTTTGATGTATATTCGATGGTTAAGCATAACAGCACAGACGATTAAGGGAAAATCAGAGAGAGCCTATTAAGGAGTAGTAAGCCTCAATGGTGTTTGTTGTCAGTATACTTTTGGTCGCATTCTTCCTATTGATGAATGCGTTCTTCGTTGTTGCTGAATTTTCACTCGTGCGCGTCAGGAAATCGCAGATCGATATTCTCCTTGAAGAAGGTGCGCGTGGTGCGAAACGAGCAAAAGAGATTTCCGAAAACGTAAACGCTTATCTTTCTGCCTGCCAGCTGGGCATCACGCTTGCTTCGCTGGCTATTGGCTGGTTGGGTGAGCCAGCTGTTTCGAGCGTGATCCACGAGCCGCTCGCGGCACTGGGGTTGCCTGATGCAGCGGTTTCCGCGATCGCTGTTGCCATCGGCTTCATCATCATCACGGCGCTGCACGTTATCCTTGGTGAACTGGTGCCGAAATCCATGGCCATCTTGAATACCGAACGCTATGCGCTCTTCTCGGCCACGCCGCTCTACTGGTTCTATCGCATCACGTACCCCATCATGTGGCTCTTCAACTCCACCACCAATGGCATCATGCGCTTGACCGGCCATGATACCGCCAGCGAGCATCAGGCCTACACCGAAGAAGAGATCAAGATCCTGCTCGAGGAAAGCGCAGAGAGCGGCGAGCTCGCTACCGATCAGTTCGAGATCCTCGATAACGTGTTCGATCTTGATGACAAGGATGCGAAAGCCATCATGACTCCGCGTACCGATATGATCGCGATCGACATCGACGATGACTTAGAAGAGATCCTCGAGATCATGGGTGCGAACAAATTCACGCGTTATCCGGTCTATAAGGACAACACCGATAACATCATCGGCTTCATACACATCAAGGATGCGTATCGCTTGCCGCCTGATTCGACCAAGGACGACCTGGTCATTCGCGATATCAATCCGGTTCCTGAAAGCCTGGCGCTCGACAAGCTCATGCAGATGATGCAGGATAAGCACACCAAGATCGCCGTAGTGGTCGATGAACATGGCGGCACGTCGGGCATCGTTACGATGAGCGACGTGATCGGTCAGATCATCGGAAGCGTTGAAGACGAATATCTCCACGACGATCAGGACGAGATTCTCAAGGTGGGCGAGAACAGCTATCTGGTCGATGGTTCGCTCCCGGTCGATCAGTTCGTCGAATTCCTCGGCTTCGAGCCCGTGCCTATCTACGACTATGAGACCGTTGGAGGACTCATGCTCGACTTGATCGACAAGATCCCTGCTGAAGGCGATTCGATCGAGATCCATCACGATAAACGTACGATCACCTTTACGGCTAAGGCCATGGATGCGCTGCGCATCGATAAGATCGGTGTCGAATTCAAACTAGATTCCGAAGAAGAACCAACGGAGTAACCCCTCATGGCGAATACGACCACAACGAAGGTCAACCGCCTGGGATTAACGCACAGACAGACGGTCATGATCGTGCTGCTTTTGGTGGGCACGTTCGTGACGGTGCTCAATCAAACGGTGGTAGCGCCAGCGCTGCCCTCCATCATGGTCGACATGAGCATCAATGCCGCCACCGGTCAGTGGCTCACCACCGGCTTCACGCTCGTGAATGCCATCATGGTTCCCGTGACCGCGTTTTTGATCGATCGCTTCCCCATTCGTAATCTCTTCCTCTTCTCGATGTCGATCTTCGCGATTGGCTCGCTTCTCGCTGCTTGGGGGCCGAACTTCCCGGTATTGCTTTCTGGCCGTATCGTTCAGGCGGTGGGAGCAGGTGTTCTCATGCCTATGGTCATGAGCGTGCTCATGCTCACGTTCCCGATCGAGCGCCGCGGTTTTGCGATGGGGCTTTTCGGCATCGTGATGGCGTTCGGCCCAGCTATCGGCCCCACGGCTGCTGGTGTGGTCATCGATGCTGCCGATTGGCACATCATGTTCTATGTGGTAACCGCCTTTGCGGCGATCGTAGCGCTCGTTACACCCTTCACCATGGATCGGGTCCCTGCAAAGCATGCGCATGCCAAGCTCGATATCCCATCAGTGGTGCTCTCTACGCTCGGCTTCGGCTCGCTGCTCTATAGCTTCTCCATCATCGGCAATGGTGGTTTTGGCCTTGAATTCTTCGTTTCGCTCATTGTCGGTCTTGTAGTGATCGTGCTGTTCTTCCGTCGCCAGCTTTCGATGGAACACCCCATGCTGCGTGTGCGCGTGCTTGCCAACAAGACCTTCTTGATGGGTACGATCATCGGCATGGTCGTGCAGGCAGCGCTTCTTTCCGTGGGCATCTTGCTGCCCATCTACCTGCAATCACTGCTTGGCTATTCTGCCACCGAATCTGGTCTCGTGCTCTTGCCCGGTGCGCTCATCATGGGCATCATGGGCCCGATCGCAGGACGCTGGTTCGACCGCCACGGACCACGCGTGCTCGCTGTTACCGGCACGCTCATGCTCACGATCGGCACGGTCATGCTCGCCTTCTTAGGACCCGAAGTGAGCCTTGTTTACGTGGCAGTGGTCATGGCTATCCGCCTTTTCGGCATGGCGCTCATCAACATGACCATCACCACTTGGGCGATGAACGCGCTGCCCAACGACCTTATCAATCATGGCACCTCGGTGAACAACACCTTCCGCCAGATCGCGGGTTCGCTAGGAACCGCTATCCTCACCTCGGTGTTCGCGATAGTGTCGGTTTCGCTCATGGCAACCGAATCCACGACGCTTGCTGGCGTGCACGGTGTGGATGCTGCGTTCGGGGTTTCCGCGGTGCTCTGTGCCGTCGGGTTCGCGCTCGTGCTCATCTTCGTGAAGAATGGCGATGCGGAAACGAAGGTCGATCTGGACAAACAGGAGAAGCAGAACGTGCTCGCGTCGATCATGAAGACCGATGTGTTCACGGTGCCCGAAAGCTCTTCGGTGCTCGATGTGATGCGCGTGCTCGTTGAGCGCAAGATCAGCGCGGCACCGGTCGTAGATAGTGAAGGACGTGCGGTCGGGTTCGTTTCCGATGGCGATATCATGCGTTTCCTTTCCAAGCGCAGCCATCTCTATACCGATCCGATCGTCATGATCATGCAGGCTTCGAACGACAACGACACCTTCGACGAGAAGCTTGCTGCGCTCATGCGCATGAACGTGATGGACGTGGCAACGAAAGGCGTGGTGGGAATCAACCTTTCTGCTACGCTTCCCGAAGTTTGTCGCGTGCTCGGCGATAATCATTTGAAGAAGGTGCCCGTGCTCGATAAGGGCAAGATCGTAGGCGTAGTGAATCGCAGCGACATAACGCTCTATTCGATGCGTACGTACTTGAAAGCTCAGCACGACCTGTAGAAAACCTGATCTAAAGGGAAATCATAAGGAATCATAGGGAACAGCAAGAAGGGGAAATGATGAAAGATCTAGAGATGGTGAGCATCGAAGAAGGACGTGAGATCGTTCTTAAGAACATTCATCCGCTCGAAGTTGAGCAGGAGAGCCTTGTTGATGCGGTAGGACGCATAGCAGCCGAAGATCTTACGAGCGACATCGACATCACGCCGTTCGCCCATGCAGCCATGGATGGCTTCGCGCTCAAGGCCGCGCAGATCGAAGGTGCAACAGCAGATGCTCCTGTGAAGCTGAAGGTTGTTGCAGAGATTCCTGCTGGTTCCATCTATGAAGGCGATCTGGCAGCGGATGAATGCGTGCGCATCATGACCGGCGCTCCTGTGCCCGCATGCGCCGACTCCGTCGTCAAATACGAGCTGGTCGATTATGAAGGAAGTGACGGTCGTGCGGGATCTTGCGTTGCGTTCACGGAACCTACGGCGCTGCGCAGCAACGTCCGTGAAGCAGGCGAAGAGATCGCACGTGGCGAAGTGGCGATCCATGCAGGCGAGGTCATTCGCGCGGCAGGGGTCGGCTTCATCGCAAGTTGCGGCATCATGGAGGTTCCGGTCTATCGTCGCCCCAAGGTGGCCATCATCTCGATCGGCAGTGAGCTGGTCGAGCCTACGGTCGTGCCGGGTCCTGGGCAGATCCGCGATGGCAACGCCTATGCGCTGGCTGCTTGTGCGAAAGAAGCGGGCGGCATTCCTACTATTTTCCCGATCGTCAAAGACGATTTCATCGCGATCCGTGATGCCGTGGAAACGGCGCTCATGAATCATGATTTCGTGGTTACCTCGGGCGGTGCATCGAATGGCGATTACGACTTCATCAAAGACGTGATCAAGCAGATGGGCGCACTTGAGATGACGCTCGTGAACATGCGCCCCGGCAAAGCTCAGGCTTTCGGTTTCGTGGAAGGCGTTCCGGTTTTTGGTCTTTCGGGCAATCCAGCGGCAGCTTACTGCGGTTTCGAGATGTTCGTTCGCCCAGCGCTGCGCAAGATGCAGGGCTTCACAGCCTTCGAGCGTCCGCGCGTGGTGGCAACGCTCGCGAAGGACCGCAAGAAGAAGGATGGGCGCGTGCTGCTCTTACGCGCCACGCTTGAGCACGATGAAAACGGCAAGCTCGTAGTCGTGCCCGCTAAGAACCAGAATTCGGGTCTGTTCGGCACGCTTCAGCGCGGGAATTGCTTAGCGGTGTTGCCGGCAGGGGTGCCAGAGGGCAAGCGCGTTGCCGCGGGCACCGAAGTCGAGTGCATCTTGCTCGACGTTGAAGAAGGGAGCGTTATCTCATGAAGTTCGCAATAATCACCTGTTCAGATACGCGTACGCTCGAGACCGACACGGCAGGCAACGTGCTCGAAGAGCTTATCGCTGAAAAAGGATGGACGTGCGTTTCGCATGTCGTAACGACCGATGAGCGCTCGCTCATCGCGCAAGCGATCGTAAGTGCGTGCGGCCGTTTCGAGGCCGATGTGGTCATCACGTGCGGCGGCACGGGGCTTTCTCCGCGCGATGTAACGCCGGAGGCCACCGAAGATGTGTGCGACCGCCCTGTTCCCGGCATCGCCGAAGGCATGCGCGCTTATAGCATGCGCTTCACCAATCGCGCGATGCTTTCACGCGCGATGTGCATGCAGCGTGGTAAGACGCTCGTGATCAATTTCCCAGGAAGCGAAAAAGCGGTGCGTGAGAACTGGGAGGCCGTGAACGAGGTGCTCGAGCACGCGCTCGCGATGATGGACGGCCAGGGCCACTAAGAGCGGTGCCAAACGCCGCTCTTGCCACCTTCCTTGTGTACGAGGCGCACTTCGCCGATCTCCATGCCACGATCGATCGCCTTGCACATGTCGTAGATGGTAAGGCAGGCAACCGAAGCAGCGGTGAGCGCTTCCATTTCAACGCCGGTCTTTCCCACCAGCGATGCTTGAGCTACCACATGGATGCCGCAAGGGTGTGGCCCGCTTGCATGGCTCGCTTGCTTTTCGGTCGCAGGTGCATCATCTCCCCAGATGGGAAGCAGATCGATGGTCACATTAGTGAGCATGACCGGATGGCAGAGCGGGATGAGCTCGCTCGTTTTCTTCGCTGCCATGATGCCAGCGATGCGCGCAGTCGCGATAACGTCGCCCTTCTTCGCGCGGTGAGACAGCACCGTGGCGAGCGTTCCAGCTTGCATGGTGATGAAGCCTTCAGCAATGGCGATGCGTTTGGTCTCGGCTTTTTCGGACACATCGACCATGTGGGCATTGCCCTGTTCGGTTAAGTGATTCAGCTTCAATTCGTCTGCCATCGGTTCCTCTTCGACGTGCGCTCGTATCGTTCGCGTCTATTCTAGCGCTTAGCCACCCACTTGGACCATTTCGCGTACGGTGCCGGTTCGTGCAGCATGGCTTTCGGGCTTCTGCCTCATGGCTTGCCAGAACAATGCTTCAACATCTTCTACGGTGCCCTCGCGAAGCGCTGCTCTTATATCGAGCTCTTCATCGGAGAAAAGGCACAGGCGCAATTTGCCATCAGCGGTAAGGCGCAAGCGATTGCAAGAAGCACAAAAATGGTCGGACACCGAAGTGATGAACCCGATCGTTCCGCGCGAGTCGGGAAGCTTCCAGTAACGCGCAGGTCCCCAGCCAGCGGGCGCAAGTGCACGCTGATCTGCGCCATCAAGCGGATAGGGAGCACCCAGGCCAGCCTCAACGCAGCTTGTAGTGAGCGTCTCGATCAGTTCAGGCAGGGGAATGACCTCGCTCTCATCCCAGTGAGCAACCTCTGAAGAGCAGGTTGAGCCAAGCGGCATGTATTCGATGAAGCGTACATGGAGTGGGAGCTCTTTCGTAAGGCGCGCGAACGCAGAGAGATCTTGGTTCATGCTGCGGATGACCACGGTGTTGATCTTCACCGGATCGAAGCCAGCATCGAGCGCCGCATTGATGCCCGCAAGCGCATCGTCCAAGTTTCCACAGCGGGTGAGCGTGCGATAGGTGGCAGGGTCGAGCGAATCGAGCGAGATGTTCACGCGCGAAAGCCCTGCTGCCTTCAACTCGTTTGCGAAGCGTGGCAGGAGAATGCCATTGGTGGTGATCGCCACATCTTCGATGCCTTCGACCTGCTTACAGGCGCCGATCAGGTCCTGCGCTCCTTTGCGCACGAGTGGTTCGCCACCCGTGAAGCGCAAATGCTTGATGCCACAACGTGCAGCCACTTCCACCACACGCACGATCTCTTCGAAGGAGAGGATCTCGCCATGTTCGCGGGTCTCTACGCCTGCTTCGGGCATGCAGTACACGCAGCGCAGATTGCACCGGTCGGTGAGCGAGATGCGCAGGTAATCTATGTTGCGCCCAAAGCGATCTTTCATAGAACTAGCAGGGTGTTCCGTGCTTCCCTTCGCGCAGCGTGACTAGTGGGTCACCACATAGAGCGCTTCAGGGGGGAAGGCGAGAAACACGCAGTCTCCTCTCTCAGGTAGAGCTTCATCGGCGGTAATGTGCTTGTCGATATTCCATCGTACATGACTTTTGAGGAATGCTTGCTCGGTATTTTCTGGCGGGGTTGGGGTGTGCGCTTCGTCGTTCTGCACACTCTGCAGGTGAGGAGTTGTGGGAAGCTGAGCCCCCTTCTCGTCGACAAATGCGGCCATGACGGCGCGCTCGAATCGCGAATCGCTCACACGGTCGCAGCGCATCCTGAACACATTGGGCTGCCCGTTCGATCTTGCGTCACCTTTACGCGCCTGCTTGATGTGGTAAGCGCGCACGCCAAGCCAGGCTACGTCATGAGGGACCACGCGCTTCGTTTCCATCTCCACGCCCCATTCGGGCAGATACACGCGATGGTCGCTCACATAGCGTGCCGGGGTGGTGTTCTTGCAACCCGAAAGCCGGATCGCTGCCAAGCTCCGCGGTTCGTGCACAAGCTCATCCTTGGGCGCTATCTCGTCGATCGTGCCATCGCTCACCACAGCAATGCGGTCGCAGAAGCGGAATGCTTCATCGATGTCGTGCGAAACATAGAGGATGGTTCCTTCATAGGTGGCGAACAGGTCGAGCAGGCTCTGTTCGAGCTCGCTCTTCAAGTGTGCATCAAGAGCCGAGAACGGCTCGTCGAGCATGAGGATGGCGGGCTGGGCGGCGAGCATGCGTGCGAGCGCCACGCGTTGCTGCTGACCACCAGAAAGCTGCAGGGGGTAGCGCTTCTCCAGTCCGCGAAGTCCGAAGCGCGTGAGCTGACGTTCGATGAGCACATCACCGTCTCGCTTGAGCACCTCGCGCGGAATGCCCGCTGCGATATTCGCCTTCACGGTAAGGTTCGGGAAGAGCTGGTAATTCTGGAAGAGCAGCGCGCTCTTTCGTTCCTGCGCAGACAGGTTCACGGATGCCTTCTTGCCAGGCGCCTTGTCGAAATACGTCTTGCCATTCACGACGATCTTGCCTGCATCAGGCGTTTCAACGCCGGCGATGCAGCGCAGTGTGAGCGACTTGCCGCACCCAGAAGCGCCCAAGAAGCCGAGCGTTTCGTGCGCAGCTTCAAAGGCAACTTCCAGATCGAAGGTGCCGTAGTGCTTCTCGATGTCGACCACCAGGCTCACGACTCCACCTCCTTACGGCGGTACTTCGTCGTGCGCTTGCTCCAGAGGTTGATCGCGAAGATCACCGCGAAGGAGATGATGATCACCACGATCGTCCAGCAGAACGCCGCCTCGATATTGCCACCCATCCATTCGAAGTAGATGGCGATGGGAATGGTACGCGTGATGCCCGCGTAGTTGCCGGCCAGAAAGAGCGTTGCGCCGAATTCGCCGAGCGCACGTGCGAAGGCGAGCATAGTGCCAGCAGCCACGGAAGACCAGGCCAGCGGCAGCATAAGTCGGAAGAAGATACGCCCTTCGCTCCAGCCGAGCGTACGGGCAGCATCGAGCATGTCGGCATCGATTGACTCGAAGGCACCGCGTGCCGAGCGATACATGAGTGGGAAGGCTACGACCACCGCCGCGATAACGGTCGCCTGCCAGCTGAAGACGAGCGGGAACCCAATCTGGTCGAACCACGCGCCAACGGGGGTGTTGCGGCCCAAGAACATGAGCAGCAAGAAACCGCAGACCGTGGGTGGTAGCACCATCGGGATCGTGAAGATCGCGTCCATGATGCTTTGGGTGCGCGGCTTCAAGCGCAGCGTCCACCAAGCGGCGAGCAGGCCCAAGATGAAGATGAAGATGATGGCGGTGCCCGTGGTCTTGAGCGTGACCAGAAGGGGCGACCAATCAAGAGTTTGGAAGAACGAGCCGATCTGATCGAAGGCTGAAGGAGCCGCCGCGATGGCCACCGCGTCGCTCGCCTGCAGGTTGGCGTAATCGACATGCGAGAGGCGCAGGTTTGCATCGGTCGCAAGGGGGCTTTCTTTATCCATCACATCCGCGCCCGTTTCGGTTTGGACGGAGGTGTAGAAGTATCCCGGTTTGTATTCCTGGGAGAAGCCGATCGTAAGGCCGTGCGTGGTGAAGGTCTGCTTGCTCGTGAACAGCCATTCCGCATCGCTCTTCACGACGGAATTACCTTGGGCGTCGTAGGAATCGAGCGCGCTGAACAGAAGCTTGAGACTGGCCTGGGTCTGCTCGTTTGCAAGGTCGAGCCTGTTTTGTTTTGCGAGCGCTTCAGGAACGTAGACCACCACCACGCCCGACAAGTCGACCAAGCAAAGAGAATCGGCTGGCGCATCCATCAAATAGCAATAGCCCTGGTAGGTGCCGTCGATCGGACGGTTCGAGCCTTTTTCGACACGGGAGAAATCAGAGAGCGCGAAATCGATGCCAGAAGCGCGCGCCGAACTTCCCTCAGAAGAGACCTCAACATCTTGGACAGTCGTATTCGCATTGGCATCTTGCGTCTGGGCCGAGCTGCCCGCTTGGGTCGATCCGGCAGGCGCGCCATAGGCAAACGTTGGCATGCTCACGCACAGCGAGAATACGCCGAAAAGAAGGCTCGCACTCAAGATGAGCGCGAGCCAAAAAGCGTTCTGTTTGCCGACAGAGTTCATGATCAAGCGAGTTCAAATCCCCATTTTTGCCAGATCTTCTGAGCATCGGGGCTTTCCTGACACCAGGAGAGGAACGCTTCCGCTGCTTCAGCATGTGCTGAGTCTTTCAGTACAGCAGCAGGATAAACGATTGGCTTATGCGTGTCAGCAGGAAGGGTGCAGACGGTCTTCACATTGCCATAGCGCATAACATCAGAGCTGTACACGAAGCCAAGATCGACTTCGCCAGACTGCGCGTACGAACAGACCGAACCGACCTTATCGGCTTCGGTGACCTTACCCTTGATCGGGCCGGTTATCTCGCCATCGGTGCCGCTTTCGTTCGTGTAGCAGCCAACGGTGTAGAGGGCCTGCTTGGCATAGGTGCCTGCAGGAACATTCTTATCGCCTACGGAAATGGTGTAGGAACCATCGCAGGCCTGCGCCAGATCGATCTCGTTCAGATCTGAGTCTTCAGCGGTCACGATAACAAGGTCATTCGCGAAAAGATCGAGTGGCTTATCTTCGTTGATCTTGCCGTCTTCAACCACTTTGTCCATGTTCTTCTTGTTCGCGGAGATGAAGATATCGGGCGTGCCTCCTGCTTCGATCTTCTGCACGAGCGTGCCGGATGCTTCATATTGCGAATCCTTGAAGGTCACGTTCGGGTTTTCTTTGGTGTAGGCTTCCTGCGCTTCGTTCATCGCGTCGGTGAGCGAATTCGCCGCATAGATCTCGAGCTCGACCTTTTCCTGCGAGTTCGAGCTGCTGCAGCCCGCAAGCAGACAAGCGGCTAAGAGACTCACGATGATCGCAAGGAACGCGAGCGCTTTCTTTGCACGTGGTTTAGTCTGTTCCATTTTCATCCTTCCTGTTGCTTTCCGTTGTTTAATTATTCTCGATTGAGAATATATTCTCGAATAAGAATAATAGATCAACTTGGCGCGAAGAGGGCTCTCTTAGTTTTACAATATGGTTACAACCAGATTGGAGTACGCATGAATCCCTGCGATTTCGAAGTCGAAGTCAAACTCATCATCAAAGCCAAGAACACCGAAGAACATACTCCGGCGTTAGGGAAAGGCATCGTGAGTCTATGCAAGCTCGTTGATGAAACGGGATCGCTCAATAAGGCGGCAGCAGAGATGGGAATGGCGTACTCCAAGGCATGGAGCATCTTGAAGCATGCCGAAGAATCGTTCGGCATCCAGCTGCTAAGGCGCAAAGGAAACAAAGGCTCCGAACTCACGCCTGAAGCACGTAGCCTGATCGCTATCTACGAAGAGCTGCAAAAGCAACTCGACGAGCAAGCTGCCAGCTTGCTGCAAGAACTGCTCAGGTGACTTTTGCCATAAGGGGCGAAGCCTGTGGGGCGGGTGGACGACTCTGAGTCCGCACTCTTAATTCGTAATAGGTTGTCCGAAGGAGCGAAGTGCACGAGATAGCCTGCAAGATATTGCAGGCTATCGAGCAACGAAAGCGGGTCGACCCAACCACCCCTCAGGCGTAAGCCCCTTG